>NZ_PDYM01000011.1 GCF_002743055.1 Sporosarcina sp. P13 | reverse complement strand
CCTTCTCCACCGCTCTGAAGTCCTTCACTTTGAAGGTGCTAGTCACAGAATTAAGTATCGTGAAACATTATTTCAAGCGTAAACTGTTCAAAACTAATGAGCAAAAACTGTTCAAAATTACTTGACGGTTACATGTGCTTCTTCAAGTTCCTTCAAATATTCATTATTACCATAAAGCATATATCCCCTAATGCTCATTCCCAACAAATTTTGATCACGAAGTTGTTGTTCAAGTAAAATTACTTTGTACATGCGATCATCAATTAGAAATTGATATTTTTCATTGATATTTTTTAATGATAAAAAACCTATTACACCAATAATAGCCATAATTATACCGACACTTAAAAAACCAATCCACAACTTTCTTCCCACGGTAAACTTCACGATTTCCCTCTCCCCCATTTATTCCCACGATTACTTATTCACCTATATACAAATCTTCTTGATTATATCGCAAGTAATTTCATACGTATACAAGAACTACTATTCCATAGGAAAAACGCAACCTTTCACTTACTTAATTACTTTCTCCTAGTAGTAGTTTTAATTATTCATAGGTAATTAGTGAATTTCTCATATCAAAAAAACCACAGCGTGTACCTTTATATCTAATTTATAGATATAGGACTTCTACAGCTGTGGTTTTTCTACTTTTCTACTACGTCGGTTTAACATGTCTCACTATGCATCATTTAGCTGTCGGCAACTACCATTTTATCTAGTTCTTCTGTCGCTAAATGGATTCCTTTTTTAAAAATCGCAACCATTTCAGCTAATTGTTCTCTTGTAGTGGCTAGGGGTGGCATTAAGACGATCACGTCGCCAAGGGGTCTTGTCAATAAACCAAGCTCTCTCATTTTCAATGTGGCTCGATAAGCTACACGACTTTCAGGCAAGAATGACTCTTTTGTAAATGGATCTTTTACAATTTCGACTCCGCACATTAAACCGCACTGTCGTACATCACCTACATGAGGTAGCCGTTTCACGTCTTCTAATAATTGTTTAAGTACTACTGACTTCTCCGCAGCTTGTTGCACAAGTTGTTCCTTTTCAAAGATCTCTAAGTTCGCCAACGCAACAGCGCACCCTAACTGATTACCCGTGTAGGAATGGCCATGAAAGAATGTTTTCATTTCTTCATGTTCGCCGTAGAAAGCTTGATAGATTTCTTCTGTTGCAAACGTAGCCGCCACCGGTAAATAGCCCCCTGTCAGCCCTTTTGCTACAGTCATTAAATCCGGTTGAATCGCTTCATGTTCTACAGCGAACATCTTTCCAGTACGTCCGAAGCCAGTGGCTACTTCATCTACAATTAGAAGTACATTGAATTCCTTGCACAATGCCTCCACCCCTTTTAGGTATCCAGAAGGCATCGTATTCATTCCCCCTGCACCTTGAATCATCGGCTCGAGTACCATTCCTGCTATCTCTTCATGGCTCTCTTCAAATAACAATCGCAACATTTCTAAACTCTCATTTCGCACGATGTTTTCCTCACCAGAAGGATGTCTATAGACAGCTGGGAATGGAATAACGAGTGCATCAAATAATAAAGAGCTATACACTTTGTGGTACAACTCAATAGAACCAACACTCATCGTACCTACCGTATCGCCATGATATCCATTGCTCAGCGTAACAAATTTCGTCTTTTTACGAACCCCTTTATTTTGCCAATACTGATACGCCATCTTGACAGCAATCTCTACAGCTGTTGCACCACTATCTGAATAGAATACACGCGTCAGTCCTTCCGGTACTAACTTCACTAATTTCTCCGCCAATAAAATAGAAGGAACATTAGCCGCTCCTAGTAAAGTTGAATGGGCAATTGATTGTAATTGTGTTTGAATCGCTTCATCTAATTCCTTTTTCCGATGACCATGGACATTCAACCATAAAGAAGAATAGCCATCTAAATACGTATTTCCGTGGATATCAGTGACCGTCACCCCTTCACCACTTTTTATAATGAGTGGGTCTCTTTCGTAATCAGACATTTGTGTAAACGGTAACCACATATATCGCTTACTTTTCTCCAATAATTCATTTGTTTCCATCTTGTAACGCCTCCTGTACAATCTTGTAATTCCACTGTTTATAGCATGCTTTTCTTTTTACCGGGTCAGTGAGTGTATCATGAATATCGTCCTGGTATGGAATAATACCGATGACTGGTACATCACTTAATAGAGCAATCATCCGCATATTATCTTCCGTAATTCCAGTTTCTTGCGGCACCAATTCATTAAATAGCAAACCCGCAATTGGAATGCCTCTGGATTTCATCGCTTCTATAGAAAGAAGCGTATGATTGATCGTCCCAACGCCCGTGCGCGTCACCAATATAACCGGCGCCTTCAATTCCTCCATCCAATCAATTAAGCAAAAACCGTCTATCGTCAGTGGAACATAAAGTCCACCCGCACCTTCTACTACAACACCATCATAAGTTCTTTCAAGTTGTCCAACGGATTGCGTCAGCCTTTTCGGTTCAATTGTCATTTCCTCTAAACTAGCAGCCAAATGAGGCGAGCATGGCGTTTTCAATAAATAGTTAGCTGGTTGAAGTTCATCATCTAACGAAAGCCCATATGTCAGAATATCTGGCGCGAACCACTTCCCCTCTTGTAAAACCGCACCTGTTTGAACAGGTTTGAATGGTACGAAATGTCGACCGTGTTCTCTTAAACAATCGCTGATCAACACCGTCGCAACTGTTTTCCCTACATCGGTATCCGTTCCTGTGATGAATAATACAGACATGATTTCAACTCCTTTAAAAATATGGGTTAACTAAACACAAAGTTATGTTAACATATACTTTGAAAGACAACAATGGTTAATGGGAGGATTAGAAAATGAAAGCGAAAGAAATTGTACTATGCGCTCTATTTGCGGCACTTATGGGAGTTGGGGCGAATATCGCTCCTTTACTGACGATTGGCGGGGTCCCTGTTACCCTTCAATTGCTGTTCGCAATACTAGCAGGCGGATTATTAGGGAGTAGGCTAGGTAGCTTGTCTATGTTGGCATATTTATTCATCGGACTCGCGGGCGCACCGATTTTCGCTCAATTTAAAGGTGGGATAGGCAGTTTCCTTAGCCCAACATTTGGCTACATTATTTCTTTTATTCTCGTAGCTTATATTGTGGGGAAGATTTTCGAGCGGAAACAATCTTTATTTAGCTACTTAAGTGCAGGCACGTTAGCTATAGCTGCTAACTACTTGATCGGGACAAATTATATGTATTTTGCTTATATGTATTGGATGGAGGCTCCTGCTGGCTTTAGCTATGCCCTCGCTTGGTCTTGGATGGTCGCTTATTTGCCGCTAGACATTGGTGTGACCATTCTTTCCATCGTACTCATTCCAAAAGTACAAAAGGCCGTCAAGTTTCAACCCATTCGCAAACAACCTAGTATTTAAAAAGAACCCATCCATTGCGATGGGTTCTTTTATGTTAACAACTAGATTCTTAGACATGTAGTCGTTTATAATACTAAAGACAACTTAGAAAGGAAGGAATCGTTTTGGAACTACTCGGTATTATAGCACCTGTACTTTTTATATTCTTAATAGGCTTTATTGGACAAAAGCTACTCTCATTTGATATCAAAACGATATCCACCGCTGCACTATATTTACTATCCCCTTTTCTAGCTTTCCGCACATTTTACACGAATAAATTGGATAAGACGTATTTATACATAGTAGTGTTCGCCGTTTTATTAACTATCGTATTATTTCTAATTGTTTGGGTGACTGCCAGTGCGATGAAGGCTACTCGTTCGCAACGATCCGCTATGATTCTAAGTGGCGTATTCATGAATAGCGGGAATTATGGTGTACCTGTCGTACTGTTCGCATTCGGTAATGAGGCGTTTAATTACGGTGTCATCATGATGGTATTTCAGTCGATATTGATGAATTCAATCGGCATTTTCTTCGCTTCTATCGGTGGAGAAGCCCATGCTACGTGGAGAGACTCGATGCAACGGGTGATTCGGATGCCTTTGATCTACGCGGCAGCTCTTGGGATCATTTTTCAAGTGACTTCCGTTCCATTGGCTGATTCACTAATGCAAGGAATCGACTTAATCGCTGATGCTTCTATACCCATAGTTATGTTAGTTCTCGGAATGCAATTAGCCGTAATCGTGCGCAAACGAGTCGCATACCATCACGTCACAGCAGCTACGATTATACGGATGATTGTCTCTCCATTAATCGCAGTAGGAATTTTATTATTTTTACCAGTAAGTGATTTACTTAAAGCAGTACTAATTATCCAAGCAGCTATGCCAAGTGCTGCCAATACGACGATGTTCGCACTGCAGTTTGGCACAGAACCCGACTTAGTTTCATTTACAACATTAATTACTACACTGCTCAGTTTGTTAACCATTCCGATCGTACTCTTTTTCGTCATGAACTGACCAAAATGCTGTTAAAAATTTTCTATTCGTCACAATGGTATTTTTTTCGGTTTTCTAGTATACTATAACTTCATGACTTTGAGAGAGGTACTCAAGGATCTCTTATGTTTTTACATAACTACTAAGTTAGAAGAAACTATAGATGAATGAAGACTGAAGCAGTTAGGACGTGTTACTCTTGTCGACAGAACTTTTTATCACAACGGACTTTCAACGCCGATGGGTCAATGAATTGACTGAGGCAGGTCCGTTTTTCAGTAGCTATTCAGAGCCATCTGATACATTTTCAAAATTCCCAAAAGAGAATATCCAAAAACTTGTAGATATGGGCTATACGACACTGACATTACCGAAAGAATTCGGTGGTCCAGGCATCTCGGTGACAGATATGGTACTATTCCAAGAGACTCTTGCTCGATTCGATAGCGCTACTGCACTCGCTATCGGCTGGCATCAAGGAGTCGTCGGTGAATTATTTGAAAACCGTAAATGGACCGAAGAACAACTAAAACAATTTAGTGAAGCTATTCAGCAAGGCGCTCTCGTCAATCGTTCCGTAACGGAAGCACAGACCGGCAGCCCAACGCGTGGCGGACGCCCCCAAACGACAGCAATGCGTTCAGCAGAAGGATGGGTAATTTCAGGAGAAAAAACTTTCACGACAATGGCCCCCGCCTTAACGCATTTCTTAGTTTCTGTTTGGATTGAAGAAAAGCAAAAAGTTGGTTTCTTTTTAATACCGCGCGAGTCAGAAGGGCTTTCCATAAAAGAAACATGGCATACAATTTCTATGCGTGGTACAGAAAGTCAAACACTTGTGCTAGAGCAAGTCAAAGCGACTGAAGAGCAGTTAGTCGAAGTGAATGAGGCTTCACGAGGTAATAAACAAAATGGTTGGTTACTTCATATCCCTGCTTGTTATTTAGGGATTGCCCAAGCTGCACGGGACTACGCTGTACACTTTGCAGCAACCTACCAACCAAATAGCTTGAATGAACCAATCGCTTCCCTTTTTAGTATACAGACACAGATTGGCAAGATGGATCTTGAACTTATTAAAGCGCGTCACCTCCTATATGATATCGCCGGCATTTATGATGATCACGCTCGCCGTATTCATTTACAAAATGAACTAGGTGTGGCGAAGTCCATCGTAACAAACAGTGCGATTGAAATAGTTAATCTTGCGATGCGTATTGTAGGCGCGAAGAGTTTAGAACTTTCCAATCCCCTTCAACGCTATTACCGAGATGTGCGTGCGGGTCTTCATAATCCTCCAATGGACGATATGACGATTACAAAGCTAGCACACGCAGCAATTAGCGAGCAACAATGACCAAAAGACTTGTCGTTAGTGGTTATAAAGCACATGAGTTAGGGATATTCAATGAACAACATCCGGGTATTGCGATTATAAAAAAAGCTTTGACCGATCAGTTATTGACAATGCTCGATCAGGGACTTGAATGGGTGATTATTAGTGGGCAACTCGGGGTCGAGACATGGGCAATTGAGTGTGTCTGGGACTTGCAAGAAGACTACCCCCATTTACAATATGCCGTAATCACTCCATTTCTTGATCAGCAAGCTAATTGGAATGAGACAAAAAAAGAAACATATGAACAACTCATCGCCCTAGCTGACTATTTCGTTAGCCTAACAAACAAACCATATGAAGCTCCGTGGCAATTCGTTGAAAAGAATAAGTTTCTACTTCGAAATTCAGACGCTTTATTATTAGTCTACGATGAAGAAAATGAAGGTTCCCCAAAGTTCATCAAGCAAATGGCTGCACAATTAGCTGAAACAACAAATTATGAACTATTGACGATCACAGCAGATGATCTACAACTCATAGCTGAAGATTTACAAAGAGAACAATGGGAATAAAAAAGCGCAATGCTGAGCATTACGCTTTTTTTATTTATTTTACGATTTTCAAAACTTTTTTAAATTCTACTGTCCCGGCTTCGCCTATCAATTCATATAAAGCAGTTTCCACGCAAGTAGCGGATACACCGAGACCTTTCATTTTTTCTAGACCGATTTGTTTATTCGCTACCGTTCTAGAACTCACTGCATCTTCTACAACTTCTACTTCATATCCATTTTCCACTAAGCCTGCTGCAGTCATGTAAACACAAATATGCGTCTCGATTCCAGCGATTAGCACTTGCTTGCGGCCTATTATTTCTAGTTGCTTCATAAATTCTTCATTGCCCACTGCACTAAATGTCATCTTGGCGATCGGCTGTTGTCCTTCTAGCAAGCTAGCTAATGATTCACTTGTAGGGCCAAGTCCATCCGGATATTGTTCTAACCATAGTGTCGGGATATTCAATACTTGCAAACCTTTGATTAATTTTTCAAGGTTCTGATGCAATGCTTCACTATCGTTCACAATTTGCGCGAGTTTTCCTTGTACGTCCACTAAAACAAATACCGTTTGATCTTTTTGTAACATATCTATAACCCCCTTCTTCTACAATTACTTCCGCTAGTATACCATGTTTACAGAGTAGTTAGACAAAACGATAAGAAATTGGAATGATATCGTTTCACTCTTCGCTTCTAATTATTTTTGCGTCTAAAATAACTAAAACCACTCCCCGCAAAGGTAGTGGCTAGTTAAGTTATTAGTTCTTTACTGTTGCTGTTTGTTTTGCTTTCGCTTTTGCTTCAATACGGCGTGCGTGTAAGATCGGCTCTGTGTATCCGCTTGGCTGTTCAGCAGCTTTGAAGATTAAGTCACAAGCCGCTTGGAACGCGATGGATTCTTCGTAGTTAGGAGCCATCGGTTGATATAGTTCATCGTCAGCGTTTTGCTGATCAACAACTTTTGCCATACGCTCCAATGTTTCCCGAACTTGTTCTTTCGTACAAACATTGTGACGCAACCAGCTTGCAATGTGCTGACTTGAAATACGCAATGTTGCACGATCTTCCATTAAACCTACATCATTGATATCTGGAACTTTTGAACAACCAACACCTTGATCGATCCAACGAACAACATAACCTAAAATACCTTGTGCATTGTTATCAAGCTCTGCCTGAATTTCTTCAGCAGACCAATCTGTGTTTGGCGCCAAAGGAAGATCTAAAATCCCATCACGATAATCAATTGAACTATCAATTCCCGCTTGTACTTCTTTCACATTTACTTCGTGATAATGCAATGCGTGCAATGTTGCAGCTGTTGGAGATGGTACCCATGCCGTGCTTGCACCTGCTTTTGGATGAGCAATTTTCTGCTCTAGCATTGCAGCCATTAAATCTGGCATCGCCCACATACCTTTACCAATTTGCGCGTGACCTGGAAGTCCCGCTTTGATACCGATAGCTACGTTAGATGCTTCATATGAAGAAAGCCATTTAGACGTTTTCATTTCATTTTTACGGATAACCGGTCCAGCTTCTAAAGAAGTATGGATTTCGTCTCCAGTACGGTCAAGGAAACCTGTGTTAATGAACGCAATACGTTCTTTAACCGCGTTGATTGCAGACTTCAAGTTCAATGACATTCTACGCTCTTCGTCCATTACACCGATTTTCAATGTATTACGCTCTAGGCCTAATAGGTCTTCGATACGATCGAATAATTTATTAGCAAAAGCAGCCTCTTCTGGACCGTGCATTTTCGGTTTAACGATGTAAATTGAACCATGGCGAGAGTTTTTGAATTCTGTGTCAGCTTTCAGATTATGTGTAGCAATCAAGGAAGTCATGACACCATCCAAAATCCCTTCAGGTATTTCGTTATTATTTTCATCTAAAATTGCATTATTCGTCATCAAGTGACCTACGTTACGAACAAACATCAACGAACGACCGTGTAGCGTTAAACCTTCGCCATTCACAGTTTTATATGTGCGGTCTGGGTTCATTCTTCTCGTAACTGTTTTGCTGCCACGTTGGAACGACGCTTCTAGATCGCCTTTCATTAAGCCCAACCAGTTACGATAGATAGCTACTTTATCTTCAGCGTCTACAGCCGCAACTGAATCTTCACAGTCCATTAATGTAGAAAGTGCCGCTTCCAGAATTAAGTCTTTAACACCCGCTTTGTCTTCTTTACCGATTGGATGATTGCGATCGATTGCGATATCAATGTGCAAACCGTTATTTTCTAGTAAAACAGCTGTCGGTGCAGATTCTTCTCCATTATATCCAACAAGTTGAGAAGCCTTTTTCAAGCTTGTCTTATTACCATTCACAAGTGTAACTTCTAATTTGCCGTCTGATATTACATATGCAGTAGCTTCCGCATGAGAACCTTCTGCAAGTGGGGCTGCTTGATCAAGCAAATCTTTCGCAAAGTCGATAACTTTTTGACCACGGACTGGATTGTATTCCGAACCCGCTTCCGCGCCACCTTCATCACTAATAACATCCGAACCGTAAAGTGCATCGTACAGGCTACCCCATCTTGCATTCGCTGCGTTTAATGCATAACGTGCATTATCTACAGGTACAACAAGCTGAGAACCTGCTTGCGTAGCGATTTCACTGTCAACGTTAGTAGTTGTCACTTGAAAATCTTCAGCAATCGGTTCTAAGTATCCAATCTCTGTTAAGAATTCTTTATATTTTTTGGAATCTATAGTCCCATTATTATTTTGGTGCCATTCGTTAATTGCTTTTTGCAATTCGCCACGTTTTTCTAATAGTGCTTTGTTTTCAGGAGCAAGTTCATGAATGAGCGAATCAAAGTTTACCCAAAATTGATTTTTTTGGATTTCTAAACCTGGTAGGACTTCCCCATTTACAAAGTCAAAAAGTTCTTTTGCGACTTGCAATTTACCTACTTGCTGATAATTTGTCATAGAATAAAGACACCCCTTAAGAATTTTTGCGCCACTCTGTTGTATAACATGTAGCGATGAACACGAATCTTCAGTAGTTAATCATAGATTCCCAGCAGCCAAAAATAAAGATGCAGGTTCATAAACAATCAGCCATTCCCTTGTGTCGAAGATGTGTTAGTCCCTATCATACCTAATCTCTATGAAACTTTCAACTAAATTGTGAAAATTTTCACATCGTTATATTAGACTCGTTTTTTGCGTTTTTCTTCAGTTATATAACAGTAGCACAGTTTTTCCGAAGTAACTAACAGACAAGTTGACACACTGTTTTTCATGTGATAGCTTAATAGACAGTCATCTAAATTGAATAGTTTGAAAATAGGTGGAATGAATAAAAATTCATTTCTTAAAAGGGAATCCTTAACTTTGGGAGCGGTCCCGCCACTGTGAAGACGCTTTTGCGTCCAGCCAGATACCTGCCTATTTTTTTATGACGCTTATTCCTACGGTGAATAGGGAAGTGTTAGACACACGCGGTCTATAAATGCATGCTTTTTTGGCATGTTTTTTACACATACGTGCATTTCTAACATTTCTCTTAGAAATGCTTTTTTTATTGAAAAAAATATCAAGGGGGAACTAACAAATGGTAAAAAGCAGTATTGCGGGATATCCCGTTATTGGTGAGAATCGTGAATGGAAACGTGCACTAGAGGCATTTTGGTCGAAGAAAACATCCGTGGAAGAACTTCTTCAAACAACGAAAGAGATCCGTCTAGCTAACTTAAAGAAACAACAACAAGCAGGTGTTGACCAAATCGCAGTCGGAGACTTTACACTATATGACCGCGTGCTTGATACGTCTGCAATGTTTGGTATTATTCCTGCTCGTTACAATTGGCAAGGCGGCCAAGTTTCTACATCGACTTACTTCTCGATGGCACGTGGAAATGACGACGCTGTCGCTTCAGAAATGACCAAATGGTTCAATACGAACTATCACTACATCGTTCCTGAATACGAAGGACAACGTTTCCAATTGACTGAAAACAAACCACTCGCTGCCTACCGTGAAGCTAAGCAAGAGCTAGGTATTGAAGGTAAACCAGTTCTCCTCGGCCCCTATACATTACTAAAATTATCTAAAGGCTATGAAGAGAAAGACGTACCATCCATCATCTTGCAGTTGATTCCCTTGTATCAAAAAGTTTTGCAAGAGTTGCAAGATGAAGGTGTTCAGTGGGTGCAAATTGATGAACCCATTCTTTGTACGTCCATCACTTCTGATGAAATGAAAGCAGTGACAGAAATTTATTCACAATTAACTAAAAATATAGACGGCTTGAATATATTATTGCAAACGTACTTTGACTCTGTAGAACACTATGAAGATACCATCGCGTTGCCGGTAACTGGAATCGGATTAGACTTCGTACACGGCGGTGACAAGAACTTAGAGAATCTTAATAAAATCGGATTCCCTAAAGATAAAGTGTTAGCTGCTGGAATTATTGACGGTCGAAATATTTGGCGCTCTGATTTGGATGCGAAATTAATATTGTTAGAGACAATTAAACAACAAGTAAAAGCAGAAAAGCTATGGATCCAACCATCTAGCAGCCTTCTTCACGTACCTGTAACAGTCCGTTCTGAGAAAAAGTTAGATACAACTATTTTAAACGCCCTTGCGTTTGCAGATGAAAAGATTAAAGAAATTAACATATTACAAGCAGCATTAACACAAGGCAAGGACAGTGTATCTGCAGATCTTAAGCAAAACAAAGAGTCTCTTGTTGCATTCAATGCACTACCCGCACGCAAGCGTCCAGACGTACGCGATGCAACATCAGGTAGTATCCTTTCAGATAGTAAGCGGAATTCACCATTCACTGAACGTAAAGTGAAGCAACAAGAAAAGTTCCAATTACCACTATTGCCAACAACAACAATCGGTAGTTTCCCACAAACTCCAGAAGTACGAGCTACTCGTAATAAATGGAGAAAAGGTGAAATTACAGATCAGCAATATAAAGATTTCGTTAATGCAGAAATCAAAGAGTGGATCGATATCCAAGAAGATCTTGGACTAGACGTTCTTGTGCACGGTGAGTTCGAACGTACAGATATGGTGGAATACTTTGGGGAGAAACTTGATGGCTTTGTCTTCACCGAAAAAGCTTGGGTTCAGTCTTACGGTTCACGTTGTGTCAAGCCACCTATCATCTTTGGTGATGTAGCATTCACAGAAGCAATGACTGTGGAAGAATCTGTTTACGCAAAATCCCTTACCGATCACGAAGTAAAAGGAATGCTGACAGGTCCTGTTACAATCCTGAACTGGTCATTCGTTCGTGATGACCTCTCCCGTGAAGCCGTAACTAACCAAATCGCCCTTGCACTTCGTAAGGAAATTGAGTCACTAGAAGCTGCAGGAATTCATATGATCCAAGTCGATGAGCCAGCACTTCGCGAAGGACTACCATTGAAGAAATCTGAGTGGAAACAGTATTTAGACTGGGCAGTTAATGCATTCCGCGTATCTACTGCATCCGTTGAAGATACGACGCAAATTCACACACATATGTGCTATTGCGATTTCAACCACTTCATTGAAGCAATTAGCGATCTAGATGCTGACGTTATTTCAATTGAAACGTCGCGTAGTCATGGTGATTTGATCGAGTCGTTCAACAGTTATCACTACGACAAAGGAATTGGTCTTGGCGTCTATGACATCCACAGCCCACGCGTTCCAGCGGTCGAAGAGATGACGGAAATTATTGATAAAGGATTAGAAGTTCTAGATCCATCTCAGTTCTGGATTAATCCAGACTGTGGCTTGAAGACAAGAAAGCGCGAAGAGACTGTAGCTGCATTGAAAAACATGGTAATCGCTACAGAAGTTGCACGTGAGCGTTTAGGCGTTACAGTAAAATAACAAAAAGAGCAGATCCTCCATTGGGTCTGCTTTTTTGTCGAATATTATTAAAAATTAGAACTAGCTTCGTGGTAAATTTCTTCAGCTAAAATTGGAGCTACAAATGCTTTCCAGTCCATTGCTAGCAACCACGCAGTAGCAGCTTCGATGTCTTTTGAGAAGATACGGTCTTGCGTGATACTAGGCACGACTAGTCTCGCCTCTTTATGGAAGGCTTTTGAAAAGTCCGCTAGTTTTTCAACTCCACGATACTCCGTTGCTTGCAGTGCGCAGATTAATTCAATTGCTAATACTCTGCGGGCATTTTGTATTATTTGATGCGCATGACGCGAGCCAATCGTCCCCATGCTGACATGGTCTTCTTGGTTAGCGGAAGACGGAATGGAGTCTACACTTGCTGGGTGCGCCAACGTTTTATTTTCGGATACGAGTGAAGCCGCTGCGTATTGCATAATCATCGCGCCCGACTGTAAACCTGGTTTCGGGCTTAGGAATGGAGGTAAGTCATTTAATTGTGGATTGACTAGACGCTCAATTCTACGCTCGGAAATATTCGCGAACTCAGCCATTGCTACTTTCAAGAAATCCATTGCAAACGCAATCGGCTGACCATGGAAGTTCCCACCCGAAATGACTTTCTCCCCATCATCGAAAATTAACGGATTATCTGTCGCCGCGTTCATTTCAATTTCAAGTTTCTCTTTTACATAATCCAGCACTTGCCAAGAAGCTCCGTGGACTTGTGGAATACAGCGTAGCGAATACGCATCTTGAACACGTATTTCCCCTTGCCTAGTCGTTAACTGACTACCTTTGAACATTCGACGCATCCGTTCTGCGACTTCTGTTTGCTGACGGTAGCCACGCGCTTCGTGAACATCCGCGTCAAACGCATCCACAATGCCGCACAATCCTTCTAATGTTAATGTAGAGATTGCTTCCGCTTGATATGCCAGTTGCTCCGATTCTATATAATTGACTAACCCCATCGCTGTCATCGCTTGCGTTCCATTAATAAGCGCTAAACCTTCCTTCGCTTTTAACGTTACAGGTTCAATTCCTTCTTTAGCCAACGCAATAGCCGCTTCCATTCGTTGCCCTTCATAAAACACTTCGCCTTCCCCCATCAGCACAAGTGCCAAGTGAGAAAGCGGAGCTAAGTCACCGCTTGCACCAAGTGATCCTTGCTGCGGAATCACTGGATGAATACGTGCGTTGACGAGGTCAAGTAAACGTTCGATAACGACCGGTCGAATACCTGAAAAACCTTTTAGTAGTGCGTTTGCTCGTAATAACGTCATCCCACGCGAAACGATTTCAGGAAACGGTTCGCCAATACCGCACGCGTGTGAATGAATTAAATTTAATTGTAACTCCTCTGTATCTTCAGGTGCGATAAACACATCACTAAACTTTCCGAATCCCGTCGTTATGCCGTATACCACTTTACCTTCTGCTACGATTTTCTCTACTGCTTCACGGCTTTTCTGAACTGCTTTCATACTTTCTTCTGAAGCCTTCACAAATGCTCCATTCACCAATACTTCTTTCGCTTGTTCAATAGTTAATGTTCGTCCTGTTAATTCAATCATACTTATTCCTCCTCGTTGTCTATTCGTCTTGTTATTAATACATTCCACTCGCGAAGAATTCATGCCATAACAAACAAAAAGAGGCTATATTGGCAAACGGATCCCGTCTGTCAATATAGCCCCCTTATTGTCTAAATAACTATAGGCTTCATTCTACTATTCAGATGTGATTAATTCCTAAACCAATGGCCTCATGCTCGAATCCACGAACGGGCGCACCAATCGTTCCATAAACCGCAACAGCGATCCATTCACCTTCTGTTTCTTTCTCAAAAGGGGTTCCCCGCACAATCGCAAATCGCAGGCCTGCCGTTCGCAACATGCCACCAAGCTCCACTTGCCCGCGCGTCACACCATGCATCGCTTCGATGATTGCGTGATAGAGTGCATGCATTTCTCGATAGACGTCTTGGTCTACAATTCCTTGTCGTTTGGCTAGTGTTTCAATGGCCGCTACTATTTTCTGCGACTCCATCGAACCCACTTTCCCTTTACCGAATCGCCAGCCTAGTTGCTGTAAATCATTCTCAATTCGAAGTTCTTCTACTTCACTGTCTGAAAATGAGTACAAAACCGCCTGACGTCCGATTCTCGTATCAAGCTTTTTCATACTGTACCTTCTTTTTATGTGTACTTGAATTCTATTTTTCACTAATGACTACTTCTATTATTACAGACGAGTGGTAGTTGGTCAATGATTTTAAGCGCTTTCTTTTTCGCTACTACATCAAAAACACGGTGCGAATATGTTGCCCGCACCGTGTCGTTATTGATTAATCAAATTGTTTCGTCAAGTTGGCCATTTCAATTGCAGATACAGCTGCATCCCAGCCCTTATTGCCCGCTTTCGTGCCTGCACGTTCAATAGATTGTTCAATCGTGTCTGTTGTCAGCACGCCGAAAATCACGGGTATTCCTGATTGCATGCTCGCTTGCGAAACACCTTTTGCTGCTTCATTGCAAACAAAGTCGAAGTGAGGTGTTGCTCCGCGGATTACGGTACCTAACGTAATTACTGCATCATATTTTTTAGAGTCCGCCATTTTCTTCGCGATCAACGGGATTTCAAATGCACCCGGTACCCATGCGATGTCAACGTCCGCTTCATCTACACCGTGACGTTTAAATGCGTCTTGAGCTCCAGAAAGCAACTTACCTGTGATGAATTCGTTAAAACGTCCTACGACGATTCCTACTTTTAATCCTGTACCTACTAAATGTCCTTCAAATAAATTCCCCATGTTTATCTCTCCTTAAATTGTTAGTAAATGACCAAGTTTTTGCGCTTTTGCCTGTAAGTATCTTTCGTTCTCTTCTTTTGCTGGCAATTGAATGGGCACACGTTCGATTACTTCTAACTCGTAACCTTTCAAGCCTGCGATTTTCTTTGGGTTATTCGTCAATAAACGCATTTGTGTAATTCCTAGTTCGCGCAGAATTTGTGCACCAATACCATAATCACGTAGATCTGCTGCAAATCCGAGTTTTTCATTAGCCTCGACTGTGTCGTAGCCTTGTTCCTGTAGTTCATAAGCTTTAAGTTTATTGATCAAACCGATGCCTCTACCTTCTTGACGCATATATAGCAAGACACCGCGACCTTCTTGCTCAATCTGCGCAAGAGCAGCATGAAGTTGCGGTCCGCAATCACATCTGCAAGAGCCGAATACGTCGCCCGTCAAACACTCCGAATGCACACGTACAAGTACGGGTTCTTCCGTCGTTACGTCGCCTTTAACTAGCGCAACATGTTCCTTGCCAGTCAATGTCTCGGTATAGCCGACCATACGGAACTCACCAAAATCTGTCGGCAATTTAATTTCCGCTTCTTTGACAACTAACTGTTCCCGTTGCAGACGATAGTGAATCAAGTCTTGAATTGTAATCAACTTCAGATCTAGCGCTTCTGCCATTTCGCGCAATTCTGGTACACGCGCCATTGTGCCATCTTCACTCATAATTTCACAGATGACACCCGCTGATGAATAGCCCGCAAGTCTAGCTAAATCAACCGCCGCTTCCGTATGGCCTGTACGTTTTAAAACGCCACCCGATTTAGCTACAAGTGGAAAAATGTGACCCGGACGCTTAAATTCCCCTGCAGTAGCTGTCGGTTCCATCATTTTAACGATCGTATCTGCACGTTCAAATGCACTGATTCCTGTATGTGTTGAACAGTGGTCCACACTGATTGTAAATGCTGTACCATGTGAATCTGTATTATCATCAGTCATCATCTGCAACCCTAGTTGCGCGGCTTTTTGTTCAGTCACCGGCACACAAATTAATCCGCGACCTTTCGTTGCCATGAAGTTAATAATTTCTGGTGTCACTAAATCCGCAACTGCGACAAAATCTCCTTCATTTTCACGATCTTCGTCATCCACAACAATAACTACTTTGCCCTGTTTTAAATCTTCTAACGCTTCCTCTACTGTATGGAACATCCCTATTCACTCCTTCTAGTTGACTCATTCTTCACATAAATCCGTGTTGTTTCAAGAAGTCCTCTGTCATGGAAGGACTATTACCCTGCCTTTTCATGAGCATATTCTCGACGTATTTCGCAAGCATATCACATTCAAAATTCACGACTTCCCCTTGTTGCTTTTTCGCTAACACTGTCATTTCCTGTGAATGTGGGATTAATGAAATCGTAATTTCTGTTTGATCAACTTCAAATATCGTCAACGATGTGCCATCCAATGCAATCGAACCCTTTGGCAATAGGTACGGTGCATAAGCTTCTGGTAGCGATAATCGTATATAGAGTGCGTTATCGACTGTCCGTTTTTGACGAATCGTCGCCACTCCATCGACGTGTCCAGTTACAAAATGCCCGCCAAATCGACCATTTGCAGCAAGTGCGCGTTCCAAATTCACACGACTTCCAGCAGTCAACTGACGTAACGAAGTAGATGAAACCGTTTCCGGCATAACATCTGCTGAAAATTGCTCTTTCGTAAAGTCTTTGACCGTCAAACAAACACCGTTAACCGCGATACTGTCGCCTAAGCGGACATCAGATAATACGGTAGATGCAGCAATTGTCAACGTCATCGATTGGGGACCAGGCTGTATACTCTTAACCGAACCTATTTCTTCAATGATTCCTGTAAACACTGCTTACTCACTCGCTTTCGGTACCGCTATAATTTTAATGTCTGGTCCAATCATTTCCACACTTTCAAAAACGAGCGGGAAGGCCTCGTCCATAAATGCAGGATCTAGTCCACTAACAGGCGTCAATGATCCACTTCCACCAAGCATTTTTGGAGCCATATAGCAAATCACTCGCTGAACTGCACGTGCTTTGACGAATGAAGCGTTAACTGCAGCTCCACCTTCTACTAGTAACGTCATCACACCACGCGAGCCTAGTTCTAGCAAAATATCTTCTACCAAAAGCGTTGCGATCGGCATACGAATAATGTGCACATGCGCTTTTTGTAATAACTGTTCCTTTGCGAAGTCTGCTTCATTTCCGCAAAAAATCCATGTGGGTGTTTCATCATGTTGAATGACGTGACTATCCACAGGCGTTCGTAACCATGTATCTAAAATAACTCGAATAGGATGTTTTCCACCTTGGGGCAATCTGGTGGTGAGAAGAGGATTATCAAGAAGAATAGTTTGTACGCCTACTAAAATCGCATCTTGCGTATGGCGAAGCAGATGAACATCAAGTCTTGCAAGCTCACTCGTCACCCATTTACTATCTCCTGATGAAGTTGCAATCTTACCGTCAATCGTCATTGCTGTTTTCATTGTCACATGAGGTGTTTTGTTTTGAATAAAATGAAAGAATGGTTGATACAATTTACGTCCTTGATCTATACAAAAATTTTCCGTTACTTCTACACCTGAAGCTCGCAACCGCTCAATCCCTTGACCAGCTACTAATGGGTTCGGGTCAGAAATAGCCACATACACGCGTTTGACACCCGCCTCAATGACAGCATCAGCACAAGGCGATGTTTTTCCGGTATGCGAACACGGTTCAAGCGTCACATATAAATCGGCACCTTCCGCTTGCGCGCCGGCCATATCAAGAGCAACTCGCTCCGCATGCCGTTCTCCTGCACGTAAATGCGCTCCCATCCCAATGATTCGACCGTCTTTTACTAAGACAGCACCCACTGGCGGATTGGGAGATGTTTGGCCTGCAACACTTTCAGCGAGCTTTAACGCCATTTCCATATAGGCTTGATTCACTACACAACACTCCAGCTTGCTAAATTCCTCTTGTGACAAAACAAAAAGCCCCGCTGTGTAAAAAAAGCGGGGCTCTGACCATGACTAAATAAGCGTTAGTATTAACGTTTTTAAAAGTTCGTTCCTTCTCTCATCCAGACTTTAACTGTCGGCTTTGGAGTTTCACCAAATCCACCTTCTGCTTGTAAAAAGCATCCGGGTCACGGACTAAGAGCTTTGTAGCTCATCACCGCCGGTAGGGATTTCCACCCTGCCCCGAAGGAAACTTATTCGATTAGTTATAAGTTTAGCACATAGTATAGTGAAATGACAATCACTGAATATTTATTCAACTAAAAACTCCATTGTATCAACTGTGAATTGATCGATCACTTTCATATTCGGCGCATAGCCAATACCCGATTCATTAGGGACGGTAATATAACCATTTTCAGCTACGACTTCCGGCGTGATAATATCCTGATCCCAATAGCGTGAAGAACCTGCTGTATCGCCCGGCAACGTAAAATTATGCAGTGTTGTCAACGCCACATTTTGCGCACGTCCGATGCCTGATTCAAGCATTCCTCCGCACCATACGTCAATGCCCTTTTCAGCGCAATAATCATGAATTTTCTTCGCTTCAGTTATCCCACCGACACGACCGACTTTGATGTTGATAATTTTACAGCTACCAAGTTCTACTGCTTTACGAGTATCTTCTAGCGAATGAATACTTTCATCTAGACAAATCGGTGTCTTAATCTGCTGCTGTAATGTAGCGTGATCAATAATATCGTCAGACGCAAGTGGTTGCTCGATCATCATGAGATTAAATTGATCCAATTCTTTCAGTAACTCCACATCGTCTAGCGTATATGCAGAGTTGGCATCAGCCATTAAAGGCACATCGGGGAATTCCTGACGAATCGAGCGGATTACTTCTACGTCATGCCCCGGCTTAATCTTTATTTTAATACGCTTATAGCCTTCATCGATAAAACCTCTAACATTCGCAAGTAAATCTTCCACATTCTTTTCGATTCCAATACTAATACCTACTTCGATCCGATCACGTTTACCACCCAATGCCTCTGTAAGTGAGATGTTGTGATGTTTCGCATAAAGATCCCACACCGCCCCTTCAATCGTCGCTTTCGCCATATTGTTTTTGCGGATTGGTGCAAACAATTCACTAACCTCGTCAGGATGTTCAATCGTCTTGCCTAGCACTGCTGGAATTAAAAAATCGCGTAACATATGAATCGTTGTTTCTGTCGTTTCTTCACTATACCAAGGATATGTAAATGCGACAGACTCTCCCCATCCTTCATTCCCTTTCTCGTCTTGGACGGTTGCAAGCAAGAAGTCTTTTTGTTGAATCGTGCCGAAACTTGTTGTAAACGGATGTTTCATCGTCATATTCATTCGACGAAGTGTAATCTTTTCTATTTTCATTTGAGAGACTCCTTTGATTTTGCAAGTGGAATAATAGATCGCTTGCAAAAACGATAATAGTGTACAGTTTCTTCAGTTCTACGTACGTCAATTAATACGAAACCCGCATCGCATAGCTGTTGAAACACTGCCCTTGTTTTCAGTCTCCAATCATATGCAAGTTCAGGTTGCTGCTTTTTCATGAGCTGAATATGCTTTGGCACAGGCACTTCCACTGACTCGGCAGATAACCACTCTTGCCCTTCAGGAAGCTGCAATACCGGAAACTTCCCAGCGGAAAATTCGACACTACATGGAGTAATATACTTTATAGTTGTTGGTTGCCAGTGCTCTGTAACGCGCGGACTATTAATCCACCAAGCGACTTGGAATCGATCAGTCGGCAACCCTTTATTGAGACCATCAGCCATTTTACCGTAGCAATTAACGATATAGTCATAGCACACACCATATAGTTTCGACGTATTCAAATAGGCGTTGCGACTCTCTAGCGGATCAAACGTCCAGACAATCAACTCATACCCCATCCCACGCGCAACACGTAGTTGTTCGTCTTTCAACAACTTACCAATGCCCATCAGTTGAAATTCCTGATCCACCGCTAACATATGAGAGCATAAATATGACTGTCCTTCAGCGTAACCAGCGAAACTATACGAATAGCCAATCAAACGCTTGCCGATGAACGCGCCGATAATGAGCCCACCATTTTTCACCGCTGTAATGGTTTGATGGACAGGAATCGGCTCCATTCCCCAAATTTGCTTCTCCAATTTCTGCATCTCTAAAATCTCTTCCACTGCTATTACTTTCCTAATGTCAATTTCATTTGTCATCGGTGCACCTTCTATTTTTTAGATTGGAATGCTATTTCAATAGCGCTCACAAGAATTTCGATTCCCGTCAGTAACGACGCTTCGTTAAATGTCATTTGCGGATGGTGAAGACCTGGCGATAAACCACACCCGAGACCAAGCATCGTACTTTTTATTTTCGGACGATGTACTGCATAGAAATGGAAATCCTCTCCACCCGGCGTGACGATTGTTCGCACGGTTTTCTCTTTTCCTACCGTTCTCGCAATCGCCTCCGCCATAATTTGTTCCGCTTCTGGATTCACTTCTGCAGCAACCATTTCAGACATGACATGGTGAGCAATTTCTACATCATATTGTTCAGCGACCGCCTGTATCACACGTTGAACATGTTGATACAACTCATCCATAACGTTATTTTGTTGCGAACGAAGATCTAAACTAAATTTCGCAGTCCCCGGAATAATATTCGCCGAATCTCCACCAGCTTGGAACATGGTCATCTTCGCAGTATGGGATACCATCGGATTACAGTGAATGGACTGCAATGCTTGCACTAATGAAGCACCTACTTCAATCGCGTTTTTCCCTTGATGCGGTCGTGCACCATGAGCTTCAGTTCCTGTAATTGTACCCGAAATCATTTTTGCAGCACCATGCTGAAGAGAAGCGGCAGAACAGCCATCATCGAGTTCATCCGCAGCTCGTAAATGCACACCAAATAGATAGTCGATATCATCCATTATGCCTTGGTCAAGGACAGCAAGAGCACCTTTCCCTTTTTCTTCAGCTGGCTGAAAAATGACTTTCAATGTACCTATAGTAGGAATTCCGCGTTCTTTCGCCAACAACAGCGCACCAATCGCCATTGTCATATGGCCGTCATGACCGCATGAATGATTTGCTTGATAGACACCGTCCACTTCCTGCCAAAGCGCATCAATATCAGCCCGTAAGCCGACGACTGGAGAACCTTGCCCAATGGTTACGGAGAAGCCAGTGATCCCTTTAAACAACGAGACTTCAAACCCTTGACTTTCAAGGAAATCTTGCAAGTAGCGCGTCGTCTCAATTTCTTTCCAACTGACTTCTGGGTGACTATGCAAATGCGCAAAAACTTCTTCGATCTTCGGTTTCAGCAACTGCAATTGTTCATTCATTAAACTCCCTCCTTATAAAACTTGTTGAACTTTTTAATCTTTCGAACGATTCACATCAATTCTAACATAAAAAAAGACTTCCCTATCACTTTAAAAGTGAAGAGAAGTCTTTACATTAAAACGTCCAAAGAATCATCATGCCGAATAGCAATGTCATGTAATTCACTGAATATAAGAACATAAGGTTGGCCCATTTGTAATCGTCTTTTGCGTAGAAACCATAGATGCTTGCTGCTATATAGCCAACGTTCATCAATGTTGCGATGACGATAAATGCTGTACCAAACATAGGTAGCAAAAATGGCAGTGGCAGTAAACAAAGTACATAGATCAACATTTGGCGCTTGGTGAATTCAAAGCCGCGCACGACTGGTAACATCGCTACATTTGCCGCTTTGTAATCCTCATATTTCTTCATCGCGATCGCAAATGTATGTGGCATTTGCCAAATGAACAAAATTGCGAATAAAACGATAGGTACTATATGATTCGCTGACATAATTGCCGCCCAACCGATAAGTGGTGTTACGGCACCTGACAAACTTCCGATTACCGTATTTAATGTGTATTTACGTTTAGACCACATCGTATAGGGTATCACATACGTAAACCATCCGATAAATGCGTAGATTGCCGCTTCAAAAGTGGTAAGCAACAGTAATACCATACCAATCGCAGATAATACCAACCCAATCTTCAAAACGGTCCGTAAGGAAAAGTTCCCCGTCACCGTCGGACGTTGTTTGGTCCTTTCCATAAAGGTGTCAATATCCGAGTCATACCAGTTATTCATGACGAGCGCACCCGCCATTAAACACGTACTGCCGATCATAGTCAGCCAGAATACGCTCCAATTCCCGGCAAGTGTCATACCTGAAAAGTGCAATGCTAGCCAAAATCCAGCGAATACCGGCAAGACGTTTGCTATAAGTACAGGTCCTTTAATCAATGATTTAATATCTGAGAAGAAGGTAGACGCCGAGCGACTATGCGTAGTAGTCGATACAACATGAGCTTCTTTCGTCATAAGTTCCGTTCCCCTTTTACATTACATTTATATACTAATTACATTCGTACTACTAACTATATCATCTTCTCAAAAGTAAAATCAAAAAAACTTGGTATTTCCTTAAAAACTGTTACAATTCTTTGTCTTTCTAGCAAGCAGAAGAAAAATTTCGGGACTTTTCTACAATCTATTTTGAACTGTAAATTTACTATACGGTCATACAACAATTTCCTCTATTAATCGACTCAAGGAAAACCTATACCCACTATAGGATAGAGTCATTATCAAACCACTTAAGAATAACTAGATTCCCTTTACTTTTTTATACTATTTTACGAAAAAATTCTGTAAGTATAGCCTCCACTCTAGCTAATTACCTGAATAATTAAATTGATATTAATTTTACTATACTGTAAACTAACTAAATAATATCATGAAAAAACAATGATAATTTTTCCTTAATCTCTTCAACTCCCATCTTCTTTTACCTGTGGATGCATATAAGAGATTCGAGCAAAAAATATCATTTCGTGATAAAAAAATAATAAGTAGAAAGGGTTTGATTTTTTGAGAAAGATTACGTTGTTTTTATCAGTTTTCACATTACTACTTTTAACTGCTTGTGGTAATAGTACGAGTAAAGATTCAATCGACGAAATTAAATTGGCAGATGCAGGATGGGACAGTATTCGCGTTCATAATAGTATCGCGCAAATCATCTTAGAAGAGGGGTATGGCTACAAAACAGATGTAGTGAACGGTACATCTACTGCAACTTTCCAGGCATTGCAGCAAGGTGATATTAACGTTTATACAGAAGTTTGGTCGGACAACTTGGGGGAAGCGTATACAAATGCAATCGACAGCGGAGACATTGAAACTGTTTCGACGAATTTTAACGACAACTCGCAAGGCCTCTATGTTCCGACATACGTTATAAAAGGTGATCCAGAGCGTGGTATCGAAGCGGTAGCTCCAGATTTAAAAACAGTAAGAGACTTGGAGAAGTATCCTGAACTGTTTCAAGATCCCGAAAACAAGAAAATGGGTCGAATCATCGGTGCACCATCAAGCTGGATAGTCAGTAAGCACTTGGGTGAAAAAATGACCGCTTATGGTTTGGATGAAAAGTTTACGTATCTAGCTCCAGGTTCAGACTCAGCTATCGTAGCTGACTTAGCTAGCGCATATAAAAAAGGTGAGCCATGGGTCGGGTATTACTGGTCACCTACTTGGGTAACAGCAACATACGACTTAACACTTTTGGAGGACGATCCATTCGACCAAGTAGCGTGGGATAAAGACAAGTCAGGTGAATTCCCTCCAAACGATGTATTCGTCAGTGTTCATAAAGACTTGAAAACACAAGCTCCCGAAGTAGTGGAGTTCTTCAGTCATTATGAAACAAGTAGTGCATTAACAGAAGAAGCATTGAAATATATGGGTGAAAATGATGCGAATCCTCATGATACCGCAAAATGGTTTATGAAAGAACATGAAGATATTTGGGCTCAATGGGTGCCTGAAGATGTTGCTAAGAAAGTAAAAGCAGCGCTATAAACACTATAGAATGTGGGGTGGACGCTTTCCGCTCCATCCCTTTCTTTTTTCCACAAACTTAACTTACATTAGAGAAAGAGAGGGACAAGCTAGTATGACCTAGCTTACCGCCTATGAATGAATTTCCCGACGTACGAATACCTATAGGAGATTATGTTGAAAAGTTTATCGATTTTCTCGCAATGAATTTTGGTTGGCTGTTTGACTTTATCTTCGTGATTGCCTCTACGACTATACGTACAATCGAAACAACTCTTTTAGCCACACCTTGGTGGGTCATTATGATCATCGTTTTCTTATTAGGATGGTATTTTAATAATATATTTGGAGGATTACTGTTTGCAGCCTTCATATTTTTAATAGGATCTTTTGATCTTTGGGCAGATACGATGACAACAGTTGCGATTATTGTCATTTCCGTTGTACTTTCCCTCGCAATCGGGATACCGGTTGGCATATTAATGGCTTTTAGCCGAGCATTCTCTGTCATTATGCGACCTATTTTGGATGCGATGCAGACGATGCCTACATTCGTCTACTTAATACCTGTAATATTCTTCTTTCCTTTAGGAAACGTACCCGCAATTATTGCGACAATCATTTACGCATTACCACCTGTTATTCGGTTAACTGAACTCGGTATCCGAAATGTCGATGATGAAGTGATTGAATCTGCTGAATCATTCGGATCCTCACGTAACCAAATGCTTGTAAAAGTACAGCTTCCTCAAGCTTTGCCCACGATGATGGCAGGTATTAACCAAACAACAATGATGGCATTATCTATGGCTGTTGTCGGATCAATGGTCGGGGCGCACGGTCTAGGTGAACGTGTATTGTATTCGATTAACCAAATTAATATTTCATTAGGATTTGAAGCTGGAATCAGTATTGTATTTTTAGCAATCATTATTGATCGCATCACTAATGGAGTGGCAGACCGCCTACAAAATACTAGGAGGAGATCAGCATGACCGTTAAAATCAAAGTAGAGAATGTCACCAAGATTTTTGGTCCGCGTCCTAAAAGGGTCATTCCATTAATTGAAAAAGGCACTTCTAAACGCGAAATACTTGACAAGACCGGCCATACAGTAGGTGTTTATAATGCCAATATGGAAATCATGGAAGGCGAAACATTCGTTATCATGGGCTTATCCGGTAGTGGTAAGTCAACGTTGATTCGATGCTTCAACTTACTGAACAAACCAACGTCTGGAGCTATTTATGTAGATGGTGAAAATATCGTCAAATACAATAAAGAACAATTAAAGTTTTTCCGTCAAAAGAAAATTGCGATGGTTTTCCAGCATTTCGGCTTGTTTAGTCACCGTACCGTGATGGAAAATATCGAATATGGTTTGGAAATCCGTGGGCTTTCAAAAACCGAAAGACGAAACATTGCTCAAAAGCATATCGAGACGGTTGGACTTAAAGGGTATGAAAACCAGTATCCTGATGAACTTTCAGGCGGTATGCGGCAACGTGTAGGAATTGCGCGTGCGCTGACTAACGATCCTGACATTCTCTTAATGGATGAGCCATTCAGTGCGCTGGACCCTCTGATTCGCAGAGAAATGCAACTAGAGCTTTTGGATATTCAGACACGTTTACAGAAGACGATCATTTTTATCACACACGATGTCAACGAAGCATTCAGAATTGGAGACCGCGTCGCAGTTATGAAAGATGGGAATGTGGAGCAAGTCGGAACACCAGAAGATTTATTGGAATCACCTGCGAATGATTATATCGTCGAGTTTACTCGTGAAATTGACCGTTCTAAAGTTCTCCAAGCTGAGAATATCATGTCAAAACCGCTAAGTGTTATGAATAGTAAAGACGGCCTACATGTTGCAATTAAAAACATGGAAGAGCACGGGATTTCCAGCGTCTTCGTCACCAATCGTCAACGTCAGCTACTCGGTTTAGTCACGATTGATCAAGCGATTGATGGTGTGAAAAACCGTAAAACAATCGATGAAGTGATGTCAACAGATGTTGTCACGGCCCATCCCGAAGAATATGTACAAGATATCATCCCACGCGTTCTCGATTCAAAATATCCACTTGTCGTAGTGGATGAAACGAATCGCATTAAAGGTATCATCTTACGCGTACACGTCCTTTCAAGTATTATTAGTAATACTTCAGAGGACAGTAACGAAGAGAATGCTGAAGAGCAAAGCATACCTACAGAAACAGTAGTAAGTGAATAAAAACAGGGAAGAAATGGCACTGGCCACCTCTTCCCTGTTTTTTAATTTCTTTATTCATTCTTTCCCGAGACGCCCGCACTTTCAAACGTTGCCATTTCATGTACCATACGGACGGCGGATTGAATAATGCTAAAAGCAACTACCGCGCCTGTTCCTTCACCAAGTCTCATATCTAGTGAAACAATTGGCACTTTCCCTAAATATTCAAAGGCTTTTTGATGTCCTGGTTCCATCGATTGATGGCCAAGTAGCATATAATGTAATGCCCCCGGCGCAATTTTGTCCGCTACACATGCCGCAGCAGTAGAAATAAATCCATCCAACACAACCGGTATATGGTTTGAAGCGGCCGCAAGCATAGCTCCTACCATTGCTGCGACTTCTAAGCCACCCACTTTACGTAAGATGTCATAGCCATCTTGTGGATTCACTTGGTGGAATTCAAGCGCCTTTCGCACGACATCAATTTTATGTAAATGCTGTTCAGATGAAATACCTGTACCGAAGCCAACTACCCCCGCTGGATCTAACGCTGTCACAGCCGCGACAATTGCACTGCTCGTTGTCGTATTACCAATTCCGACTTCCCCTACGACTAAACAGTCAACACCCTCTTCAAATATAGCAAGTGCTTCTTCATAACCTATCGCTAGCGCCTGTTCGACTTCTTCCTGAGTCATCGCTTCTGTTTGTAAGAAGTTTTTAGTTGCTTGGCGAACTTTATGATTTTTCACAGGTGCCGAAAAATCTTCACCCTTCACTCCCACATCAACCAATGAAAACTTCGCTTGTTGCTGTCTGCCGAAGACATTGATAGCTGCGCCACCCTGCGCCATATTATCAACCATTTGACGCGTCACTTGCTGAGGAAATGCTGAAATTCCCTCATCTACAACCCCGTGGTCTGCAGCAAATACGATAATCCCTAGTTGATTCATAACAGGCTGTCGTTGTCCTGTCATTTCAGCGAGTTGTACGACGATTTCTTCTAACTTCCCTAAACTTCCAATAGGTTTCGTTAATGTATCTAAATATTCTTTAGCTTGTATCCCAGCTTCTTCATTCAATGCGGGAATTTTGTAGTTACTCAAAAAAACTCCTTCTTTCCACATATTTTTTCTAGTTCAAGTTCACTTCCCTAGTATATCATGAAGTTAAAACGGGGCGCATTCTACCCCGACAAGTTATAATATGAGATATACGCTAGCTAAGTTGATTTACTATACATAAATTTGGGTATAACATAATCATCAGACAAAAGGAGACGATGCAGATGATTAGCGAAAAATTAGCACAAGCATTGAATACTCAAATGAACAATGAATTTGCGGCAGCTCAGACGTACTTATCTATGGCATCTTATTGTGAATACCGCAACTATAGCGGATTCGCTCACTATTATCTTCAACAAGTAGAAGAAGAGCGTATTCACGCAATGAAAATCTATTCGTATTTAAATGACCGCGGCATCCGTGCTATCATTACAGAAACGCCTGCTCCCGCAACTTCATTCGACAGTTTAGTCCACACATTTGAAGTAGCACTAGAGCAAGAAAAAGAAGTAACCAAATCATTCTACAGCATCATGGACTTGGCTTGGGAAGAAAAAGAACACGCAACAATTTCTTTCTTGAACTGGTTCCTTGATGAACAAGTGGAAGAAGAAGCGACATTTGATAAACATATCGAATACTTGAAGCGAATTCGTGAAGATAAGAACGCATTGTTCATCTACGAGAAAGAACTTGCTACACGTTCATTTGCGGACGAATGAAAATAGGCTAGGCGATAAATCGCCTAGCCTATTTTTTCTTTTTTATACGTTCTAGACAACTTTCACAAATACAGTGTTTATACAGTTCCTCTTCCGGAATTTCTCGAAACACTTCATCTGGAAATACTTTATCCGTACACCAACAGCTTCCTGCTTCTTTTGGAAGGCCATTCCCACATTGATTAGCTCCTCGACAAATCGGACAGACATCTTTCATCATGTTCTCCGTCCTCATAAACGATGCTTGTCTAGTTCTGCGGTATTCTTTTTCTCTAATTCTTCTACTCGTTCTTCAAGTTCCTTATTGCGTTTCATACTTTCCATGGAATATAACCCCGCTAATAACGCGACTACGAATGTTGCGTAATTAAACCACTCCATACACCCCACCCCTTTATTTTTCTTTTTCTTTTTTCAAGAATGTCCTATACACTTTCTTCAATGTTTCAGGTGTTAGATCCATATCCTTTTCATACATATATTTTATCGCATATCCAAGTGCGACCGTCATGGATCCAGCAACACTTGCTGCCACGACCACGCCTGCGCCCGGAATCACTTTAACGATTTGACGGAATGCTGTTTTACCAATATTGCCGACGACCGTCGCGATAATCAACTCTTTGGCATGATCTTTCGTAATAGGTTTTCCGTATAATGTAGAAAGCTTCAGCATTAATCCGACTTGTAACGCTGTTAAAGGAACAAAGTCGGCACCCGGAATAGGAGCCGCACCAATTGCTGCTGCAGATGCCCCTGATGCTAAAATCCATCGTTTGGCGATAGACGACTTATCCGCCATATTCGCTGCAAGTAAGACATCCTTATTTACCTCTTTTAGTTGCTGAAGAATTTCTTTCTGTAGCAACTCCATATGTTCTCCCGTTTTTGAAGAGATTGGAATAACCGGATAGGCAAACCCAGTATGCTCCAAAATATAGTTTACTAACCTCGGAATATCATCTGCCGCATCAATTTTATTAAGCACGATAATAATTTTCTTATTCAGTGCCGCAACTTTGTTCAAGGACTTTAGTTCTGTGTCCGACAATACTGTGCCGGCTGCGTTTAGAAAGAACAAGATTACATCTGCTTCATTGTAGAAATTCAATGTCTCTTGTGAATGTTCCTTATAAATATCATCTAGTCCAGGCGTATCGACAAACAAAATATTTTCTCTGTAATAATATTTCTGAACTTCTTTCGTCTCCCCTGGTTGCGCACCCACTTCCGCCACATTTTTCTGCATCAGTCGATTGAGCGTAGAAGACTTCCCTGCATTGACGTCACCAACCATGGCAATCAAAATTTCTGTGTTCAACTGCTCATTGATATCATCTGATTCTTTGTTAAAAATGTCATCAAATGATTCGTCTGACATAAAGTCTGAAATTTTCATGTAAACACATCCATCCATTTTTTAAATTTTCTGTGTTGTCGGGTGTAAAAAAGCATCAGTCATTTATCTTCTTCTGACTGATGCCGTTTCTACTATAGTGCTCTTCTTTTAATAATAAGGTGAAATCAAAATATACACAAGTACTCCGGTGAAACTTACATATAACCAAATTGGCATCGTCCAGCGGGCTATTTTACGGTGACGCGCATTTTCCATATTCCAAGCGCGTGCAACACTTGTCAATGCAAGTGGTACAATCGCAGCAGCCAATACAATATGAGAAAACAAGATGAAGTAGTAGAAACCAGCCATAAACCCACTGCCGCCAAACGAAGTGGATTCCGCTAAATAATGATACATCACGTAAGACACTAAGAATAACGCAGTCGTACAAAATGCTGCGTAAATAAAACGTTGATGCACTTTTACATTTTTCTTCAAAATGGCGACAAGCGCACTCACTAAGAAGATAAATGTGAAACTATTAAAAATAGCATTCAGTAAAGGCAAAATCGTAATATCGAACGCGGTAAAATCTTCGACACCCGGTAACCCTGACAATACACCGATTGCACCGATTAAAATAATTGAAATAATAATAATCGCTGGACGGTAATTACGTTTCTTAAATGTAGGTGGAATTGCTGTTTGTTTACTAAATTTCATCTATTGACACTCCTAATTCTATATTTATAGCTACCCTACATATTAGCATACCTAACATGCTTTCTACGTTAACTTTGTGTCGAATTTTGAAATTGAGCGGTAGTTTCTTTGTGAAATTCTTCAATGGTTTGAATGAATTTATCGATAGTTGGTGTCAAATAAGAATCTGCACGACGGACGAATACAGTCTTGATGCGACTATACTTCGGTGGCAAATGATAGCAATACACACTTCCTTTTTCGATCAAATGCGCAACTGTGGATTTCGGAACAAATGTCACGCCAAGTCCTGCAGCTACACTGCCGAGTATCGTTTCAAGTGTACCGAATTCCATCATTTTCGTCGGTTTGAATTGCTCATCTTCTAACCATAGTTCGAGTCGCGCCCGATAGCCACAACCCTTTCTAAAACAGAGAATCGGTTCATCTTTAATATCCTCGATGGATTGAAACGGCTTGGCGGATAGTAGTACTAACTCTTCTTCTAACACTTCATGAACCGCTAAATCAGGATGGACGGAACCTTCCGAAATAAATGCACCATCTAATTGGTGATTCAGGACTCTAAATTGTAGGCGTTCTGTAACACCAGTCAACAACGAGAGATCTACTTGCTTATATTTTTTATTGTATCTAGATAGTATGATTGGCAACTTAATGACTGTTTCAACGGATCCGATTTCTAGTTTACCCGATGGTTCTTTATCGTTTTGGACAACTTTTCGCATTTCATTTGTCAATGATAAAATTTTTTCACTGTAGACAAGCAGTCTTTTACCTTCTGGCGTCAGGATCATGCCCCTATTATGGCGATTGAATAATGGCGTCTTTAGCTCGCTTTCCAGCTTTTGAATTCGCGATGTAATATTCGATTGTACGTAGCGAAGTTCTTTCGCTGCTGCAGTGATCGTTCCTTTCTTAGCTACCATTTGAAAGATTTCTAAATCTTTAAATTCCATGGCTATCTCCCCTTTTTACCTGTTATCACTATGATATCAATAATAATGATAGTAGTCATCAATATTATTCGTTTTACATGATGGCCAATCTTTAGTTTACTAGAGTAAGTACTTCTAGGAGGTTTGGTCTAATGAAAAACAAAATTATTTGGGGAGCGTTCCTATGCTTCATCGCAAGTGCGTCATGGGGTGCGATGTTCCCTGTTGCCAATAGCGCGTTTAACGCAATTGATCCTTTTTATTTTACATTGATTCGCTATGTTTCTGTAACGATTGTACTAGTTGTGTTGTTATGGTGGAAAGAAGGTAAACAAGCATTTCGTCTAGAAAAGAGAGGGTTGTCTTTGTGGTTTTTCGGGACGATGGCATTTGTTGTCTATAATCTATTCATCTTCTGGGGGCAAGATTTGATGGGGGAACCCGGAGTGATGGTCGCTTCCATTTCAGAAGCGATGATGCCAATGATTTCAATTGTTATTGTCTGGGTGATGAATAGACATAAACCTCATGGAATTACATTGACGTTTGTATTCACAGCATTTATCGGTGTCATGCTTGTCATTACAAAAGGCGATTTACGTTCGTTTTTGACCGCCACAGACGATATCATTCCATCGCTATTCATCTTTTTAGCGGTAGTAGGCTGGGTGATTTATACGATGGGCGGCAATCATTTCAGTGAGTGGTCCGCACTTCGCTATTCCACGTTAAGTTGTTTACTTGGGACGATTACCGCGTGTGTTGTGGTTTCTATCGTAACATTGACAGGTTATATTTCTGTACCGACAACTGCAGTTTTGCAGACGGTCACTCCGCATATGCTGTTTATGATTATTTTCCCTGGAATTATTGCATTACTCGGGTGGAACGTCGGTGTCCGTATTTTATCTCCACTCAACGGTTTACTATTTATTAATTTCGTACCAGTGACGACGTTAGTTATTTCATTTGTACAAGGGTATCAGTTAACAATATTCGATTATCTTGGAACAGTATTTATCATCGCTTCACTTGTCGGCAATAACTTATTCTTACGCGTACAACAGAAGCGTAAGGACGAAGCGCGACAGTATAAGAAACAATCGATTCAACCAGCATAAGTACAAAAAAACAGTTGTCGCGAATTGCGGCATCTGTTTTTTATACTATTAAAATTTAAACCGATGAACGATTTGGTTGAGTGTAGCTTCTTGATCTGTAAGTCTAACGGCGTCATTGGCTAATTGTCGGATGCCTTCGACCGTTTCAGTGACACATTCTGTAAAGCGTAAAGAACAAGAAATGGAGATACGGAAACGTATTCTCCTACGCTATTCAATTGGGACATCAGGAAAGTGATCGTCTCTGATGCGAAAGTTGTTGCGAAGGACGGGTATTGCAAATAAAAGCAAGGTGTTAGAAGCAACTCTTTGCTTTAAATCCCGGAACAAACATAAATTCTATGTCTTTATTATTTAAGATATCTTCTAGCCCCTGAATACTCTGTGTTGTAAGGTTCTGTTGTCATGGAGATGATCTCAACTGTGCGCTTTGGATTTGGCGCGTGAATCATTTGGCCTTTGCCTATATACATTCCAACATGATGCACATTCCCTTTTCCTTTGTTGTAGGCGAAGAATAGTAAATCGCCTGGTTGTAGGTCTTTTTTCAACACCTTCGTTCCCGTAACCGCCTGAACTGAAGAATCACGAGGTATGTTTATACCGTGTTGACGATACACGGAATACGTGAAACCTGAGCAATCTAGACCGAAGCCTGAAGTACCAGCCCATAGATACGGTAATCCATCGAAGATTTTCGCAGTGTCCAGAAGTTGATTCGCAGTCGGTTTCGCAATACCCTTTTTGGCATCGACACGCTTCACAGCACTTTTCTCAATATATTTCACACCATCTGCTGGTGTTTGCACAGCGAACCGATCTTGCTTTTCTCCAACAATAGGTAGTGTTGTATTGAAGCTAATCCTACGGAACACATTCTTTCCAACGCTATCATTTGTTAAATCTGCTGTTCTCATTGTAACCATCGCCGTATCGCACGTTTTATAATTTGGATAGGTAATCGTTAAATGATTTTTCGGCAACCAACCTGGATAGCCATCTTTATGCTTAGGTGAGCTTTGATCAACGACGGCTACTTGTGCCCACTCGCCTTTCGTCTGCAAGACTTTTACTGTTTGTCCATACAGTGCTTGGGTTTCAAGTTTGCCGACAAGCCATTGTTTTTCTTTTATACTCATCGCTGCTACCCATTTCGTAATATCCGGTGTTTTTGCAGTAGCGAATGCGTCTACAGTACGCTGTGCACCAGGTTGTTTCCATAATGTTGTGACAGGTACGTTAACGACTTGGCGTGCTTCGTTATCGCCGGTATAGCATGCTGGAGTTTCTCTAAAGTTCGGATCTAGAATCCGTGCAAGAAATACAGAGAAATGTCCTCGTGTTAACGAATTATTTGGTTTATACGTATTGTCTAAATAGCCTGTAGTGATAAAGCGAACGGCTAAAGTTTGGATGTCCTTTAACGCCCAATAGGAAGTAGGAACATCACGGAATCGATAAGTCGATGCTCCTGTTAAATCGAATGCGCGAACTAAGACCGCCGCCATCTGTCCACGTTTCAAATGACCGTTCGGTAAAAATTCTTTATCGACATTGCCCATAAAAATTCCTTCGTCCACCATTGTTGCGATCAATGGATACTGTGGGTGTGATGATTGAACGTCCGCTAGTTTAACAGGGGGTCTGTTATCCATTGGTAGTTTCAATGCACGCTGGATCATGGCAGACGCTTCTAGACGGGTAATCGGTTCATTAATACGGAACTTTTCATTTGGCTTTTCTATAATAATTCCCGCGTCAACTAAGTAACGTATTTCAGCGGCTGAATGATGCCGATCACTCACATCTTGGAATACAGCAGCAAACGAGGTCATTGGCCATGCTGACACAACTAATAAAAAGGTTAATAACAAACCGTATAATTTCCTCAAACCTAGTACACTTCCATTCTATTAGATTTATTTTATTAACTATACCTGCAACGATATTTATTGTATAGAACAAAAAAGAATCCTCCTGCAATAGGAGAATTCTACTTTGTTGAATGGCAGCTCACAGTCTACTTTAATTCAAGTGTATTTTACAATAAGATGTTTTTTAATATTGCGACTGCCTGATCAATTTCATCTGTTGAAACCGTCAGCGGTGGCAATAAACGAATGACGTTTGTTCCAGCTGGTACTAGCAACAAGCCTTGCTGTTCCGCTTGCTGAATGAACGGGCCGATTACTTCATTCGAATGAATACCGATCAAGAGACCGTTGCCACGGATTGAATACTTATCAGCTGGTAAAGCCGCTTGTAGTTGCGCTTTGAAGTAAGTTGATTTTTCCTGTACGTCTTGTAAAAACGCAGACTCAAACACATGGTTAATGACCGCTTGTGCCACAGCGATTGCGAGCGGATTCCCACCAAATGTTGTACCATGTGAGCCAGGTCCAAATGTATCGAATAATTCTTTACCAGCAAGCAACGCCCCGATTGGGAAGCCACCGCCAAGACCTTTAGCTAAGGATACGATATCCGGTTTTAATGCTGTCTGCTCATATGCATAGCGAGTACCTGTTCGACCGATACCCGTTTGAACTTCGTCGATAATTAGTAAAATTCCGTGTTGCTGACAAGCATCCATCACTGCTTGTGCGAACGCAGGCTCTATCGAATTAACGCCACCTTCTGCTTGGATGACTTCTAACATAATCGCTGCCACATTTTCATTCGCTGCGTTTTTTAGCGCTTCGATGTCGTTATACGGTAAAGCTTCAAAGCTCTGGAGCATTGGACCGAAACCTTGTTGAATCTTATCCTGTCCTGTTGCAGCCATTGCGCCAAATGTCCGGCCATGGAAAGATTGCTTGAACGTCAAAATATGATGCTTACCTGTATGCTTTCTCGCTAGCTTGATGGCTGCTTCATTCGCTTCCGCTCCGCTATTACAAAATAATGCATAAGACAGATCCGTATCTTTCATTAATGATTCCGCTAACTTTTCTTGCTCGGGACTTTCGAATAAATTCGAAATATGCCATAGTTTTTCACTCTGTTCTTGTAATGCTTTGACGATCGCAGGATGCGCATGGCCTAAACTAACGACTGCGATGCCGCTCGTAAAGTCCAAATAGTCTTTTCCTTTATCGTCTGTCACAATAGTGCCTTGTCCTTTAACTAGATGCACCGCACGTCTTGCATAGTTATTAAACAAAAATGTCACGCGATTGCCCCCTCATTGGTAATGACCGTTCCAGTAAGTTGCTGACCGACAATCTGTACAGAAGGAATTCCCGCTTCTAAACAATCGATAGCTGCTTGCACTTTTGGAATCATTCCACCGTAAATATCTTCTGTCTCAATCCAGTGATGAATATCTGACGTTACAACTTGCGCTTGTGGTTCATCATCTATTTTAATTCCCGGTGTGTCAGTCACGAGAAGCAAACTTTCCGCTTTTACAGCTAACGCAATCTGACTAGCTACTGTATCCGCATTGACGTTCAAAGGCTCACCTGTAGCTGTTGCGCCGATACAAGAGATAATCGGAATCACACCTGCATCTAGCAATGTGTCGAGAATGTCCGTTTGCACTTGCTTGATTTCACCTACATAACCATACGTTTCGAAGTCTAGTACATCGCAAGTGAATAAATTTGCGTCAAAGCCACTTAATCCGATTGCTTTCACACTTTCACGATTGAATCGGTGAACAAGTGCCGGATTGACTTGGCCAATTAAAATCGACTGTACGACACCAATCGCTTCCCCAGACGTTACACGAAAGCCATTCACTACAGAAGACGTAATGCCACGGTCTGCTAATTCCTGATTGATATTCGGTCCGCCGCCATGGACGATTATTAATTGTATGCCTTGTTGCTGTAATTCTTTCACACGATTGAAAAAAGACTCACTTAACTCATCGAGCATACTACCACCGAGTTTGATAACCTGCCGTTTACGTACGGTAGGTTGCATTGATTTGGACGTAGTCATACGTTAGATCGCACCCCCATGCCGTTCCTTGCCCAGTTCCCTGGTTTAGTTCTACTAAAAACTTCACTTCATGTTGCTTTAAATAAATAAGTAATTTTTCTTCTGAAAACGGAATAGGTTCCCCCGCTTCTACTACAAGCGTATCCCCAATATAAATTTTGATTGCTTCTGGATCGATCGTCGCGCCACTATACCCTACTGCCGCAATAATACGCCCCCAGTTTGCGTCACAACCAAATACGGCTGTCTTGACAAGAGGTGAGCCAACAACAGATTTAGCAATTTTACGTGCTTCTTCATCGGAAACTGCACCTGTCACTTTTGTTTCGATTAACTTTGTTGCACCTTCGCCGTCTTTTGCAATCATTTTCGCCAAGTCACGTGCAACCGCATGCAGAGCATTGACGAATGACTGCCAATCGGGATGATCAGGTGTTAGCGTGTTGTTTCCCGCCAGTCCGTTTGCCATTACGAGCACCATATCGTTTGTAGATGTATCACCATCTACTGTAATGGAGTTAAATGTGACGTCTGTAATTCCTTTTAGTGCTTGTTGCAAATGCTCAGATTCGATGTTCGCATCTGTTGTGATAAAACCTAGCATTGTCGCCATATTCGGCTCGATCATACCTGAACCTTTTGCGACACCTGCAATGACCACTTCACGCTCATCAACGATCGTTGCATAAGCTGTATTTTTTGTCACTGTATCTGTCGTTAAAATAGCTTGTGAGAATTGAATGGAACCTTCTAATGTATCCATTGGCTTTAGTTTCTCAATACCTGACAACAATGGCTCCATTTTCATCGGTTCGCCAATCACACCTGTAGAAGCGATTCCTACTAGGTTTTGATCAATCCCTAAATGTTCGGCCGTTTTTTTCTGCATCGTTAACGCATCTACCATTCCTTGCTTGCCTGTACATGCATTGGCATTACCCGAGTTAATAACGATAGCTTGCATTTTCTTCGTTTCATAGACCACTTGTTTCGTGACACTAAGCGGAGCTGCCTGGATCGCATTCGTTGTGAAGACACCCGCAACACTTGCCGGCACTTCGCTGACTAATAAAGCCAGATCGTTTTTCTTATGTTTTAGACCGCAATGGATGCCGACTGCTTTAAACCCTTTTGGTGAGATAATATTTTTACGCGAGATGCGCTTCATGCTTTCGATGGTTTCCATAATAGTGCTCCCCTCAATTCTCGTACATTCTGTTCTCTTAGTAGCTTAGATGAATAACGGAATATTTGCAATACCAGTCGTTTCATCTAGACCGTATTGAATATTCATGTTTTGTATCGCTTGTCCTGCTGCTCCTTTTACGACATTGTCAATAACCGAAACGATCGTTGCTCGATTCGTTCTTGGATCCACTTTGACATGTATATCGCAATAATTGGAGCCGTATACTTGTTTCGTACCCATTCTTTGGATATCGGTTGACACTCTAACGAACGGATGATCTTTATACGTTTCTTTCAGGCAATCGACAAGTTGTTGTTCCGTTACTTGTCCATTCACTTTCGCATAACTCGTTGCCATAATTCCTCTCGTCATAGGCACGAGATGTGTCGTAAACGTAATAGGTTCGGGTTGATCAGCAAACATATTCATCGCCTGCTCAATTTCCGGTATATGTTGATGTTGATGTATTTTATAAATGGAGAAGTTCTCATTCGTTTCACTGAAATGCGTAGCTTGGCTCGGTTTATTCCCAGCCCCCGATATGCCGCTTTTCGCATCAATGACTAGTTGACTACCATCGATTAATTTATTTTTTAGTAATGGGAGCAACGATAGTAAAACCGCTGTTGGATAACATCCGGGATTCGCGATGAATTCCGCTTCTTGGATTTGTTGTTTATTCCACTCCGGTAGTCCGTAGACACTTTTCTCTAGAAATTCCTTAGCTGGTGCGTCTTTCTGATACCATTGCTCATATAAAGAAGGATCTTTTAATCTAAAATCTCCTGCTAGATCAATCAATTTGGGACCCGCACCTACTAGCGGCGGAAGCAACGAAGTTGTTACGCCTGCTGGAGTACTGAAAAACACTGTGTCGAGTTTACTAATGTGATCTTGTGCTATTTCATGCATCGGCTGATCGTGAATATTCACGAGATGCGGATATTTCTCAGAAAATATAGTCCCCACTTCAGAGGAAGTGAATAAATCAATCTGTTCAATTTCCGGGTGGTTATGCAGCAAACGAATCAACTCGAGGCCACCATACCCGGACGCTCCTATGATTCCTACCTTCAACGTCATCACCTCATTATTCATTAGTGATAAGTATACGTATGTATAATTATAAAGTCAACTGTATTTTTATTTATTAACAGTTAATTTAATTAGCGATAACTTACTACATAGAAAAAATACATGTTCATTCGTACAATATGTTACTATTATGGAGAGCATTAAAAGATAAAGTATCTAATGAAAATTCAGGAGGCTATTATGGTAGATTTATTGAAATTATCAGGAAAAAATATCGTCATTATGGGTGTGGCGAATGAACGCAGTATTGGTTGGGGCGTTGCAAAAGCATTATTTTCAGTAGGTGCAAATGTTATTTTCACGTACCGTAAAGATCGTTCGCGCGATAAATTAGAAAAAGCATTGGCTAAGAATGAATTCACTGCGACACAAATCGTACAATGTGATGTCAATAGTGACGAAAGCATCGAACAAGCTTTCAAAGCTATTAGCGAACAAGTCGGTGTGATTCACGGTGTAGTTCACTCTATTGCATTCGCACACCAACAAGATTTGCATAATCCGTTCGTTGAAACAACTCGTGAAGGCTATGCATTCGCTCAAGATTCTAGTTCGTATTCATTGGTCGCTACGGCACGTGAAGCCCGTCATTATATGACTGAGGGCGGTGCGATTATTACTATGAGTTATTTAGGAGCGGAACGTGTTCTTGAAGGTTATAATGTGATGGGTGTGGCAAAAGCAGCTCTTGAAGCGTCTGTACGTTACTTGGCATCTGAACTTGGTCAGCGGAATATTCGTGTCAACGCAATCTCAGCGGGAGCAGTTCGTACACTGTCTGCAAAAGGTGTTCCTTCCTTTAATACCATCCTTAGTCAAATTGAAGAGCGGGCACCACTAAAGCGTAATGTTACACCTGACGAAGTATCTGATATGACTGTGGCGATGCTTAGTAACTTATCAAGCGGTGTGACAGGCGAAGTTATTTATGTCGATGCTGGTTATCATATTATGGGGTAATTCCTCCACTGGACTGTACAGAAGGTCGTACATCACGACTTTTTGTGGCAGTCTTTTTGTTGTGACTTTCCCAGACTTGTAAGTGGTTTCTGAAGTTTAGAATAGGGCAGCTTTCTATTTTCTCCTCAGCACGCGGTAGCCACCCTTAAGTGCTGAAGTGTGTACAGTAACGATTACTCATTGTATATTGGGATTTGTATTACCATTCCTTCTCAAAAGTTACCAATTTCAGACAATTCACTTCTGTATACTTGACAGAACATTATTACATATCGTATAGTGTTACGGCACCATAATTCTAGCAACTTATGTATCCTATAAGTTATCAAAATATATACACTTCTCAGAGTACCCCAGGAGGCTTTTTACATGAATAGATTTACCAAATTCGACACGCTGAAATTAGGGCTGACTATGTTTGCCCTGTTTTTTGGTGCTGGCAATATGATTTTCCCCCCAGTGCTAGGTCAACAGGCTGGAGTCGAGACATGGATCACACTTGCCGGATTTTTAATCACCGGTGTCGGATTACCTTACCTTGGTGTCATTGCAGTTACGATGAGTGGCGTACAATTAAATGATTTGGCTGGCAAAGCCTCTCCTTTATTTGCGATGATTTTCCCATTGATCGTCTACTTAGCAATCGGTCCATTTTTCGGAATTCCACGAACTGCCACAGTAGCGTATGAAATCGCCGTATCCCCCTTTGTTCCGAACGCTCATGAAACACTCGCACTCGCAGTATTTTCAGTCCTCTTTTTTTGTGTGACTGTCTGGTTATCATTGAAACCAAATAAAATTGTTGATCGTTTCGGTAGTATTTTAACACCAGTGTTGCTAATAATTGTGACGTTTTTCATCATCATTGGTATTGTCAATCCCGTAGGTCAAGCAGGGCCTGCATTGGAGCCATTTACAGAAGATACTTTCGTCAAAGGGTTCATTGAGGGCTATGGCACGATGGATGCGATTGCGGCTCTTGTGTTTGCGATTATCGTTATCAATGCTGTAAAGTTGAAAGGTATTACCGACCGTAAAGAGATTACTACCATTACAATGAAAGCAGGCTCGATTGCAGTTATCGGCTTGAGTTTGGTTTATGCGGGTCTTGCATACTTAGGGACAACAAGTCGTATTGTAGCGGCAAATGCAGACAACGGCGGTGATATTTTAGCAAAGCTTGCGTATGCATTGATGGGTAATAGCGGCCTGTATTTACTCGGTTTGGCTGTAACACTCGCTTGTTTGACGACTGCGATTGGATTGACTTCCGCTAGTGCGACATATCTTTCTAAAATTGCACCGATTATTTCTTATAAAAAGTTTGTCTTTATCATTTGTGGCTTTACAACTATTATTTCGAATATCGGCTTAACGAAATTACTAAACGTGATGATTCCTGTGTTAATCGGTGTATATCCGCTCGCCATAGTGTTGATTTCATTTAGGTTATTCGATCGGTTGTTTAGAGGCTATCATGAGGTCTATATATACGGCTTGACCGCTGCAGGTATCGTAGGATTTTTCGATATGTTGAAGGCATTCGACGTGCAGCTAGGTCCGATTACAAAGGTATTGGAGTTTTTACCGCTTTTCGAGCAAGGCGTGGGTTGGATTACACCAGCTGTTGTGTTTGGTTTGATTGGATTTATCGTAGCGTTTGCGCAAGGTAAGCCACGAATACAGTAAGGATTTGCAATAGTATATATGAAAAAGCCTGCAAAAATTTTGCAGGCTTTTTTCATATATACTATCCCGATGAATAATAAGTAATATCTGACGTTATTCCGCTTTCATCAACCCTTTATTACCTTTAGTGATGATAGCTTCATAATCGATGTATTCGTAAATATCATCTTCAATATGGTCGCTAAAGTTTTGCAGCTCCCCAACTGTTAAGTCCTCAATTGCTTTGTTTTCTTTTTCACAATAGATGATGATTTTGCCGACTATTTCATGTGCATCACGGAATGGTGTACCTTTTGCGACAAGATAATCCGCCACTTCTGTTGCGTTTAGGAAACCGCCTTTAATAGCTGCTTTCATTTGATCGGCATTAACCGTAAGTGTATCGATCATTTTAGACATGATTTCTAGGCAGTCGAGGACGGTGTCTAGCGCATCGAAGAATTGTTCTTTGTCTTCTTGCATGTCTTTATTGTACGTAAGTGGTAATCCTTTTAGTGTGGTTAATAATGCAAAGAGCGAACCATAGACGCGTCCCGTTTTTCCTCTGATCAGTTCCGCTGCATCTGGATTTTTCTTTTGCGGCATAATGCTACTGCCTGTGGAATACGCATCAGAGATTGTAATGAAACGGAATTCTTGGCTACTCCATAAAATAAGTTCTTCACTGAGACGGCTCATATGCATCATAATTAATGAGAAATCGGACATCAGTTCCACTAAGTAATCACGATCACTGACACCGTCAAGGAAGTTATCGACCGGCTTATCAAAACCAAGCAATGCCGTTGTGACATGGCGATCGATCGCATGTGTCGTACCAGCCAGCGCGCCACAACCTAATGGATTTTCATTGAGGATTTCCGCTGCATGTTGTACACGCTTTTTATCCCGCTTGAACATTTGGGCGTAGGCTCCTAAATGGTGACCAAATGTAACGACTTGCGCACGTTGCAAATGTGTATAGCCTGGCATAATGACGTTGTTTGCTTTACCTTTCGTTTCGAGTGAATCGATAAGTGTTTGCAAGGCGTCCATTACGACAGACGTCTGATTTCTCGCATACTGCCTCATATCGACCGCCACTTGGTCGTTTCGGCTACGCGCAGTATGTAGCTTCTTCCCAGTTTCCCCTACGCGTTCTGTCAAATTCATTTCAACAAATGAATGGATATCCTCGTAATTGCCTTCAATTTTTAATTCGCCCGATTCGATATCTGCCAAAATGGACTGCAAGCCATTGACGAGTAACTCGCCTTCTTTTGGCGTCAATAAATCGCAGTGCACTTGCATCGTAACATGTGCAATACTGCCTGCGATATCTTCGCGAAATAGACGATAATCCACAGGAAGGGAACTGTTGAACTTCTCCATAATTTCATCTGCTTTACTGCTAAAACGCCCGCCCCAAAGTTTCATTATTCATCAAACCTCTCAAATTGAATTTTTATACATGAATATGCATAACGAATAGCGTCATTCGTAAGTACAATGACTCCGTTCTTATATTTTGACACATATACAATCAATTTACTACTTTGAATTCCGCGATAGTTGCATCATGAACCGTTTCATGGGATAATAGTTGAACTACTAATGAATGAGTGATGACAATGAGAAATTTTGTCCCAACAAAACCATTAAAAAATTTCCAAACCTTGCCTGCAGTAGGCGAGGTTTTTTTGTTGCTTAAAGGAAACACTATTAGGGGAGGGAAGCTTTTATGACAACTAACACTCAAGGACACGCTAAAAATTCTGTCTTGGCGATATGGATTAGTTTACTGAGTAACATCGTATTAACTGTATTAAAACTAGTCGTAGGCTTTCTTTTTAAAAGCCCTGTTTTACTGGCGGACGGTTTCCACAACGCGGGTGATGTCGTTGCTTCTGCCGCTGCATTAACTTCTATGCAAATTTCTAAACGACCCGCTGACGAAGATCACCCATATGGTCATGGAAAAGCGGAAGTCATTGGTTCTAGCATCGTAGCCATTATTTTAGGGTTAGCTTCTATTTATATCGCATTCGAAGCAGTAATGGCTTTATTTGAAGATCCAGCAACTGCCAGTAAAATTGCACTACTTACTGCAATTGTTTCGCTCGTTTGGAAATATATACTGTATGTCTATACGATGCGCGTTGGCAAGGCAGAAAATAGTAAGGGACTGATCGCGACGGCATATGATCATTTAGCTGACGTTTATGCCTCTCTTGCGGCGGTTGTTGGGATCGGGCTTGCCCTCATCGGCGACGTGTTTAACGTTCCTCTACTAGCTTACGGCGATCCGATTGCAGGAATTATTGTCTCTATCCTCGTATTCCGTATCGCAATGGAAATCGGTAAAGAGAGCATCGATATTCTAATGGAGAAAAGTGTTAGCGATGAAAGATTGGCTACATTTGAAAAGACCATCCGCTCGATGCCTGAAGTAAAACGAATCGATCGTTTGCGCGCGCGCGAACACGGTCACTATGTATTAGTTGATATTCGCATCGGCGTTATGGGCAATTTGACGATTCAGGAAGGTCATATGATTTCAAGTAGATTACGCAATTTAATCATGGCACAAAATGAAGATGTGGACGAAGTATTAATTCATTTAAATCCATGGTATCCCGAAAAACAATCCGGTATACTTACTAACGAGGAGTGAATGATATGAACCGATTGACAATTGAAACACTAGAAGTATGTGTAAAGGAAACGGAAGAAACCGTCCGTACTGCAGATAAGCAATTTTCACAGCAACCTATTTCCTATTTACAATCAAATATAGCCGAATTTTTCTATGTAGATTCCCCTGATTTCGACAAAATCAATGTAGACTCATTAGTATTGGAAGTAGATGATATTTTCAAAACATATATGGCGTTGTTCGGTTTACAAGGTAAGAAAAAAGAAGGCGACGCAATCCGCGGATTTATCGAGGAAAAGCTACAGCACAAACTTACCGGATGTAGCATCTCGTTTTCCGATAACGAAGGTTTCTGGGAAGTGAATATGCCGCTGGATCCGATTGAAGGTTTTGAGGAATCCATGCCAATTCAGGATGTTTTACAACTTCTTCATAATATACTTAGCGGTCTTAACGAAATGAGAGCAGGCCAGTAATGACTACAAAATTTATTTATACGTATATCCGGCATCGTGATGAGCAGGAATTATGCCGGATGGAAATGCGTTCTTTTTTCGGGAAAGACGTACAAGACAATGTGATACAAAGTGAAGTGACGGTTAATCCGTCACGAAGTCCCTTCATGCAGGCGCGTTTAGCAGTATGGATTCAAACAGATAGCTTGGATTCGTTGGCGCAACAAGCCGCTGTATTAGAAGTAGAAAAGTCATTCAAGACTGTCTGCTTAAATGATATGGAGCTTGCGAACACTGCGAAAATAGGACATGCAAAACGTCGGGAAATCGAGCGAAAAGTCGGATTACAAATCATAGGTGAACCTGAGTTAGATTATCCGGAATTATTGATTGGAATAATGCAATTGGAAGATCAGTGGTATGTAGGAGAACTAGTTGAAAGTTCATCGGATTGGCATGTACATCAACAAAAGCCGCATATGTATTCCACTGCGCTCGGTACTCGTTTGGCCAGAGCTGCCGTCAATATCGCAGTCCCACACCCCGAAGGTATCCGTGTCATCGATCCTTGTTGTGGGATTGGTACAGTTCTTGTGGAAGCATTGTCGATGGGTATTCCGATTGAAGGCCGAGATATTAACCCTCTTGTCGTCTATGGTTCCAGAAAGAACATCGCTCATTTCGGATTACAAGGTAATGTAGAGATTGGGCCAATTGCGGAAGTGAAAGAACAGTATGATATTGCCATTATTGACATGCCGTATAATCTATTCACGCATATCACAGCGGAAGGTCAACTAGCTATTTTAAAGGAAGCGCGACGCTTTGCGAAGAGTTGTTTAATCCTTACAATCGAGAATATGGATAACATGCTTACTGAAGCTGGTTGGGATATCATCGATCGTTGTCTAGCAAGGAAAGGTACGTTTTCAAGAGAAGTCGTATTGTGTACATAATGAAAGACGAGTAGGAAGCGTAACTTCCACTCGTCTTTTTTTAATGTAGTGAGACTGTATAATCTGCAAGTAATCGAGCACCATAGCCCGTTGCAGATTTTGTGTAATAGCCTTTAGGTTTCTGCTTATCCATGACACCCGCCATATCGACATGCAACCAGTTGTTCTTCGGCGCGAATTTACGCAAGAACAGCCCTGCTGTGATTGAACCAGCTACAGACATCGAACTGATATTATTGCAGTCTGCATATGCGCTATCTAGGGATTCTTCATAGACATCCACTAAAGGTAGTGGCCAAACGAAGTCACCGTTTTGATCACCAATTTTCTTCATTTTGTACGCTAGATCCTCATCACCGAAAACTCCACCGATTTCCGTACCAAGCGCTCCGACGACTGCACCTGTTAATGTTGCAATATCCACCGTATATTTTGCCCCAAGTTCCCCTGCACGAATCAGGCCATCTGCCAAAATCAAACGACCTTCAGCATCGGTATTACCGACTTGTACACTAATCCCATTTTTATATTGAATAACTTCACCTGGCATGACTGCATCTGGTCCTGGCGTGTTTTCAACCATTGGAATCAACGCAACGACATTCACTTTTGCATCCGAATAGGCAAGGAGTGATAGCGCACCGCTTACAGCAGCCGAGCCGCCCATATCCATACGCATATCACTGTCGTCACGTCCGCCTTTTAAGCTAATACCACCTGAGTCGTACGTTACGCCTTTCCCGACAAGCGCGACCAATGGCTTTGATGCATCTGTTTGCAATGTCATTTCAACAAATGAAGGATCATATTTACTACCGCGGCAAACTGTCAACACGCCATTCATCTCACGCTCTTCGATTTCCTTCTTGCTAAGTACGTTGATTTTCACTTTTGTACCTTTGAAATGATCTTTCAGTACTTCTGGATACGTCTCAGGATTCAGAACATCTGACAATTCATTCATCAAGTCACGAGAAAATGCCATTGCATCCGCGCGCACTCTTCCTGCTTTCACTGATGCTTGACACGAACCTTTTACAATCAGTTTCGTTACAGGATTCGCTTTTTTGGATTGGTAGCGATCGAAGTTATACGCTCCTAGATGCCAACCTTCTACGAATGCAGTAACCGCTTCGTCTGTAGCAGACCACTTCTTTGCTAATTGATCTGCTTGAATTGTCGCGGACTGTACTCTCTGCGCCGCTACACTGCGTGATACTTCTCCAGCAATACTGCGGATTTCATCTAGTGATTTCCACTGCTTATCTTTTAAAATAACTACTTGTTTATCCCCTAGTACGAGTGAACAATGTCCGCCTGGTTGGTTCTCGACGAATTGTTTCACTAACTGATTTTTCGTTACTTGACTATCAGTTGCAAGTAGAATTTCTGTGTGGATTTGCATTTTATTAGTAACCCCTCTCACTATGTCAGTTTCCTAAATAGCTTATCATCTTTTACTCAACAGCGCTAAGAGGAGGGTTGCAATGGGTCCAAGAAATATAGAGAGGATGAACCAGTTCAGACCGCTACGGTTTTTTCCTTGTGCCAGTACGGCGTTGATCAAAGCTAGTGTACCCCAACCCACAAAATATCCTTCATTCATCTTGCATCACTCCATTAGTAAGTATGCGATCTATACGTTTAGGGAGTGTGCTATGTTTCGTTTTTTCACACAAAAAAAGGAACACTTTAGATGCCCCTTTGTCATGTTTTTAGCTATTAATTGATGTCGGTGCGTTGTCGTCTGTAGCGTTCTCGTAATTCTGATCGCCGACCTTTGCTCTAATTTCTTCTTCTGTCAGTGGCGGTGGAATTTCATGTTCTGCTAAGGCGCGTGTTACAGGTGGAACTTCAACATTTTCCATAGCGGCATTACGCGCATCCATTTCACGTCCGTATTGCTCGAGTTGTTGTGCTGTCGTTCGTTCGTCTTCTGCTAAATCGGCCATTTCGTCACCTCAATCACTCGTTTCCCCTTATCCTACCCGATATTTGCTATACTAAACGTATTGAGTGAAGCGAAAGGTGGAGGAAGTTGTGACGACTATTTTAGTAGATGCGGATGGCTGTCCAGTAATTAACGAAACTATTGCGGTCGCAAAAGAATATGGTTTACCGTGTGTGTTAATTTGTGATACTGCACATGAAATGTATCGAGAAGGTGCTGAAACAATTACTGTTTCAAAAGGTGCAGATGCAGTCGATTTTGTGCTTGTGAACCAGATTAAAAAAGGCGATATCGTCGTGACACAGGATTACGGACTTGCCGCAATGGCATTAGCCAAACAAGGCTTGCCGCTAGATCAGAACGGCAGATGGTTCACGAACGAAAATATCGACCAATTACTTGCCGCTAGACACAAAGCACAGAAAATCCGGCGTGCTGGAGGTCGATTGCGGGGGCCGAAAAAGCGCACGGCTGAACAGACAGAAGGATTTGTTTTGAGTCTACGCAAATTGTGCAACACGTTCCCAACAAACTAAAAAACGCTAATTCACTAGCTGAATTAGCGTTTTTTAGTTTAACCATATTCATTGCTTCACTTGCACCAAAACTAAATCCGTATCTTCAATCGCATACAGGTTATGTTTCTCAAGCGGTGCCATATGTAGAATATTATCTGGAGTCACTTCGACAGGCTCCCCTTCTACCATGAAACGCACTTTTCCTTTGCGCACGATAATAAACGCCTCGTTCTTTGAATCATGTTCTGCAATTTCCTGACCTGCCTGTAGCTGAATATTCGTCAGCGTCGCATTGTCCACATTCGCCACTTTCGCCATATGCTTTTCCTTCTCCGACAACTGATTCTTCGTATCAATTAATTTCATATCTACTCTCCTTCCAGTAATTCATTCGCCATCAGCTTATCATGAAATCCTAGTTATACGAAACAAAAATCGCTTCAATTAAAAGTTTTCCAATGTAGGTTGTAGGGAATAATAAAGTACTATCCCATCGCGTACTCTTTGTGGAGATGTTTCATCACTTAGACAAGTCTTCATCATCTCTTGCATATAGTTTACAAGAAGCTACTTTTATTAATACTAGTTAACGGAGGTTGCCTATGCCAACAATTCAATCTGTCAGTACGGTCTGTCCACCTGTTGAACTAAAACAGGATGAGGCGATGACCTTTGCCCGTTCCCTTTTTTCCGATTCATTTAAAGATATTGATCGTTTATTGAAAGTGTTCCTAAATGGCGAAATTGATACGCGTCAAGTATGTATGCCACTTGAATGGTATGCGCATCCACATGACTTTGAAACGAAAAACAATCTTTATATCGAACAAGCTGTCACGCTTGGCAAACAAGCAGTGGAGAAATGTTTGACTAACGTATCGACACTCGAGCGTGCTGTAGATCCTGCCGAGATTGATGTGATTGTCTTCGTATCAAGTAGCGGATTAGCAACGCCTAGTATCGATGCACGTCTCATTAATCAATTACCGTTTCGACATGATATCAAACGTATTCCAATTTGGGGACTTGGCTGTGCGGGCGGTGCGTCCGGCATGAGTCGTGCATTTGATTACTGTAAAGCATACCCTAAAGCCAATGTCCTCGTGCTTGCTCTAGAGCTTTGTAGTTTAACGTTCCAGCGCGATGATGTAACGAAAAGTAATCTAGTCGGCGTTTCATTATTTTCAGATGGAGTAGCTTGTGCATTAATTTCTGGTGAACAATCAACGATTAAGAGTACCCGTCCAATGCCTACGATCCGTGCAACATCTTCCCGCTTCATGCCTGATTCTGAAGATGTGATGGGTTGGGATATTAAAAATAATGGTTTGCATGTCGTATTTTCGAAAAGCATTCCACATGTCATCAAAAGCTGGCTTGGGCCATTCGTTCATCAGTTTGTAGAAGAACAACAGTTAACCATGGATCGCGTAGAGCATTTCGTTGCGCATCCTGGAGGCAAGAAAGTACTCGATGCCTATAAAAAAGCATTGCATATGGAAGATGATCAGACTGCTACTTCTAAAAGAGTGTTGCAGCATCACGGCAATATGTCTTCCCCTACCGTACTCTATGTATTAAAAGACTTCATCGAACAGCAACCAAAACTAGGAGAGTTCGGTTTAATGGCAGCACTCGGACCAGGCTTCTGTGGTGAATTACTATTACTGGAGTGGAAGTGATATGAGCAAGCTATTTCTGCTTGTTTTCATTATCGTGGTAATACAACGGTTAGTCGAGCTAGCCGTCGCCAAGCGCAACGAGCAATGGATGCGAAGTCAGGGAGCAATTGAAGTTGGAGCATCTCATTACAAATGGATGGTACTCATGCATACCGCATTTTTCGTTTCATTACTAGTGGAAGTCATCGTATTCAATCGACCACCGTCTCCTGCCTGGGGTCTATTACTAGCAATTTTCCTGTTAATGCAACTATTGCGCGTCTGGTGTCTGTCGTCGCTCGGTAAGTTCTGGAACACAAAGATTCTGATTTTACCTGGCGCTACTGTTCAGAAAAAAGGCCCCTATCGCTGGATCCGCCATCCGAATTATGTAATTGTCACGACTGAACTTCTTGTCTTGCCCTTATTATTCAGCGCTTATTTTACAGCAATCCTCTTTTTAGTATTAAATTTATGGATGCTATCCGTACGAATTCCTGCAGAGGAAAGTGCATTGCGAGAGCTGACCAATTATAATGAAGTGTTTTGATACCAAACAAAAGGACTTTCTCTCGATGAGAAAGTCCTTTTGTTTTTTATTCACAAGCTCGTCCATCTTGATTGCGATCCATATGTTCGGCGTACGCTGGATGTCCTTTTTTAACACCTTCCGGATATTTCTTACGGAGTTCCGTACAATTTTTAAAACTCTCTACTTTACCAGAGACTAGTTGTTTTACGGACTCGTTTGGATATTTATCACTATCAAACCCACGATCTGTCGCGTAGTCTTCAAGTGTCCAGATACCAATACCAGACTTTTTGCCTTCTGCTTCCGCTTTCTTGAACGCATCTACATGTCTAGTGTTTGGCGGATACACGTAAGCTACTCTCGCTAGACCTTCTTTTAACAACTGTTCTTGCACGCTTTTACCGTCTATGTATATATACGCTAATAGTCTGCCGTATTTATCGTACTTATCCCCAATATCGAACTCGATCTCCAGTTGCCCTTTTTGCATGAGTTCTTGATTTCGGACTTTTGCTTTCTGTCCAAAAGGTTGTTTGCCAAGACGCGGATGATTCGTTTCGGGTGTATCAATCAATAAATACCGCACATTAACTTCTTTGCCTTCATACATAATCTTAATCGTATCGCCATCAATCGTCTTAACCAATTCGACAGGAATCAATCCTGGCCGGCTCGGCTGTTTATCTTCATCACCGAATAATTCAGGAAAATAAATAGCTGCAATGGCTATAAAGACGGCGATTAAAAATGAACTAGTCCACTTCTTACGCCTAGTTTGCTTCTTTTCACTCATAGAGCGTAAACCTCATTTCTATAGGCTATAACCAATAAACACCAAGCCTATTCCCAATCCAAAAGTCAGCACAGTATAAAGAATCGCGCGCGTTTTTCGATCTTCAATCCAATACGTCCATATTTCTTTCATCAACGTAGAATAGGTAGTCAAAGCGCCCGCCACACCCGTTGCCCAAAACAATGTCCACTCGTTCGACAACTCCATACCGACAATCCAGCCGATGAAAAAACACCCGACACTATTGGCGAGCAGCGTCCCGTACGGTAACGAACGTTGATTCAGCCGAGTGGAACATTCATAACGCAAAAGTGCCCCTAGAATCCCTCCACAGCCAACTGCTAGGAAGTGTAACATCATCTAGCCACCTTCTTTGCTAATGAAAATCCGAGTACTGCCATCGCCAATCCACCGAATAAACTACTACCGACATAGGCAGCTGCAATCCCCAATAAACCTTCGTCAACCAACACAATCGTTTCCAAACTAACAGCTGAAAACGTCGTAAAGGCTCCAAGAAAGCCGACTGTAATAACAGACACAGCGAGTGATGTAAGACGACCACCGAGTCTCGACCACTCTACTAGAAAACATAGCAACAACGTTCCGACCATATTCACCGTAAACGTAGCCATGGGAAATGTGCCACTGACTAGCAAAAGCTGGCCTACCAGCAATCTTGCCATGGCTCCGATTCCACCTGCAATGCCTATGTACAGTCGTTCTCTCATCTTTTCACATCCCGAAATTCTTCATGCTAGTCAATCACATAACCTAGGGAATGAAGAACATTATTCATAAACGATTGTGTGTAAAAGAACATATCTTCACGATTAGGTTCTTGGAACACATCATGACGCGCTTCTTTCCACAGCTTATATTGCAACTCTGATAAATTTTGCGCAAATGCCCATCGACGTGCGAATTCACGATCTGTTATACGATCGAGTTCTCCTGTATGTAGCAAAAACGGCACATCTTGTATGATTAGATCCGGTTGCATAACTGATTTCATAAGAGTCTGCAATTCACGATACCAGCTACCTGACACCACTGGCACATATAATGGATCTTCCTCAAATTTCTCTAAAAACTCAGGATCACGTGATAATTGATCTACTGTGATTTCGTGGTCCACGGTTGTATTTGGGGACCATTTTGTCAGCATCTTTGCACGCATCGGCGGGTTATGTTCTAAGTGTAGCCAAGGTGATGTACAAATAACACCTGCACATTCAATATGTTCCATTTGTAGTAAACGCATAAGGAACGTTGCACCCATACCATGTCCAAATAAAAACAAAGGTAAATCATATTCCAAGCCCGTACGAATCATTTTCTTAATAAATCTACGATAATCTTTAAATGCTTCTGCGTGAACTTCCACACCTTCTATACCATGTCCCGGTAAATCCCCAGTCACCACATGAAATCCTTCATTTCTTAGTTTTTGAACTAACCATACATAGCGGCGATGATGTTCATATGCACTGTGAACAATTACTACGACTGCTTTTGCCTTTCCTTCTGCTTCCCATTTCCACACGGACATCACTCCTTATCTAACTATCTTATTCTATTAATTACATTATTATGTATCGTAAATTCCAAATGTTTGATACGATAAATTATACATGATTACAGTAGAAAAGAGGAGATTTGATTGATTTATCCATACGAAGGTAAAATGCCAGAGATCGACCCTTCCGTTTATATAGCGGATTACGTCACAATTTCAGGAGATGTGACGATTGGACCCGAGTCATCCATTTGGTTTAATACAGTTATTCGCGGAGATGTTTCTCCAACAATTATTGGAGCAAAAGTAAATATTCAAGATTTCTGTTGCTTGCATCAAAGTCCACGATTCCCACTTATTTTAGAAGACAATGTATCGATCGGACATAAAGTGATGTTACATAGTTGCACAATCAAAAAAGGCGCACTTGTCGGAATGGGCGCCACTGTGTTAGATGGTGCTGAAGTTGGAGAAGGTGCTTTTATCGGTGCGGGCAGTTTAGTGACGCCTGGAAAGAAAATTCCTCCGAACACATTAGCACTTGGCTCTCCAGCACGTGTGGTACGTGAATTGACGGATGAAGATCGTGCCGATATGACACGAATCGTCAATGAATATGCGCGAAAAGGACAATTGTATAAAGCGTTGCAAGACTGATTGTACACAATAAAAAAGCAGCCCGAGAGCTGCTTTTTTTGCATTCAACTTATTTCCATCCTACTTGATTCATTAATTCTACAGCTTTCGGATTATATGTTCCGTAGTCTGCAAAGTCCACTTTTTGTGGAGTGAATGTTCCCCAGCTCGCCATTACTTCTGGTAGCTTTGCTTCAGCATTTACTGGGAACTCATAGTTTTCTTTTGAAATTTGTTCTTGTGCTTCTACAGTTGTTAAGTACTCAATCAACTTCACAGCATTTTCTTTGTTTTTACTATGCTTAACTAAACCTGCGCCACTAATATTAATATGTGTACCCGTTGTTTCTTGGTTCGGGAAGAATACGCCGATTTGGTCAAATACTTTTACATCTTCTGCTTCGTCTGATACTGACATACGACCTACATAATAACTGTTCATAATTGCAACGTCACCCACACCTGCAACGATTGCACGTGCTTGATCACGGTCTCCACCTTCAGGTGCACGTGCTAGGTTGTTCGCAATTCCTTGCGCCCACTCTTTTGCTTTTTCTTCACCGTCAAGTGCGATTAATGATGCCATTAATGATTGGTTATAAAGACTGTCAGATGAACGGACAAGCAACTTGCCCTTCCACTTATCTGTCGCTAAATCTTCGTACGTAGATAACTCTTCAGGCTTTACACGGTCTTTCGAATAAACGATGACGCGCGCACGAGTAGATAAACCAATCCATTGGTCGTCTGTGTCGCGAAGGTCTGCGGGAACACGTTCGTCAATTTCTGCGGATTCAACCGGTTGTAATAGTCCCTCTTCTTTCGCTGTGTTCAAAATCCCACCGTCGACTGTCATAAATAGATCCGCTGGTGTATTTTGTCCTTCACGCTTCAAGCGCTCGATCAATTCAGGTGCTTTTGCTTCGATTACATTTACTTTAATGCCCGTTTTTTCTTCAAAGTCGGCATATAGGATAGCGTCTACGTCATAGTGTCTAGCTGTATAGACATTAACTTCGCCACCTGTTTTTTCTTCTTCTTTTGCGGTCTCTTCTGTTGTTGTCTCTTCTTTTGCAGGTTCTTCTGTTTGTTCCTTTTTGTCAGAACTTGAGCTACATGCTCCTAAAATTGCTGCCATCAGCAATAGAGCAAATGCCCATAATAAAGAATTTTTCTTCAACTTATTTCTCCCCTTGTCTTTTGTTCCCATCCAAACAAATCATTTGATAATGAGAATCGTTTTCATCTACATGAAAATCATAATACATATCTAAGAAAAAAGCTAGCACTTTTTTGTTTTTTTCTGAATAAATTCAAAAAAAATAAGCCCAACATATATTGGACTCATTTAAAACTGTAGACAAAATAAATTAAGCAGTGAAGCGAAGTGGAAAGCGGCGACTTCGGCGAGCATCAGCTTGGCCCCTCCCGAAACGCGTCCGCCTAGAAAACAGAGTAATGGTATCGTCTCCCTAATTTCTCTCTTTCCCTTCTTAAACTGATACTGTTTCTTTTTCTGCTCCAACGTATGTTGCACAATCAATATAAATCGTTCGATCACAAATCGCATCTACATCGGCTTGATCGTGTGAGACAAATAGACACGTAATATTTGCTTTTTGAAGAATGTCACGTACTTCCATTCGAATTAGCGATTTTAAATTCGTGTCTAGGTTACTAAACGGTTCATCCATCAATAAAATGGATGGTGCTGGTGCTAAGGCTCTAGCTAATGCAACTCGTTGTTGCTGTCCCCCACTCAGTTCATGCGGATAGCGTTTGGCGAATTCCTGTAGTTGGACTAGTTCAAGCATTTCCCCTAGACGTTCTTTTCTTTCTGAGCGTTTCAATTTATGTAACCCAAAACAAATATTTTCACACACTGTCAGGTGAGGAAATAGTGCGTAGTTTTGAAACACCATGCCGACGCCACGCTTTTCCGCTTCGATATACGTTCGATCCCCTACAATCAGTCGCCCGTCTAACTCAATACTACCTCCCGTCGGATCTTCTAGTCCCGCGAGTAATCGTAATAACGTACTTTTCCCACTACCACTTGCCCCGACAATACCAACAATTTCCCCCTGTTCAATTGAAAGCGAGAAATGGTCAATGACGGGATTCTGTTTTCTGGAATAGTGAAATGATAAATTTTGAATTTGAACGAACATAATAGTCACTTCTCCTCGAATCGTAATATTAATATCACCGACAGGATACTTAGGCAAATGAGCAGTAACGAAGATGGAGCTGCTTCATAAATCCGCTCATCAATCGCATATTGATACGTTCTTGTAGCGAGCGTATCAAAATTAAATGGACGTAATAATAACGTCAGCGGCAATTCTTTCATAATTTCCAGAAATGCCAAAGCGAATCCGATTAAGATTGACCCACGCAATAAAGGAAACTCTACTTTCCAGAATGTATACGTCAATCCTCTACCAAGTAAGAAAGACGCTTCCCGATAGGACGGTGGAATTTTCGTATAACCAGATTCTACGGCATTGAATCCTTGTGCCATAAAACGAATCACATACCCCGTAATCAACATCGCAATCGACAAACTTAGCACCAGTGTCCCCGATTCTACTCCTAGAAGTTTCGGATATAGAAACGCTAACTTTTCGTCTAACGTAATAAACAATGCCAGCACACCGATTGCTACGACTGCGCCAGGAACTGCATAGCCTGACGTCATCACGCGAGCTAACAAGTTTGAAGACATTGACGGATAGAGATTAATCGTACGGGCAGCCAAAATCGCAAAGAAGCTAATGATTAACGCACCAATGAAAGCTGCGAATAAACTATTCGCCATTAAGCTGAAAAAGTCAGCTCGCCACACTTTTTCGTATGTTTTTAATGTCCAATGAATCAACTGTATAAACGGGATTAAAAACGCAGCGAAGAAAGTAGCCAAGCAAACTAGTGTCGTTGCCCAAGCGGATAATCCACGAAGTTTTTTTCTCGCGAGCGGTCTGCTTTGCGTCACATTCGTATCATATTTTCGACGTTTGCGTAAAAATCGCTCGAGCATGAAGACTCCTAAAATGATGATAAGTAACCAAGCAGCTAAACGCATCGCTGCATCGATATCATACATACCGAACCAGGTTTGGAAGATGGCCGTCGATATCGTACGCACACCAAAAAAGCTCGCAACCCCATAGTCACTTAATACTTCGAAAATGATTAACATCGCACCTGCAATAATTGCAGGTCGTGCAATTGGTAGTACTAATCGGAAAAACAACTGGAATCCATTCAATCCCAATGTTTTCGCACTCTCAATATAGGTAGAACTTTGTTTTTCAAAGTAGTGTAACGTGATCATATACACATATGGATACAAGAATAACGTCAAGACGAAAATCGCTCCACGCATTGACATAATTTCAATCGTTCCTGGTGTAAATTGATAATCGAGGTGATTACGGAAATATGATTGAATGATTCCTGTATAGCTCGTCATCGTGCTGTACGTATAAGCTGCGATATACGGTGGAATTGCTAAAGGTAAAATGAGCAACCACTTAAACTGCTTACGTAATGGAAATTCATATGCCGCCACAATCCACGCTAACGTAAGACCAATCACAGTAGATAAAAACCCTACAGACCCTACCAAAAGTAATGATCCTTTAATATAATCAGCAAGTAAAAACTCTTTAATATGTTGCCAGTTCTCGCTCGTCGGCTGGAAGAAGCTCAGAATGACATATGCGACAGGCATCACGATAATTATTGCGCCAAGCATTGTCACGATAAACCAGCTATTCGTACGACGGCGAAGTTCTCGTAACCAAATAGATTTATTCATTATGTATACAACCAACTTTACTGTGCCCAAAGGCGATTTTTAGTGACACTCGATTACTTAATTAACTAATGATTTTCATTCTCAATTATATAGTAATTTATAAAACTGTCCACCATTTTCACAACAATTCAACAAATTTATTGTTTTTCTGATATTTCTTTTAAGCTTCTTCCAATGAACAAAAGGAGCTATCACAAGAAATCGTAGGTGTCGACTTCCGCGTAGCTCCTTCTATTATACTAATTTCTCGCCTTCTCGTCTAAAGAAGCCGAATATCCCGACAGTCTGAACAATATTCGTAAAGGCTTGTGGATCTGTTTCGTTAATAATACGTTCAAGGTCATATAATTCATAACGTGTTATGACGACATAAAGCATATTTTTATCTTCTTTTGAATACGCGCCTTTTGCTGGTAAAATCGTAATACCACGCACCATTTGACGATGAATCGCTTGTTGCAGTTCGTCTGCTTGCCTCGTTATAATCATCGCTGTAACTTTTTCATGACGCGTATGGATCATATCAATGACTGACGTTGTCACATAAAGAGCAATCATTGTATATAATGCATTTTCTGGCTCGTATAGAAACCCTGCAACTAAGATTAAAATCCCGTTTAAGACTAAAAAGTACATACCGATTGGTTTATCTTGCATACGCGATAAAATCATCGCAACGATATCCATTCCACCAGTAGAAGCACCTAACTTTAGTGAAATACCTACCCCAACCCCTGCCAATACACCGCCAAATACTGCATTCAACATAATATCATCCGACATCGAACGAATTGGCAGTAACTCTAGAAACAATGTAGTAAATGCGACTGAAACGATACTGTAGATGGTGAAACCTTTACCTACTTTAAACCACCCAAGAATAAACACTGGAATATTGAATAGTAACAACAAAATACCAGTACCAATCATAATATCCAATTGATCCGTTAAGATACTCGAAACCAACTGCGCAGCACCTGCAAAGCCACTCGCATAGACATTAGCATTGATTAGAAAGAAATTTAGCGACAAAGCCGTCAGAAACGATCCTAAAATAACGACTGCAATTCGTTTTGCTTCAATAAAAAACATAGTAACCTCCTATGGTAAATAACAATATTATGCACGAACTAGATTATAACGATTCTCTCCTCTAATTGGTACCCATAAACAAAAATAAGTGTATCTTTCTTTATTCTACCCAATCATTTCATCTTCTTGCTGAATAAAATTCAAAGTATTTCATCTATATGTAAGTCGGTTTAACTAAGTCGGTAAGTGGCTATAGTGAGAGTGGGAATCGAGGAGGAAATGCACTATGAACGAAAAGAAAAATCTATGTGATACGAAACGGGACCAAGTCATTGAAGAACTTGTTTCGAATGGGGTATTTAAAATTGATGGCAAGCAATTGTACGAGTTGCCGCTTCAGTTACTGATGCAGGAATATGAAACATTCGGCAATCCAGAAGCACAGATGTAATGAAAATGTTAGACAAATAACAAGAGACGTCATTGATTCATTTGGTGACGTCTTTTGAGCTTTCATACATTAACTAATGTACTACCTAATTACACATAGACGATTTATTCTCGTTAAAAAGGGTAGATTAATACTATAGTTAGAAAAACACGTTACCATCCTTTTAAAACAAAGGAGAGGATATTTTTGTTTGGCTTAAAAGATCTTTTTATGCTGATAATCTCTGCATTTATTATTTTACCTGTTACGAAGTTTAATCGGGAGGCTAGTTACTTCATTATATGTAGTTTATTCGGAGTAAAGAATCCTAGGTTGACCATTGGATCAGGACCAAGACTTTTCAAATGTAAGTTTATAGATATTAGAAAGTATTACCACGTACACAGCTGGTTCACATTTGATTCCATCCGATCAAATAATACATTCGCCTATATATGTATTTATGCAGGTCCGATTCTTATCAATTTCATCCTAGCGTTAACGATCAATGCACTTCTTGCAAATGGTTATTTAGAAGAAGGCGAGAAGTTTTGGAATATATTCATCTTCTATTCTTTATACTTTGTCTTATACGATGCGATTCCAATGAATACAGTAAATGGAAAACCTAATAATGGGATGATTATTTACGAACTTCTCCGTTATGGCAAACGAGTAGACTATAATGCAGAACCTTTGATTGTTGGGACTACAGAAGCTGAAGAAGAACATCATAAAGAAGTAAAGGTATTTGAGGAAACTAAAAAAAAGATTAGGAAGTAGAAAGTTTAAGGAAAGGATGAAGAACTATGATCGTACGTGTCCATGAAGAAGAATTTATCATGATTGAACAACATATTCACGGTCAATTGGCTAAAGAACTAATGAGCCATTGGGATGTTGACATGTTTCCAAAGGATAAGTGGCGGGATTCTATATTAACTGCCATTTCCAATCATGACATCGGCTGGTCCCCTTTTGACCGCCAACCTTTTTGGAACGACACGAAATCAGCACCTTACAGTTTTACGAATTTTCCTTTATTGCCTAAAATAGTTTTGTACCGACAAGGAATCGACAGCGTAGAAAAAATAGATAACTATGCCGCAATGCTTTGCAGTTTACATTATGAGCAATTTATTCAAAATAGCGAGGGGATAGAAGCCAAGCAATTCATTGAACAAGAGCATAAACGGCGTGAACGATTGGCTGCTCAAGTAATTGGTTTCGATCCCGAGTTGTTTGAAAAACACTACGCCTTACTACAGCTTGGCGATAACTTTTCACTGTATTGTTGCGTGAATGATCCAGGTGTAAAAAAAGAAGATGAACATCCATTCTTTCAAAACGGCATTCCTTCTCCAAAAGTCTTCCGAAAATTGCCCACTGAAAGAATAGCTATTCACTTTACAGATAATAAAACGATTACAGTACAAGACTTCCCTTTTACTAAAGCGTTCACAGTGCAAGTGAATCAACGAACTGTATGTAAAAAGACAATAGCTGCGATAGGACTACAATCCGCTTATGACAAGGCTGATGACGAACGCATAACGTTGCATTTCGCAAAAGAATAAGTAGATGCTTATTGAAATTCTATACAAAAAAGCTGTCGCAAGAAGTCATAACTTCTTGGACAGCTCTAGCCACGATTATTGTTTAATGCTTGCTTTACTAGCCAATTCCTTCAACGCTTCTACTTTATCTGTCTGCTCCCACGGCAAGTCAATATCCGTACGGCCAAAATGACCATAAGCAGCTGTTTGTTGGTAGATTGGGCGACGAAGATCAAGCATTTTGATAATGCCTGCAGGACGTAGATCGAATAGTTCGCGTACGAATTCAACCAACTGTGATTCAGATTGACGACCTGTATCAAATGTATTGATAGAAATCGAAACCGGGCTTGCGACACCAATCGCATAAGCCAATTGAACTTCACAATGATCCGCTAATCCCGCCGCTACGATATTTTTCGCAACATAACGTGCCGCGTACGAAGCGGAACGATCCACTTTCGTTGCGTCTTTACCAGAGAATGCACCGCCACCATGACGAGCATATCCGCCATATGTGTCAACGATGATTTTACGTCCAGTCAGACCTGAGTCTCCCTGAGGACCACCTACTACAAAGCTTCCTGTCGGATTAATGAAGTATTTCGTCTGCTCGTCCAATAACTCCTTAGGTACTACCGCATCGATGACTACTTCTTTTATATCCTTCTCGATTTGCTTAAGTGTTGCTTCTGGATGATGTTGAGTTGAAATAACGATTGTATCGATTCGTAAAGGATTGTTATTTTCATCATATTCTACAGTTACTTGCGTTTTACCGTCAGGACGTAAATATGGAATTAAATCTGTTTTACGTGCTTCAGCCAATCGGCGTGCTAATTTATGCGATAAGCTGATTGGTAAAGGCATTAATTCCGGTGTTTCATTACAAGCATAACCAAACATCAATCCTTGGTCACCTGCTCCGATTGCATCTAATTCTTCATCAGACATGGAACCTTCACGAGCTTCTAGTGCTACATTGACACTTGCAGCGATTTCTGGTGATTGTTCATCAATAGAAGTTAAGACAGCAGATGTTACGTAGTCAAAGCCGTATTTCGCACGCGTATAGCCAATTTCTCTCACTGTATCGCGAACAACTTTAGGTATATCTACATATGTTGTTGTTGTAATCTCACCCATTACTAGAACTAGTCCTGTTGTAATGCTTGTTTCACACGCCACACGTGCATTTGGATCTTCCATTAAAATTGCATCTAAAATTGCATCGGATATTTGGTCGCACATCTTGTCAGGATGGCCTTCTGTAACTGACTCTGATGTAAACAGTCGACGGTTTGTCATTTTGTTTCCCCCTATATTAAGCAACATGATACGGTACTCTCATTAGTCCCCGGTAAAGTTCCACGCCTAGACGTCAAGCATATACCATATGGATTCAGGGCTATACAATATAAAAAGCCCTTCACTCATATTCAATCCATGAGTAAAAGGCAAAGTTTCACGCGCAGCACCTTTCACTCTTATCGTCCAAGGAATTTAACCTTGCTTCAGGTTTGGCACCTTCGCGCTAGACTATTGTCTTTTGCAGGTTGCCGGGTTTCACAGGGCCTGTACCCTCCACCAACTCGGGATAAGAGTATCCGTTCATGTCACATCTTATAAAAAAGTTTGGATTTTGTCAATTTATTTCTTCAAAATCACTTGAGTTTTGAATTAGGATAGATTATTATTCTTAATGTGTTATACTATTTACGAATTAAGATGTTCTACTTAAATAAAAAATAAAACGACTACACAAAGGACGGTATGTAAATATGATTTCTGCAAAAATTGATGATAGTTTAAAAAGTCTTCTAAGTGGAAGCAACGTGACAATTCAAGCGTCAGTGGCTCAATTAACTGAAAAAGCTATAAGCAGAGGAGAAGCTCAACTTACAGCAGATGGCGCAATTGCGGCACGTACCGGAAAATATACAGGACGCTCTCCTAAAGACAAATTCATCGTCGAAGATGCAGTGTCTATAGATAAAGTGGATTGGGGAAGCTTAAACCGTCCCATTTCTCCTGAAGCATTCGATTCATTATACACGAAAGTCATCGATCATTTGAAGGAAAAAGATGAATTATTCGTTTTCAAGGGATTTGCAGGTGCAGATAAGGATTCCCAGCTTTCTATTCAAGTGATTAACGAAAAAGCTTGGCAAAACCTGTTTGTTCACCAATTATTCATCCGCCCTACTGAAGAAGAGTTACAAGCTCATGAATCACAATTCACGATTTTGGCTGCTCCTTCATTCAAAGCAGATCCAGCTGTGGATGGCACAAACTCTGAGACATTCATCATTTTGTCTCTTGAAAAGCGCATTGTCTTAATCGGTGGAACAGAATATGCTGGAGAAATGAAGAAATCTATTTTCTCTGTTATGAACTTTTTGCTACCTGAACAAGATATCCTTTCCATGCACTGTTCTGCAAACGTTGGAGAAGAAGGCGATGTAGCACTATTCTTCGGTCTTTCTGGAACTGGTAAAACTACGCTTTCTGCAGATTCTGATCGGAAGTTAATCGGTGACGATGAGCACGGCTGGTCTGACAACGGTGTATTCAATATCGAAGGCGGATGCTACGCAAAATGTATCAACTTAAGTCAAGAAAAAGAGCCTGAAATCTTCGGTGCGATACGTTTTGGTTCCGTTCTAGAAAACGTTGTACTAAACGAAGAAACACGAGTACCTGATTATGATGATAAATCATTGACTGAAAACACACGGGCTGCTTACCCAATCGAAAATATCGATAATATCGTGACACCATCTGTTGCAGGTCACCCGAAGAACATCATTTTCCTAACAGCTGATGCTTCTGGGGTACTACCTCCAATCTCGATTTTGACAAAAGAGCAAGCAATGTACCACTTCCTGAGTGGTTTCACATCTAAACTTGCTGGAACAGAACGTGGTATCACAGCACCTGAACCAACATTCTCTACATGCTTCGGTTCTCCATTCTTGCCACTTCCTGCAGCAACTTATGCAGAAATGCTTGGTAAGAAAATCGATGAACATGGTTCAAAAGTATTCCTAGTCAACACAGGTTGGACTGGCGGTGTGTTCGGTGTAGGTTCACGTATGAATTTAGGTTATACACGTACAATGGTTCGTGCCGCAATCGCAGGTAAATTGGATAACGTTCCTACGAAAAAGAATGAAATTTTCGGATTGGAAATGCCTCTTGAAATCGAAGGCGTACCTAGCAACGTACTACACCCACGCTATGCTTGGGAAGATCCAGCAGAATACGACAAAGAAGCCACTCGTCTAGCAGCTGCTTTCCGTGAAAACTTCAAGAAGTTTAACCATGTATCTGAAGATATCGCAATTAAAGGCGGACCTATCGCTTAATTTTACCTATACAAAAGCCATGCATTATTTGCATGGCTTTTTTCTGTTTATTGCCTCTGTCGTTTCATCCAATCTACCGCATCCTTAACGAGCTTGCGATTCATTTCTGGTGGTATATAGTGCGTGTAGCCTTCTAAATACCACGTTTCATACATTTTATTGGCATCACGTAGCGCATTTTCGAGCAACAACGCTTGTTCAAATGAAACATTCTTATCTAACGTACCATGAATAATCAACGTCGGAATATCAATATCTTCTATCCGGAATAAAGCCGTTCGTTCTCTATAAGCATCGGGTAGATTATTAGGTGTACCACCAATGACTCGCTTCATCATCCGCCGCATATCTTTTCGTTCCTTATACGTAAAAACGACATCTGACACACCAGCCCATGTCACCAGTGATGTAAGATCCTCCCGCAAAATAGCAGTCCATAATGCCATAATACCTCCGCGAGAAAAGGAGAATAAATGAATACGTTCTGAATTGGTTGTGGATTGCTGTTTTAAAACTTCTACACCCGCCACTGCATCATTGCGATCGTCTCCAGCGAATTCATCCTTGCCTTCTCCCCCCCGATTGCCCCGATAATAAGGTGCGAAGACGACTAATCCACGAGAAGCAAATTGAGCGATACGTGCAGGACGCACCATCCCTACATGTTGAATACCACCACGCAAGTATAATAATCCATCATAATGACCAGCTACTTTAGGTGTTGCTAGCATCCCTTTCACACGCAAACCATCTGACCAATACATTATCTCTTCTAGTCGTACGCTCGGATTCGGGGATGGATAGTCCCTTCGTTTAATGATCGTGCCATTAGTCTGTTCGACCATTCGCTTCCACCCACTTCCTGAGTTCACCCATTCCGCGATCTTCCATATGGAAACTTAAATCTGTACACGCATCTAATTCAGCATCAGTCATCCAAACTAAGCCTTCTGTTTCCATTAACGTATAATCTTTTTCAATACTCGTAACCCTTCCTGTAAAAACTGCTTTACAAAATGGCGGCTCAGTAAAGACGACATATTCAGCAAATGATTGCACATTTTCAATCGCCACACCCGTTTCCTCTAATGTTTCACGGATAGCGGCTTCTTCAATCGTTTCACCAAGTTCTGCCTTTCCACCCGGGAACTCAACTCCCCGAATACGATGCTTTGTCAGCAACCATCGACCCTCGTGCTTGATCACGACAAGTACATGGCGCGATTCTATTTGGTGTTGATTCGGTCCAAACGTCAATTCGACATTGGCTCCTTGTAAATCTTCAAATTTCAACAAATGGCTCACGTCCTTTACTCTAGTGTAGCGGAAAAGGACGTAGTGAATCAACGAAAGAAAGGCAGTTTCTCGATAAAACGCTTCGTTTCATCGTCCGTGTATTCATGGATCAACGCGTAGACTTTCATCATTCGAAGATCAATGTCGTGATTGTCTCGGTCGTAATGATAAGGAATATAAGGTAAGTGAGAACGTAGGAAGTTTCGGAATTCTAGACGATCCATCTGGGAAAATAATCTTTCAAAAACGGGATATGCTTCCCTTGGTACTTCTACTTTGTATTCCCATGGTGATGAATAAGGATCGATGAGTACTTGTTTATGGTTGATGGATACATACATCGTATAGGTCTCGCTCATAATCAGCCTACTTTCTTTTTATCGTAGTATGGCTGGAAACGGAAAATTCATTCAATGGAAATTTCAATAACCTATTAACAGTAAACGTTAATAGGCCGAGTGTTGTTATTCCCCTTGTTCCTCGTAAACGACTTTTTCAACTGCTAGTGCTACGTTGATGTGGACGTTAGGATCAAGTGGGTGTGGTACTAGATCGTCACGTTTTGTACTTTCTACGATGGCAAGAGCCGCTGCGATAAGCATTGAATAAGTGATCGATTTTGCATTTGCGTTTAATGCGCCGCGGAAGATGCCCGGGAAGCCGAGGACGTTATTGACTAGGCGTCCGTCTGCTGCGTAGGCTGCGCCTGCTTCTAGCGCTACGTCGGGTGCAATTTCCGCATTTGGATTCGACAACGCCAAAATGATTTGCCCTTTGCGTACCATTTCTGGTTTGATCAAGTTTGCTACACCTGTTGTCGCAATGACTAAATCACAAGTCGCCATAATTTCTTCCATCGATTCTACAACCGTACCACCATAATCAGCTAGCATCTTTGTAGCCTTTGGATTCGGATCGGTTCCTTTCATTTCATCGACACCATAAGCCATAAACATTCTGCTAATCGCAAGACCTGCTGCCCCTAAACCGATTTGACCGACTGAAGAATTAGCTAGATCTACACCGACATGTTTGCATGCTGTTAAAGCGGCTGCTAATGCAACGACCGCTGTTCCATGTTGATCATCATGCATGACAGGGATTGGTAATTCTTTTTTCAAACGTTCTTCAATCTCAAAACAATGTGGTGAACCGATGTCTTCCAATAAAATTGCACCGAAGCCTTGATAGATATGTTTGATGGTTTCAACGACTTCGTCAGGATCACTTGTATTTAGTAAAATAGGAATCCCACTAATACCAACGAATTGATCAAATAGAACAGCTTTCCCTTCCATTACAGGCATACCAGCTATTGGACCGATATCGCCTAGACCTAAAATGGCAGTTCCATCCGTAACAATCGCTACTGTATTGGAAATCCCCGTAAAGTAGTTTGCTTGCTCCGGGTCCTTTTGAATCGTTTTACAAACACTAGCTACACCTGGCGTATAGACTCTACGCAAATCTGCTAATGAACGAATTTCTGTAGTAGCTTTCATGTGAATCTTTCCACCTTCGTGCGCTTGAAGAACATCATCTGTTACTGCATGCACTTTAATCCCGTGTTTTAAGTTTTCAACTGCTTCCACAATTTCAGCTAAGTGTTCCTTATCATTACACTGCAAACCGATTTCTCTAATAGTCGAAACCGTCCCTACCTTGATTGTTTGGATGTCTCCAATATCTCCACCCAATTGTCCAATCGCCATCGTCACTTTCCCCAGATTCCCCGGTCTAGAAGGCGTTTCAATAATTAAATTTCGTAAAAATTGTCCCTGTGCCATATCTGGTCAACCTCCTATATACTATGTATCGTTATGCTATATAAACTCCCTACTGTCTATAGGAAAAAACACACATCTCTCATCATAGGAGATGTGTGTTTACCAATCAAGCCTTGATATCCACGGATGCCCCTTTATAAAGATGCCGGACAGGCTGATTTTCCAAACTATTCAGCATTTCGGTAACCGCAGAAGTTTCCATCGAAAGAGCTTTCGTCATTACACTCATTTGAACGGTCGATTGCAAACTTCTCAATTGACTGGACATGATTGAATTAATATCCATTTCGTTCACTCCTTCCACTACTTCACTTCTTACTATCGGTTATTTTCATGCTGTTTGAAGGTTATTATTCATTTGTTTCGCCCAAAAATGCATTAAGCATCCATTGATGTTTTTCAATGCTTTGGTAAACTGCGTTCAACATATCTTCTGTCATACCATCTGAATCTTTTGCTGCAAGATCCATACCTTTTTTCAAGGACTTCATGATCTTATCAAAATCATCGACTAATGCTTGTACCATATCATTCGCTTTCTCGGTTCCCTTTGCTTCACTCACTACAGATGTTTCCAAATGCTCTGCTAACGTAGCCGTCGGTTCGCCACCTAATGTCAACACACGTTCAGCGATTTCATCCATGTGTAGCGTCGCTTCGTTATATAATTCTTCAAATTTAGCATGCAATGTGAAGAATTGATTGCCCTTTACGTACCAGTGATAATTATGCAACTTCGCGTACATAACTGACCATGTAGATACTTGTTTATTTAACTCCTGGATTAATTCTTTCGACATAAAAAAACACTCCTCTAAATAGTTATAAGCTTCTCTCTTTTAATTTACCACGTAACTCGGTAAACTAAACCTACTCAAATCGGAAGGTGATTATTATGTTAAAGAAAGTCTTATTACTATTCATCCGCTTTTATCAAAAGTTTATATCCCCTATGTTTCCGCCGTCTTGCAGGTTCTATCCGACCTGCTCACATTATGGTGTAGAAGCGATTGAAACACATGGTGCAATAAAAGGTAGTTATCTTGCAGTCATGCGGATTTTAAAATGTCATCCTTTTCATAAAGGTGGATTTGATCCCGTTCCTAAAAAAAAGAAAATTAAATAATAATGTAGGTTGCAAACGTAAACTGTATCTTGTATGATAAGGAAGTTATCTAAATAGTAATCATTCCGATTAACATTGTGGAGGCTTTATGAAATGAAAAAACGTATTGCATTATTGGCTACTGCTTTACTGCTTGTGTTAAGTGGCTGTACGAATAAAGCAACGGATGAAAAAGACATTACTTCATCCGAAAAATTGCTAGTCTATACTACAGTCTATCCGCTACAATACTTCACCGAGCGCATTGGTGGAGAATTTATTGACGTACAATCCATCTACCCACCCGGAACGGATGAACATGTCTTCGAACCAACACAAAAGGATATAATGTCATTAGCGAAAGCGGATCTATTCTTCTACATAGGACTCGGTTTGGAAGGCTTCGTTCAAAAAACCGAAAAGACGTTACAAAAGGAAGATATTCAATTCATTCCCATTGCAGATTCCATTGATCCTGAAAAATTAGCACCTGGTCATTCCCATGAAGGGGAAGGGCACGAAGATCATGAAGAGCACGAAGCGCACGAAGAAGAGGAACACGAAGATCATCACCATGATTCAGCAGTCGATCCGCACGTCTGGATTTCTCCTTATTTAAGCACATTGCTAGCGGAAAAGATTAAAGATGAATTATCAGATGAACTACCTGAACATGCAGAACAATTTCAATCAAACTTCGAAACGTTATACGATGAACTTGTAAACCTTGACCGCGAATTCAAAACAATGGCTGATGCTGCGCCAAATAAAACATTCTTCGTATCCCATGCAGCATTCGGTTATTTAGCTGATACGTATGGATTGCAACAACTCGCTGTATCTGGTCTAGATTCGCAAAATGAACCTTCACAGAAACAGTTGGCTAGCATCGTCCAAGAAGCGCAAAAGAAAGATATTAAGTATATTTTATTCGAGCAAAACGTGAGTTCGAAGTTAGCAGAAGTCATTCAAAAGGAATTGAATGCTGAAACGTTGACGCTCCACAATTTGAGCGTACTGACGAATGAAGACCTTGGGAACGAGGAAGATTATTTTTCTTTGATGGAACGGAATTTAGATGTATTAAAAAAAGCATTAAGTAATTAACAGCGGAATTGCTTCCGCTGTTTTTTTATAGCCAGTTTTTCAATTCAAAACGCATAAGTTTATTCGAAGCATTGCGCGGTAACTCGTCAACGAATCGAATATCTTTCGGTAGCTTATAGCGTGCTAGTCGTGTTTCACAGAAATCCAGCATTTCTTTTTCTGTCACGGACTCACTGACGAGGAATGCGACAGGTACGTGGCCCCATAGTTCATCCTCTTTGCCGCATACTCCTGCTTCTCTAACTGCAGGATGGGCTAGCAAAACATTCTCAATCTCCGCGGGGTAAATATTTTCACCACCTGAGATGATTAAGTCTGCTCGTCTATCTACAATGAACAAATAACCTTCTTCGTCTACGTATCCTACATCCCCTGTAGCTAGCCAACCGTCTTCAGTCAATGGGGAACATTCCTTTTGGCTTCCGACATAGCCAGGCGTCACGTGAGGGCCCTTTATAAGCACTTCCCCTACTTCTCCTGCTTGTGCTGCCCCTTTAATTGAAATTTGATTGAAAAATAAAGGTTTACCTGCTGACCCCAATTTACGTCTAGCTTCTGCTTTACCAAGGGTCGTAGTTTGTGAACACGTTTCCGTCATGCCGTATGTTTGAAGAATAGGTAATCCAAGCGCACTTGCCCGTTCCAGATAATCTAGCGGCACTGACCCGCCACCAACTAACATTGCGCGGAATGAAGAATGGGTTGTCATATTCTCTGTCTCCATCACACGAACAATTTGATCCAACGTCAGTGCAACGACTGACATAGCCGTGACGTTTCCTGCCGCAATTTGCGTAGCGGCCTCTTTTGCATCAAATTTCTCGTACAATCTCATTTCCATTCCATAAATTACCGAGCGGATGATAATCGACAATCCACTAATATGAAATAACGGCATCATACAGAGCCATGAGTCTTTTTCCGTCAATCCTAAATTTAAAACAGAAGCTAATGCACTTGCAGTATGATTACCCGCTGTCTGGCGCACACCTTTTGGTACACCTGTCGTACCAGAAGTATACATTATCGATTGTGTTTGATCTTCTTCCCACTGTTTTACTAGTACGTAGGCTTTCTGTTCACGCTGACGAACCTCTGAGAACTTTACACAAACTATGCCGTCAAGTGTAGTAAATTCCGTGTCATCCACGAGTAAAAATTCAGCCTGCGCATCCTCTACATGCCAACGTAACTCTTGCTCTGTCAATCGATTATTGAGGCAAACCACTTCTAGCCGCAGTAGCCAGCACGCATGGATAAATAACACCGTCTGCTCATTGGACTGACTAAGTAAAGCTACTCTATTTCCCGGCTGTATACCGACATGATGCAGCTGTTGCGAAATTTCAAGCGACTCTTTATACAACTCCCCAAACGTCCAATGTCTAACACCGCAAACCAAAGCAGACGCATCGGGAGTCAACTTCGCCCGCTGATAAAGCCAATTAGGAATGATCATCTATATCCCTCCAAATAATTTTTCATAATGAAATAGCCGCCTAGGTATAGGCAGCTTTCCAGTTGTTTAAGGGAAACGTGGGAATTGATCGAAGTCTGGTGTACGTTTTTCTTTAAACGCATCGCGTCCCTCTTTCGCTTCATCCGTTGTGTAATAAAGAAGCGTAGCATCTCCAGCTAATTGCTGAAGTCCAGCTAGACCATCCGTATCTGCGTTCATCGCCGCTTTCAAGAAGCGCAATGCAGTCGGACTCTTACTTAACATTTCTTCACACCATTGCACCGTCTCATCTTCCAGTTGCTCGTAAGGAACGACTGTGTTGACTAGCCCCATGTCAAGTGCTTCCTGTGCGTCGTACTGGCGGCACAAGTACCAAATTTCACGCGCTTTTTTATGGCCGATAATACGCGCTAAATAACCAGAACCATAGCCCGCATCAAACGAACCAACAGTTGGTCCAGTTTGTCCGAAACGCGCGTTATCTGCAGCGATTGTTAAGTCACACACAACGTGAAGTACGTGACCGCCACCGATTGCATAACCTGCTACCATTGCGACAACCGGCTTAGGAATTACGCGAATCAAACGCTGTAGATCCAATACGTTCAAGCGTGGAATTTCGTCCTCTCCTACGTATCCACCGTGACCACGAACGGATTGATCGCCTCCTGAACAGAATGCTTTCTCTCCTTCACCTGTTAACACGATTACACCAATTCTGTTATCATCTCGTGCACGTGAAAATGCATCAATCAATTCCATTACCGTTTTCGGTCTGAATGCATTTCGCACTTCAGGACGATTGATCGTGATCTTAGCGATACCGTTGTACATTTCATATTTAATATCATCGTATGTACGTAGTGATTCCCATTGACGCGTCATAATTAATTCCTCCTCAATTCTATACTTTCAAATAGCTCTTTATCATTGTAGCAAATTGTCGCGGTTTTTCCACATGAATTGCATGCCCCGCATCTTTTATCGTTTCATGCTGCACATTGGGCAAGTGTTTTTCCATTTCCCGGGCAATTGTTACAAACTTCGTATCTTCACTACCCGTTAGCAAAAACACGGGAAGCTCTATACGTTTTAAGTCATCCCAGTACGATCGCTGACTTCCTGTACCAATTCCCCGTAAACTATTTGCCAAACCGATTGTCTGTTGACTCAAACGTTCAGTACGCACCGCAAGTCGCTGTTCATCCGACAGCTTTTTCTGCGAATGAAATAACGGAATGTCCTGCCAAAAGTTTACAAACTCTTTAATACCTTCACGTTCGATTCGTTCTGCTAATTTTGCATCTGCCTCACTACGTGCCTGACGTTCCTCATCCGTACGTAATCCAGGTGAACTACTTTCGAGAAGTAAACTAGCCACTTGATCAGGATAGGTTGCAGTATAACCGAGTGCCACGCGTCCACCCATCGAATAGCCGAGTACTATCGGACGTACAATCTGTAATTCTTCGAGTAGCTGATGCAAGTCCTCAATTTGTTCATCCATACGATAACGTGCCGGATCTATCGGGGCTTCTGTTCGTCCATGCCCTATTAAATCGACAACCACTACTTGGTACGTTGCAGACAGTATTTTAATCACTTCCTGCCATGTAGACGTCGAACCTGTAAAGCCATGGAGTAACAGAATCGTAGGTGATTGTCCGTCTCCATGCCGCTCAACATACGTTTTTATTCCACGAATTTCGCGTAGTTCAGCCTTCACTTTGCTCCACCCTCTTCACAATTTCACGCCAGACAGATCGATGCGCTTCTACATTCTCTGCACGATTTGTAAACACTTCAATAATCCGCAAATCTGCAGTTTTAGATGCCTGCAATGAACTTTCAAATGCATCCACTGAAGACGCTGCATCATATTGTGCTTCGTACATTTCGGCTATATGATTAAACGTCAAATTTGTCGGTGTGCCAAATAGCATTTCATAATGATTTTCAATTGACGATTGCGGTAAGTAAGAGAAAATCCCGCCACCATTATTATTTATAACAACAATCGTCAGATCAGTCTGTTGCAGTCTAGAAATGATCAAGCCATTGACGTCATGTAAAAATGCTATATCTCCAATCAATAAATAGGTAGTGCGTTTGCGACCCTGTTGGATGCCGAGTGCTGTTGATACCACGCCATCGATTCCATTCGTGCCTCGGTTACAAAATAGCGCAATATCTCGATCCGTCGCTTGGAAATACGTATCTAAATCACGAATCGGCATGCTACTGCTACAAACGACATCCGATTCATTCGGTAAATTCGCAATGAACTGACGAACGAAATGTCCTTCGTCTCCCACAAATTGTTGATCTTCATTTAGCACGTTGCTTGAAATCTGATTGGCTTGAATCCAACGCGTCGTATAATCTGTTCGTTCCAACTGATTATACGCCATTTGGCATACTGTCTCCGCAGACACTTGCAAGTGATGCGTTGTAAGCAATAGTGGATCACGATAGTTTGGTGATTCGTCCACTACAATATATGTTTCCGGACGCGTTTTCTTCAAGAATAACAATAAAGGTTTAGATATCGGTTGCGGTCCAAAGCGAATCACACAGTCCGCCTTCACCTCTTCACTAAATGCTTCACTCTTTAACAACGCATCATACTGATCGATACATAGGTCTAGACAGTCAGCAGGTACTTCAGAACGAAGATTAGATAGCGGATCACATAATACTGGCCACTGAAGCGCCATAGCAAATGTCCAGAACAACTCTTTATCCAAAGTAGCAGGCTGTTCACCGACAATAATAATCCCGCGCTGTGATAGAGAAATGGCTTGCTGCAAGACATCTTTCATTTGTTGAGAAAGTGTCAAATCCCCCACTACATGTTGCTGGAATCTCCCACTAGGCACTTGCTGATGAAAATCTATTAGCAGTGGTTCACGAAACGGTACATTGAGATGAACGGGCCCTTGTGGCATAGTCTTCGCAACAGAAAGAAGACGAATTGTTCGATGTTCCATGTACGAGAGAATATCTGCACGATCCTCCGGTATAGGGAAATCTACACTTTCTTTCACATGTTCACCAAACATACGAATCTGATCGATCGCTTGCGGCGCACCTATTTCACGTAACTCATGCGGACGATCTGCCGTAATAACAATCAGCGGTAAGCGCGCATAATAAGCTTCAGTCACGGCCGGATGATAATTGGAAGCGGCTGTTCCAGATGTACAAAGCAACACAACTGGCTGTCCTGTCGCTTTAACTAAACCAAGCGCATAAAACGCAGCCGAACGTTCATCCGTATGAATATACGTCTGCATCGCTTCGGACTCTGAAAATGCATAGGCAAGTGGTGTCGATCGTGAGCCTGGACTGATGACCGCTTGGTTGGCCCCTTGTTTAATTAATGCCTCTGTTAATCGATAGACATAATGCGTTAATCCCGATTGATGATCAATCATGTAAACGTCCCCCAAGCGCCCGTAAAACAGGGCGGAACTTCACCCAAGTTTCCGCATATTCTTCCGTTGGTGTAGAGTCAGCTACAATACCCCCTCCAGCGTATAAATAAGCATCTTTGCCAATCAATAAACCTGAACGAATGGCAACAGCAAACTCCCCATTACCCGCTGCATCTGTCCAACCAATCGGTCCTGCATAAAAACCGCGATCCATCTGTTCTTCTTCACGAATCATTTCAAGCGCCTTAGTACGTGGAACCCCACCTAAAGCAGGCGTCGGATGGAGAGCTTCTACTAGACGGAAAATATCCATATTCTCCGCTAGTTTCCCTTCAACCGGAGTAAATAAATGTTGAATGTCGCGTACTTTCAGCAACTTCGGCGTTTTATTTACTTGTAGTGACGTACAAAACTCCGAGAATACTTTCGTAATCATATCGACTACATATTGATGTTCTTCGCGATTTTTTTTATCACGCAATAGAATTTCACCGAGTTGCTGATCTTCTTGCGCCGTTTTTCCACGTTCAATCGAACCTGCTACACATGCTGAATAGGCTTGTCCATTAGAAATCTCTACAAGACGTTCCGGAGTTGCACCAAAGAACATCTCTTGACCAATCTGTAATCCAAAATGGTAGCTTGCAGACTGTTCATTTGTAATCGCATGTAACGCTGCAGCTTTTTGGAACTCCTTTTCAAAAGTAAGTTTGATTTTCCGCGCAATCACGACTTTTTCAGCTACTTGCTCTTTAATTTGAGATGTAACCCGTTTCACTGTTTTCATATAGCGATCCGTCTCGAGTTCTGTCTGTTTCACAACATCCGGCTTCGCTGTCAAGGTGAACTCCTCCACTTGCGCTATGTGAATCAAGCGGTCACGTTCATGACGCAATGCTTCAAAATCGGAAGCTGCTTGCGGTTCTTCTGTTAGATAATTAATGGAGACATACGTCTTCCCTTTTTCAATCTTCATTTGGAATAATGGTACCGAAAAATAAGCCGCTGGAAAAGAATTCCATTCATCATCTTGTCTTGTTTGCGGGTCAAAGGAGAATCCACCAAATAACACGGGATTCATATCCTTCTCTTCTTTGATCAATCCATCACATAAAGCTTTCCACTGCAATGAAATCGATTCAAAACGATTGTCATCCGCTGTTAAGACAGTTGCTTGTCCTAAACCAACCAGCTTTACTGTTTTATCTGCATTCTGCCAAAAAAATCGGTCTTCTCCATAATGTGAATGACCCGCTTCAAAAAAGGCTAATGGACTAAGCGTTTCCACTTCTATTGTTTCCGTAAAAAAACGAGCATTGTTTCCTGTAGCAGAAACCATATTTGCTCGATCGGTCAACTTCCAATTCATCCTATTCTCTCCTTCTGTCGTTCCAGATGTTTTTGTCATGTTCGTCCGTTTATGTTCTTCGGTCGATAAGTACCTCTATTCTATCACAACGGACGCTTGACGTAATATGATAATGTCTTCCACCGATTGAGGTCATTCGACAATTACAATTAGATACTCTCCCAACATACCTAACCAATTGATTTTGTTGTATAATGGCTTATGATGACTATATATTTAAGGAGAGATTACCCGTGCAACATACAATAGAAACAGATACCGGCTGGCGTGTTTGGTGGCAACTCACTAGACCTCATACATTGACCGCGGCATTCGCTCCCGTCTTTTTAGGTACAATGATCGCACTTCAATACGGCCCCCTGCATTTGCCGTTATTTTTGGCTATGCTAACAGCGAGCCTATTCCTACAAATGGCAACCAATATGTTCAATGAATACTACGACTTCAAGCGTGGACTGGATGACGAATACTCCATTGGAATTGGTGGCACGATTGTCCGCAATGGTGTCCAACCAAAAACGGTATTGAATTTAGCTTTGCTGTTATACGGCTTATCCGTTCTACTTGGTATCTATATCTGTATGGAAACCTCTTGGCTTCTTGCACTTGTAGGATCCGTCGCGATGTTAATCGGCTATTTATATACAGGAGGCCCCTATCCGATCGCTTACACACCCTTTGGTGAACTAGTTTCAGGATTCGTAATGGGCATGCTATTAATCTTAATTGCATTCTACATTCAAACAGGCACAGTCACAGGTAACGCGATTCTCTTATCTGTACCGAGTATGTTACTTGTTGGAGCAATTATGTTGGCAAATAATATACGTGATATCGTAGGCGATAAAAAAGGCGGACGCAAAACTTTAGCGATAATAACCGGTCGTTCAACCGCTGTTAAAATTCTAGCTTCATTCTTTATCACTTCCTACTTATGGATTATTATTCTCGTACTAACCGGCCATGTATCCACTTGGGCTTTACTCGTATTACTTAGCATCCCCAAACCGCTACAAGCCGTTAAAACGTTCAGACTGTACGAACAACCCATCCAAGTCATGCCCGCAATGAAAAACACAGGCGTAACGAACACATTATTCGGTCTACTTCTAGGTATCGGAATTTTAATTGCTCATTTCATTTGAATAATCACTAACAGAAACGTCTACACTGCAAAAGGTAGGCGTTTTTTGCTGAAAAGGTTTACCTATCCTTCATCTAAGGAATAACTGAAGTAATAAAGCTTTCATGAATCTGTTAGACAATCAAGAAAGCCAAGGGAAGGGATCGTGAAGATATTGTTAACTACACAACAACTAGATCAATTGAAAAATGATTTGAACGCCATGGAAGAACGTTTATCGGAAACAACGGGCGAAACAGAAATCTTAAAGTCAGCACAAGAAGATGTTGGAGAGCTATCGATGTACGATAATCACCCAGCTGATATGGGAACAGAGTTATATGAACGTGAAAAAGACCTCGCATTGAATACCCATGCAGTGGATGAGTTAGAAAAGGTAAAGCATGCCCTACAAGCTATTAAAGAAGGTACGTATGGTATCTGTGAAAAATGCGGAAAGGAAATACCGTATGAGCGTCTAGAAGCAATTCCTTACACCACTGTTTGTGTTGAAGATGCAGAGAAAGCCGTACCAGACGATCGACCTGTTGAGGATGATATATTAATCATGGCGGAGCCAAACTCCTTCGCTGAACGCCGATCCGGTGCTTCACGCGATTATGAAGACAGCTTTCAAGAAATCGCAAAATCAGGTACATCCGAAACACCTTCAGACTTTATAGGTAATGAAAATCGAGATTATGATGATCTATACGATGAAGACAATGAGGAACGTGCAGAAGAATACGAAAAAACACTAGATGATGAAGGGTTAGGATCTCCTTAAGACGATCTTCCTTATCAAAAGGAAAATCGTTATGTAGAGGATGAAATGTACTATACAAGAAGCAGCTTCTATTACAGATGTTGCTTCTTGTATATTCTCTAGTAAACAAAAAAAGATTCATTACACGTTTGTGTAATGAATCTTTTTGGTATGACCCCTACGGGATTCGAACCCGTGATACCGCCGTGAAAGGGCGGTGTCTTAACCGCTTGACCAAGGGGCCAAAAGTATATGGCGGAGAAGGAGGGATTCGAACCCTCGCACCGCTTTCGCGATCTACACCCTTAGCAGGGGCGCCTCTTGAGCCACTTGAGTACTTCCCCATAAGTTAATTGGCTCCGCAGGTAGGACTCGAACCTACGACCGATCGGTTAACAGCCGATTGCTCTACCACTGAGCTACTGCGGAATGGTGGGCCTAAGTGGACTCGAACCACCGACCTCACGCTTATCAGGCGTGCGCTCTAACCAGCTGAGCTATAGGCCCCAAATTGGAGCGGGTGAAGGGAATCGAACCCTCATCATCAGCTTGGAAGGCTGAGGTTTTACCACTAAACTACACCCGCATAAATGGTGGCTCAGGACGGAATCGAACCGCCGACACAAGGATTTTCAGTCCTTTGCTCTACCGACTGAGCTACTGAGCCACAATGTAATGATTTCATAAAAATGGCGGTCCCGACGGGAATCGAACCCGCGATCTCCTGCGTGACAGGCAGGCATGTTAACCGCTACACCACGGGACCTTGGTTGCGGGGGCAGGATTTGAACCTACGACCTTTGGGTTA
>NZ_PDYM01000002.1 GCF_002743055.1 Sporosarcina sp. P13 | reverse complement strand
TGGTTTTGAAACGGAAACAAAGATTTCTAGAAAAGAATTTGGTCTAACTTGGAACCAAGCGTTAGAAACAGGCGGCGTACTAGTAGGCGATGATATTAAAATAATGGTAGAACTTCAAGTCAATCCAGCATAATGAATAGTGATTTTTTTATCACATAGTAGATAATCATCGCTTTCTGATTTATAGTGATTACTTGAACCGTTATTTAGTTAATAAAAATCCAACAAAAATAAAAGGGATGGTAAATATGGATACTAAAAATCAGCAGGAAGAGGCATTATCACTAAAATTATTTGTCGTACTAACACGAGCTTTAGAGTCAATAAGAAAACGTGTTGAAGAAGATATAAAATGTTTAGGGTTAAATCCAACAGAATTTGCTGTTCTCGAGTTAATTTACAGTAAAGGCGATCAACCGATACAAAAAATCGGTGAGAAAGTGTTGATCGCGAGTAGTAGTATTACGTATGTAGTAGATAAGTTAGAAAAGAAAAACTTGTTAAAGAGAAAACCTTGTCCGAAAGATCGACGTGTAATACATGCAACCATAACAACTGATGGAACAGAACTGATGAATGAAGTCTTTCCGAAACATAAAAAAGCTATAAAAGAAATTTTTAGTGGATTAGACATAAAAGAAAAAGAAGAACTAATTGAACAACTAAAAAAATTAGGCTTCCATGCGCAAAATATGTAATTTTTATTCTTATACCTCGAATTGATAATATAGCAATTATTGTTAATTGTATACGTTATATTAAATGAGGAGTGAAAATAAATGACGAAGAAAATAAGTGGGATCCATCATATCACAGCGATAGTTGGTCATCCGCAAGAAAATATAGATTTTTATGCTGGAGTTTTAGGTTTACGTTTAGTGAAGCAGACGGTTAATTTTGATGATCCCGGCACGTACCATTTATATTTTGGTAATGAAGGTGGCAAACCAGGTACGATAATCACATTTTTCCCGTGGGCTAATGCGTATCAAGGAAAAATAGGAGATGGCCAAGTAGGTGTAACTTCTTACGTTGTTCCTAAGGGAGCGCTAAAGTTTTGGGAACAAAGGTTGGAAACGTTTAACGTACCAGTAACCAAAACAGAACGATTCGGTGAGCAATACGTACAATTTGATGACCCTCATGGACTGCGACTAGAAATTGTTGAGCGGGCGGAAGGTGAACGTAACTCATGGACGTTTGGAGGCGTAACACCCGAAGTAGCAATTAAAGGATTCGCTGGTGCAACTTTATTTTCTGCTCAGCCAAATAAAACAGCTGAACTTTTAGAAAAAGTCATGGGACTTGAATTGATCGGAAAAGAGGGAGACTATATCCGTTTCCGTTCATCCGCCGATATTGGAAATACAATCGATCTTAAAGCAACAGCAACCGGAAAAGGTCAAATGGGTGTTGGAACAGTTCATCATATTGCATGGAGAGCGATTGATGACAATGACCAATTGGAATGGCAAGAACATGTTTCAGAAAAAGGTTATGGTGTCACTTCTGTTAAGGATAGAAACTACTTCCATGCGATTTACTTTAGAGAGCACGGAGAAATTTTATTTGAAATTGCTACAGATCCTCCTGGTTTTGCCCATGATGAGTCGGTGGACACGATGGGACAACAATTGAAATTACCAGCGCAATATGAACAGAACAGAGAACAACTTGAACGTAAATTTATTCCAATTACAGTAAGAGAATTGGAAGAAACCTAAGCTTCTGTGGAAGTACAGATATTTGAGGGGGATGTAACATGAAACACGTATTTCAAAAAGGAAAAGATAGCACCAAACCAACTTTATTAATTCTTCACGGAACTGGAGGGAACGAATTAGACCTATTGCCACTTGCAGAAAGAATTGATAAGGAGGCTTCCGTGTTAAGTGTTCGTGGGAATGTTACAGAAAATGGCATGCCGCGCTTTTTCAAAAGGTTAGCTGAAGGCGTGTTTGATGAAGAAGATCTTATATTCCGGACGAAAGAATTATATGAGTTTCTTGATGAAGCTGCCGAAAAATATGAATTTGACCGTACGAATATTATTGCTATCGGGTATTCAAATGGAGCGAATATAGCTGCTAGTTTATTATTTCATTATCAACATGCTTTAAAAGGTGCAATCCTTCATCATCCTATGGTGCCAAGAAGGGGAATTGAGCTTCCAGATTTGTCTGGAAAACCTGTGTTTATTGCTGCAGGTAGCAATGATCCGATGTGTCCACCAGAAGAGGCTGAAGAATTACAATCATTATTGGAACAAGCGAATGCAAATGTTGAAATTTTTTGGGACAATAAAGGTCATCAATTAACAGCGGGAGAAGTTGAAGTAGCTAGTAAATGGTATTTGAATGTATTTTAAGCTGCGAACACGCGTGATTTCAATCCTGGATTAGCTTTTACTAATGCAAGTCTTAAGCGGTTCTTTGTCAAGTAATGTAGGTGAAGTATTTTATTTTGTTAATAGTCACGTTTCAAAGGCGGTATGCACTGCTTTGAAACGTGATTTTTTTGATTTTCGCATCAATGAACAAATCGATTTATTCAACTAGAAATCCCGCTATTTTTAATGCGTCTTGCGCTTGCTGTAATTGTTCTTCGCGCGGAGCAGAGATCGTATGCAAATGAATCCCGCTATCATCTAAATTAAGTAAATAAGGTGCTTTCGCATGTTGAATCTGGGCGATGAAAGCTTTCACTTCTTGGCGATTCGATACCAAAATAGATGCGCGTACATCACCATAAACGGAATGTTCCACGCGCACATCTTTAACGGTCACGCCGTGGTCTACTAAAATATTTAATTCCTCTTCGGTCTGTTCAGGGGCATGTCGACAGACAATAATGCGTTCAAACTCTTCTGTCGCTTCAGGAATTGCCGTGTATAAATACCCTTGATTGGTCGCGATGATCGGCTCTTTTTTCGCCTTCAATAAATTAATATCGCTAACTATCACTTGTCTACTAACATCTGTTAATTCTCCAAGTTCTCCTCCAGTTACAGGACGTCCGGCCTCTTGCAATGTGCGAAGAATAAGCTGTCGTCGCTCTTCTCCTGCTATTTTTCCTTTATGACGCAAAATCCTCACCTCTAACGTATAGCTATTTTTTCATTTTTATTATTTAGTGTCATGGCGATATCCAGTAACGCATCTGCCAGTTGCTGTGCGTTTTCTAGAGTGGATGATTGTCCGAATGAAATCCGTACTAATCCTTTTGCCTCAGTAGCTGGGATCTTCATCGCAGTCATCGTAGTAGAAGATTGTTGCTGACCTACTTGACACGCACTTCCCGTGGACACCGCAAATCCTCGTCTATTTAATTCTAACATAATTAGTTGTCCTTCCGAACGATTGACGCATAGTCCGATAATATGAGGCAATTGTGATTGTGACGTGCCGTAAAACGTAAAGAGTTCTTGACGCGATAGTAATGTATTCATTACGACTGTACGTAACGCTTCATACTTCTCGTAATCATTTGTCGCTTCTGTAAGCTCAGCGGCTCTCAAAAATGCCGTGATGCCAGGTACATTGACGGTCCCGCCACGAAACCCTTTCTCCTGAACAGCGCCTGGGAATAACGGCACAGCCCGAATACGAGGATTAATATAAACTGCACCCACCCCTTTAGGACCGTACAGTTTATGGCTCGATAACGATAAGCTATCTACGTATGGGCTGATGTCACGAACATCTATTTTGCCGAATGATTGGACGCAGTCACTATGTAACAGAATACCTTTAGACTTCACCAAATCATAGACGGCACGAATCGGTTGAATGGTGCCGATTTCGGGATTGCAATGCTGAACCGATACGACAATCGTCTCTTCTGTAATGGCTTGTTCAAGTTCTTGCAGATCAATAAGTCCTTCTGACGTAAATGAAATGTTGGTGATTCGAAAGCCTTGCTCCTCTAAATAAGCTGCTGCTGAGTGTAGGGAAGGATGCTCCGCAGCGGTTAAAATTATGTGTTTACCATTATTTCTAGCCGCATACGCGAGGGAAATCAAGGCTAATGAATTACTTTCCGTGCCGCCGGAAGTGAAATAAAGACCTGCAGGATGTACCCCTAGCATCTCGCTCAATCGTTCGCGGCATTGCCTTAAAATATTTTGCGCGGCCCCACCTTCATCATGCAAACTCGTCGTATTGCCAAATTCTTGTTGCGCGACTGCTACATATACTTCTGCCGCTTCCTTGTGTAAGGGAGTCGTTGCTGCGTAATCAAAATAGTGCAAAATGAATGACCTCCTATAATAAATAATGTATTCATCTTGTCATAGAAAGATAAATATGTAAAGATAGGTGTAAAGACAACTTAGTAAAGTAGTGTATAGGGGGATATAGATGAATAGAATTAAATTAGTTTCGATGTTGGAACAATTTTTCATAGAAGATTTAGGAGATGGCGATTTATCTGCTGACACATTGTTTCCAGACGATGCCATCGGAGAAATGCAGTTGATTGCGAAAGAAGCAGGCATTTTTTGTGGGAAGGATATCATTACAGAAGGTTTCCGATTGATGGATCCTGCGATTCAAGTGACCTATTTCGTACAGGACGGGGATGCGATGGAGAACAAGCAAGTGCTAGCTAGTGCTGTCGGTTCAGTACGTAAACTATTATCGGCTGAACGTGTGATCTTGAATTGCATCCAACGAATGAGTGCGATCGCGACGAAAACGGCACATTTAGTGAAGTTGCTTGAAACGACAGAGGCACGGGTGTGTGATACACGGAAAACAGCGCCAGGTTTACGAATGTTAGATAAATACGCTGTTCGAACAGGTGGTGGTTTTAATCACCGTAATGGCTTATATGATGCAGTGATGTTAAAAGATAATCATTTGGCGTATGCGGGTTCAATTACAGTAGCTGTATCACAATTGCGCGAACGTCTAGGACATACTGTCAAAATAGAAGTGGAAATTGAAACGCTAGAACAACTACAAGAAGCGGTGCAAGCAAGACCCGATATTATTATGTTTGATAATCGTACACCAGCACAAATTAGCGAATGGTTGCCTCTCGTTCCGTCACATATCATCACGGAAGCATCCGGCATGATTACGGAACAAACGATTGCTTCCTACGGTCAAACGGGAGTCGATTATATATCAGTCGGTGCATTAACGCACTCGGTCATCGCCGCAGATATTAGTGCTACTATACAAATGAGAAAGCAGGAGGACTGAAGATGATGTCAATTATGGATGTAGTGAAGTCACAAGCTGGAGCTATGTTACCTGATCGCTATAAAACGTATTCGGTTGAGGAAATGGAAGAGAAGATTTACAGCTTTAAAGAAACACTCGGTACAAAATTATTCATTCCGGGGCATCATTATCAGAAGAATGAAGTCATCCAATTCGCTGATGCGACGGGTGATTCACTACAATTGGCACAAATATGTGCGGCGAATGAACAAGCGGAGCATATTGTCTTTTGTGGCGTACACTTCATGGCAGAAACAGCAGACATTTTAACGACTGCTAATCAGAAAGTGTATTTACCTGATATGCGTGCGGGTTGCTCCATGGCGGATATGGCGGATATCTTCCAGACTGAACGTGCGTGGGCGGACTTACAGGAACGTTTCGGTGACACGATTGTCCCATTGACATACGTTAACTCGACTGCTGCGATTAAAGCCTTTGTCGGGCGTCATGGCGGTGCAACGGTGACATCTTCGAATGCGGCAGAGATCGTAGAATGGGCATTTACACAGAAGAAACGAATCTTATTTTTACCTGATCAGCATTTAGGTCGTAATACAGCATATGGACTCGGTGTGCGACTCGATCATATGGCAGTATGGAATCCGATCACAGATGTGCTGGAGTATGACGGACAAGATGACGACTGCCAAGTGATTTTGTGGAAAGGCCATTGTTCCGTACACGAAAATTTCACTGTCGCTAACATCGAAAATTTACGAGAGACTGAGCCGGACCGCAAGATTATTGTTCATCCGGAATGTTCGCACGAAGTCGTTATGCTATCAGATGACGACGGATCGACGAAATATATTATCGATCAAATCGAAGCGGCGGCGCCAGGAACGAAGTGGGCGATCGGCACAGAGATGAACTTGGTCAACCGTTTAATAGAAAATCATCCCGAACAAGATATCGTCTCACTGAATCCGCTAATGTGTCCTTGCTTAACGATGAACCGGATCGACTTACCACACTTGCTATGGTGTTTAGAAAGCATTGTCGAAGGTGCTGAACAAAATATTATTAAAGTAGATGACGCGACTTCAGCAGAAGCGATTGCAGCTCTTGATCGCATGCTCCAACGTCCATAAATCTTTATTTCGCTTGACAATTGCATCTATTATTGTATGATTGTGAAAATAGTTGTTGAACGTTGATGAAGGATTAGTAGACAAACGGCATGTGTTAGAGAGCGGAATCCAGCGGCTGAAAGTTTCCGTCACAATGCGATTGTTGAACCTACCTTTGGAGTCCTATGAAAACATAGGCGCGTACCTCGGCGTTAAGAGGAGAGCGGGATTCTGTAATGGAATCCAATACTGGTGGCACCGCGGAAGTTAAGTCCTTTCGTCCTGATTATGGGACGATTGGGCTTATTTTCATTAATTCCATATGTTTATGTAGTGAAATATAGAAATGGCAGGCGAATGAGGATGAAAAAACAGCGAATTGTTGTAAAAATAGGTAGTAGCTCATTGACGAATGATAACGGAGAAATCGATCAGCTGAAATTTAATGATCACGTCGATGCATTAGCGATGTTAAAAAATATCGGACATGAAGTCATCGTTGTCTCTTCTGGAGCGGTGGCGGCAGGGTTCTCAAGACTTGGGTACTCTTCTCGCCCCGTGACAATCAAAGGTAGACAAGCAGCTGCGGCTGTTGGACAAAGTTTACTCATTCAATCGTATATTGAACGATTCAACAAGCATGGGGTAGTGCCGGCACAAATTCTTTTAACTCGCCTCGACTTTTCCAATCGCGAACGCTATAATAATGCGTTTGCGGCGATGTCAGAATTACTTGATCGTGGAATTATGCCGATCATTAACGAAAACGATACCGTCTCCGTCGAAGAATTGACGTTCGGTGATAATGATATGTTATCCGCATTAGTAAGTGGTTTTTTACATGCCGATCAATTAATCATTCTAACGGATGTAAATGGAATCTACACGAGTAATCCTCGAATTGATCCAGATGCAGTACGCTTAACGCATCTCGATGAAATTACCGATGAATTGCTTGGTGGAACAGATGATCTGGGCTCAAAAGTAGGTACGGGGGGCATGCGTTCGAAATTGCTTGCGGCTAAAACGGCACACACATTGGCGGTACCTGTATTTATCGGAACTGGTTATGGTCCGACGAAGTTGCTAGATATTTTAAAAGGTCATGGAGATGGGACGTATATTTCCAGTCCACTAAGCAATGTCATTAATACGAAGCGCCAATGGATTGCCTTGCATTCAGAATCTACTGGACGTCTGTACGTAGACAAAGGAGCGGAAACGGCAATTTTACATAATGGTCGCAGTTTATTGCCGGCAGGTGTGTTTAAAGTACAAGGCAGTTTTGAAGTAGGGGAAGTTGTTGAAGTGTATGGCCTTGAAGGGTTAATTGGTAAAGGAGAAGTCACTTATTCCTCGGAACAATTAAAAGAAACGATCGCTGAAAGAGATAGACAGCAAGAAGGGTTCACACCGATGCTCGAAGTCATCCATCGGGATCGCTGGGTGCAAGTACAATAAAAGGGGAGAAAGAATAATGAGTGAAATCAGACAAAAAGGTAAAGCGGCAAAAGATGCAAGTGTTGCACTGAATATTGCAACGACAGAACAGAAAAATGAAGCATTGCAATTGATTGCAGAACAGTTACTTTTAGAACAAGAGCAATTGCTAGCTGAAAACAAAAAAGATATTGATGAAGGTCGTGAAAATGGTATTGAAGCGGCAGTGCTTGACCGGATTCTACTAACTCCAGAACGAATTGAAGCGATGGCGGAAGGTGTTCGTTTAGTCGTTGACTTGAAGGATCCAATCGGTGAAGTGTTAGAAGAAATCGAAAAAGAAAATGGCTTACATATCGTTCGAAAGCGTGTACCAATCGGTGTGATTGCAATGATTTATGAGGCGCGTCCAAATGTAACAATTGATGCAGCATCTCTAGCATTAAAGACAGGTAACGCAGTGGTATTACGTGGCAGTTCTTCCGCTAAATTTTCGAATTTTGCATTGTGGCGTGTAATCCAGCGTGGACTGGAAAAAAGTTCACTGCCAGTGGATTCTGTTCAGTTAATCGAAGATACTAGTCGTGAAACGGCGAAGGAATTGTTTACGCTCAATGAATATTTGGATGTACTTATTCCACGTGGCGGCGCGAAATTGATTGAGACGGTCATTCGTGAATCGACAGTACCTGTAATTGAAACGGGGGCGGGAAATTGCCATTTATTTATCGATGAATCAGCAGACGAGAAAATGGCGATTGATATCGTAGTGAATGCGAAAACACATCGTCCGTCAGTTTGTAATGCGATTGAAACGGTTATTATCGATGAACACTGGTTGCTACAGCATGGTGAAGCACTGATCGGGGCATTACGTGAAAAAAATGTCTATTTGTTAGGTGATCAAACGGTTCAACAGTTTGATGCATCGATAACGGGTGTGGAACAAGATGATTGGTCTAGCGAGTTCCTTGATTTAACTTTACGTATGAAAAGTGTTGTAAATATAGAAGAAGCACTTGAGCATATTAAGCGATACAGCACAAAGCACTCAGAAGGAATCATTACGCAAACAAATGAACACGCGGAACAGTTCTTAAATAGCGTGGATGCAGCAGCGGTCTACGTCAACGCTTCGACACGCTTCACAGATGGCTTTGAATTTGGCTATGGTGCAGAAATCGGCATCAGTACACAAAAGTTGCATGCGAGGGGACCAATGGGCTTAGAGGCCTTGACTAGCTCGAAATTCGTTATTAGAGGGACTGGCCAAATTAGATAATACTTAGGAGGGTTTACTATGACAGTACAAATCACGATCAACAAAACTACGCAACCAAAAGAGAAACCAGCAGTGGATAATCCGCTAGCATTCGGTACCATCTTTACGGATCACATGTTTGTGATGGACTATACACACGGTACAGGTTGGCATGATGCACGAATTGAGCCGTATGAGCCATTTTTGCTAGATCCAGCGGCAATCGTTCTACATTACGGACAAACGGTTTTCGAAGGGCTAAAAGCGTATCTAAATGAAGATAAGGAAGTCGTGTTATTCCGTCCAGAGGAAAACATGAAACGCTTGAACCGTTCAAATGATAGGTTATGCATGCCAAACTTTGATGAAGAGTTCGTACTTGAAGGGTTAAAGCAATTAGTTTCATTGGATGCAGACTGGATTCCAGATCGGGCTGGCACATCGCTATACGTTCGTCCGTTCATTTTCGCGACGCAACCGTATTTAGGCGTTGCTCCGTCGAAAAACTATCGCTTAATGATTATTCTTTCACCGGTAGGTCCTTACTATAAGGAAGGCATAAATCCGGTCAAAATCGCTGTAGAATCTCAATATGTACGTGCGGCAGTCGGTGGTACAGGCAGTGCGAAAACAGCAGGTAATTACGCGGGCGCGATGAAAGCACAAGAAGTGGCAGAAGCTGGCGGTTATTCTCAAGTACTGTGGCTCGACGCAAAAGAGCATCAATACATTGAAGAAGTTGGCGCGATGAATGTCTTCTTCAAAATCAATGGGGAAGTCATTACGCCAAGTCTAAACGGTAGTATTCTAGAAGGGATTACACGTAAATCAGTGATTGAATTACTACAATCTTGGGATATTCCTGTGACCGAACGCAAAGTGTCTATTCAAGAAATTTTCGATGCGAATGAAGAAGGTACACTTGAAGAAGCATTTGGTACAGGAACAGCTGCCGTTATTTCTCCAATGGGCGAATTGTTCTGGAGTGGTAAAAAGTGTGAGATTAATAACAATGAAATTGGCGAATTGTCTTTGAAAATCTATGATACGATTACCGGCATTCAGACGGGTAAAGTCGAAGATCCATTCGGTTGGGTCGTTAACATAGAGTAAGGCTGAGAGATTTTACGAAACGATCCGTGACAAGTCCGCTCCTGTGAAGTACACTGTAAATAGTTTTGATTGAAAGGAAGTTACCTGATGAACAAGCGAATATTCGTTTTATTCCTAGCTGTCATCCTATTTACAATGGCAGGATGCGGAAAGACGTCATCCGCGCCAAAGAGTGCGCAAGATGTGCTCGATAAGGCAGAAGCGGCGATGAAAGATTTGAAATCGGTTCATTCAAGCATCGTCTATGATGAGAGCATCGTGACATCTGATCCGGTAAAACGCACGACTAAAAATGTGCAAATCCAATCGAATGTAGAATTAGACCCTTTGATGGTTTCTGAAGAAGTTCTCTACAAAATTCCTAAACAAGGACGTCAACAACTTCACATCGTCCAACAGCAAGACCAGATGGCGATAAAGGTAGATGAAGAACCTTGGCGGACACTAACAGAAGAACAACGTAATGGCTCTTTCGGAGTGTTTGTACCATTTGCAGCGCCCGTAGTAGATTTCGCTTTATTACAGCCTTTCATTGAGACGGCAGAAATGAAAAAAGTCGATTACGGCTATGCGCTACATTTCTCTTTGTCGCCTGCAGAGTATCGTCAGTTGGTAAAAAATGTTTCGGTCCATAGTAACGATCCAGAACGATTCATCCATACACATACTGGGTTTCCGGTGATTGATAAAATGGATGTAGAACTACGAGTCAATGAAAAAACATTTTTCGTTACGGGCTTAAAGCTATCTGCGCAAGTAACGAGCTATTTTGGGCGCGATTATATCCGTTATAAACATAAAATGGATGCGACGTACAGTTATTTCAATGCTATCGATCCGATAAAACTACCTGCTGATGCGGCTAAATTAGTAAATTGATATGAAAAATCCACGGAGCCTTTGGCTAACGTGGATTTTTTTTGCCTTTAAATGATAGTAATCGTTTATAAATTGCGGCCATTCTCGTTTCGTCACCTGCTTCAACAGGTGAGTAGAATTTGGTGTCGACTAGACTATCAGGTAAATATTGCTGATCCGTCCAACCGCCGAATGAACCGACAGGGGTGTTATGGGGATACACATAGCCGCCATGCCCAAGTGCCGCGGCACCGCCATAATGTGTATCCCGTAAATGCATCGGAATTTCTCCTGTTGGTTGATCATGGAGCGTTTTCGTCGCTGCATCGATTGCTTTATAAGCAGAGTTCGATTTCGAAGCTAAGCACATCTCCACCACTATTACGGACAGTGGAATACGCGCTTCAGGCATTCCTAAGCGCAGTGCTGCGTCCGTCGCTGCTACAACATGACTACCTACGTCTAATGCTGCAAGTCCAATGTCTTCATAGCTCATAACGAGTAATCTTCTTGTAACAGAGGTTAAATCACCGATTTCAAGTAATTGTGCCAAATAGTACATGGCCGCATCTACATCACTACCACGCACACTCTTTTGCAATGCAGATAATAAATTATAATGATGAGAGCCTTTTTTATCGCCTAGTAAACTAACTCTCGTCAATAGTTGCGAAAGAAGATTATCTTCAACCATAATTTTGCCATCTTCTACATCACTTGCAGCGAGCAAAGATTCTAGAAACGTCAGTGCTTTACGGGCATCTCCATTGACACCTTCCGCGATTTTTTCTAGTTGCTCGGTCGTAATTGCAATGTCTTCCTGACCTAATCCTTTTTTCGAATCCTTCAAAGTTCGCTCGAGCAAATCAAGTAAATCTGCCGGTTGCAATCGTTTTAATTGTACAATTTCACCACAGCGCGAACGAATGGCTGGATTGACATCGTGGAAAGGATTTTCCGTTGTTGCCCCAATAAGCACGATGGAGCCGCTTTCTACATGAGGCAATAGCGTATCTTGTTGTAATTTATTAAATCGATGAATTTCGTCCAAAAACAATAAAACTTTTCCAGTCATCCGTGCTTCTTTGACGACATCTTCTACATCTTTCTTCCCGGCAACAGTCGCATTAAGCGCGATGAACGGTAATTTCGAAGTCCCCGCAATGGCATACGCGAGAGACGTTTTGCCGATTCCAGGTTCTCCATATAATAAAAGAGACGGCACATGGCCATTCGTAATCATTCGATATAAAGGAGTATTTTTGCCGATGACGTGGTCTTGTCCAATCACTTCATCAATCGTCTCAGGCCGCATGCGGAAGGCCAAAGGTTCGTTATGCATCTACATCATCCCTCCGTACATTTGTTCCTTTAGTATAACGTAAAATACGAATGAAGTCATTTCGAAGAATACAAGCGAAAATTATGCTATACTAATTTCAGCAATTTCAGTAAAGGACGATGCCAACATGAAAATTTCCACTAAAGGTCGATATGGACTAACAGTGATTGTAGAATTAGGACGAAAATACGGAGAAGGTCCAGTACCTTTGCGAAAAATCGCGGAAGAACAAAGTTTATCCGAAGCGTATTTGGAGCAATTAATACCACCACTTCGTAATAGCGGATTAGTTAAAAGTGTCCGTGGAGCATACGGTGGCTATAAATTAGCAAAAGATCCTTCAGAAATTACAGCTGGAGATATTATCCGACTTCTAGAAGGACCAATCCAGATTGTAGAAGGACTCGAGGATGAAGATATTCCACAACGCGAATTATGGAGTCGAATCGGTGACGCTATTCGCGGCGTTCTAGATCACACAACAATTAAAGACTTAATTGAATTTGACGATTCATCTGCTCCAGGTGAATACATGTTCTATATTTAAAGGAGTTTGCATAATGAAACAAGCAATCTATTTAGACTATGCTGCTACGACACCTATGCATCCTGTTGTTCTTGAACGTTTTACGGAAGCGTTGCACGACATATACGGTAATCCGTCAAGCACACATCAAGTAGGCAGGGAAGCGAAAAAGTTACTCGAACAAGCGCGTACAACTCTCGCACGTTCAATAGGTGCTTCACCCAATGAAATTATCCTTACTTCTGGCGGAACAGAAGCGGATAATTTAGCTATTTTCGGTACCGCAAACGCTATGCGTAAGCAGGGCCGACATATTATCACGACAGAAATAGAACATCACGCGGTATTAAATCCGTGTAAACAACTTGAGTCACAAGGCTATCACGTCACCTATTTGAAACCAAATCAAACAGGTGCTATCTCAGCTGAACAAGTCGCAAACGCATTGACAGACGAAACGATACTCGTATCGGTGATGTACGGAAATAATGAAGTGGGCACGATCCAGCCAATTGCTGAAATCGGCAAGTTACTGCAATCACATCAAGCGATTTTCCATACCGATGCCGTGCAAGCGTATGGCACGTTAGTAATTAATGTAGACGAGCTGCAAGTAGATTTGCTGTCTGTCACCGCTCATAAATTGAACGGACCAAACGGCATCGGCTTTTTATATGAGCGCAGCGGAACTAAGCTTCCTTCACAAATCCTAGGTGGCGCACAAGAGAAAAAACGACGTGCAGGTACGGAAAATGTTCCCGCTACGATCGCGTTTGCAGAAGCGGTGGAAATTGCGGAACAAACGAAAGCAGAAAACACTCGTCTTTATCAAACGTATAAAGAGCGTATGCAAGAAATTTTTCAACAACACCAAATTGCCTGTAAATCGACGGTGCCAGCAGAAATTCCGGTATTGCCGCATGTTTTCCATATGTCGTTTCCGGGAGCAGATGTAGAAACGCTTTTGATGGGCTTAGATATAGAGGGCGTAGCGGTTTCGAGTGGGTCTGCTTGTACAGCAGGCTCTTTTGAACCTTCACATGTTGTGACTGCAATGTTCGGAACCGAGTCAGACAATGCAAGAAACTCCATTCGCATAAGTTTTGGCTATGGACTGAATTTATCGATGGTAGAGGACGCTGCGAACCGAATCGCCACAGTAATTCAACGATTAGTGAAATGAATCAGTAAAGGATGAAATAAACATGACAACGAAAAAAGCACCTGCGGATACGCGTGTAGTCATTGGAATGTCTGGCGGAGTCGACTCTTCGGTTGCGGCATTACTGTTAAAGCAACAAGGCTATGAAGTCATCGGAATTTTTATGAAAAATTGGGATGACACAGACGAATCTGGTCACTGTACAGCGACGGAAGATTTTGAGGATGTACGGAGTGTCTGCGATCAAATCGGTATCCCGTATTACTCTGTAAACTTTGAAAAACAGTATTGGGATAAAGTATTCACGTATTTCTTAGAGGAATACAAAGTGGGACGTACGCCAAATCCTGACGTTATGTGTAATAAAGAAATAAAGTTCAAAGCGTTTCTTGAACACGCAAAAAGTTTAGGTGCAGATTACTTAGCAACGGGACATTATGCGCAAGTAGTTGAGCGTGAAGACGGTGTAGCTATGCTTCGTGGCGTGGATACTAATAAAGACCAAACATATTTCTTAAATCAATTAACACAAGAACAATTACAGCAAGTGATGTTCCCTCTAGGGCATTTAGAGAAGAGTAGTGTTAGAGAAATCGCTGAAGCAGCTGGACTTGCTACTGCGAAGAAAAAAGACTCCACAGGGATTTGCTTCATTGGGGAGCGAAACTTTAAAGAATTCCTTGGTGAATATTTACCTGCGCGTCCTGGCGAAATGCAGACGATGGACGGTAAAGTGATGGGTAAGCATGACGGACTCATGTACCATACGATTGGACAACGCCACGGACTTGGAATCGGTGGAGCGGGTGAGCCGTGGTTTGCGGTAGGTAAAGATTTAAAGCGCAACGTCTTGCTAGTGGAGCAAGGCTTTTATCATGACGCTCTGTTTTCCACAAGCTTACACGCGACGAAGATGAATATATGTACAACGAAAGAATTACCAGAGTCGTTCGAGTGCACAGCGAAATTCCGTTATCGCCAGCCGGATACAAAAGTGACGGTACAATTAATCGGTGACAAAGCAATCGTAACATTCGATGAGCCCGTTCGCGCAGTGACACCTGGACAAGCGGTTGTCTTGTATGACGATGAAGAATGTTTAGGTGGCGGAACAATTGATGAAGTATTTAAAGACGGAAATAAACTGACATATGTAGGATGAGGGGGCAACAACATGTCGATTCACAATGACGCCATTTCAGAAATGCAAAAAGGCAATTATGAGAAAGCAATCGAGTTATTTATGAAAGCGGTCGAAGAAAATCCGAATGATGCGACGGGCTATATTAATATCGGTAATATTTTCGCTTCACTTGGAGATGCTGAACAAGCAGAGCCATTTTTCCAAAAGGCGCTGTCACTCGATGAAAATGCGGGTACAGCGTTTTACGGACTAGCGAATCTTTATTACAATCAAGAACGTTTTGAAGAAGCTGCAAAACTCTATGAGAAAGCATTGCAGACTGGACTAGAATCTGCTGATGTCTACTTCATGCTAGGTAAATGCTTCGAACAAGCAGGTAGTGACCGGCTCGCACTTCCCTACTTGCAGCGTGCAGTAGAATTAAGTGAAGATGATCACGAAATTGCATTGTCCTACGGTATTTTATTGGCGAAAATGGAATTATTTGAACAAGCGCAACCGATTTTTGAATCGATTTTACAAGCGCAACCTGAACATGCAGATGCCCACTATAATTTAGGGGTATTATTTGCGGTGTCTACAGAAGATCAAGTTCGTGCATTGTCTCATTTAGAACGAGCGTATACGATTGAACCTGAACACACGCAAGCACGTTACTTATATGACATGATAAAATTGGGTAGCGAGCAAGAATAATGGAAGGGGGGACTCCAAGATGAACGAATCAGAGCCATATTTAATCGGTCGAGCGGTCGTGACGATTTTCCATAATGCGACGAATTTATTTTCTATCGTTAAATTAAAAGTCACATCCACAAACACAGATTATAAAGAACGAGAGATTGTCATCAAAGGGTCCTTTCCACCGTTGCTGGCGGAAGAAGAATATAAATTTACCGGTCGCTTAGTGAATCATCCCGTCCATGGACAACAGTTCGACGTGCAGACGTTCGCTAAAGAGTTACCGGCAACTGAAGCAGGACTCATCCATTACTTATCAGGGGACTTATTTCCGGGAATCGGTCAGAAGACAGCTAGTGAGATTGTCAAAACACTCGGTAATAACGTAATTCAGAAAATACTAGAGGACCGCTCCGTACTAGATACAATCCCACGCTTGTCCGAAGAACGAAAAGACACGTTAGTTTCCGTATTGCAGGAAAATTTAGGACTTGAACGAACAATGGTTCAGCTCAATGAATGGGGATTTGGTCCGCAAATTGCGATGCGTATTTATCAAGCGTATCAAGACGATTCGATTACGATTTTAACGGATAATCCGTATCGATTGATTCAAGAAATCGAGGGGATTGGTTTTCAAAGAGCTGATGATTTAGCGAAACAATTAGGAATCGTTGGCGATCATCCCGCACGTATTAAAGCAGCTGTTTATTACAGCGTACATAGTGAAGTGCAGTCTTCAGGCCATGTCTATTTGGAAGCGGAGGCTGTCTTGCCGCAAGCAAAGCAATTGCTAGAATTAAGTCAGCCGCATAAAATTTCATTTGACTCGATTTCTCAAGCGGTGATCGAATTGGTGGAAGAAGGGGCACTATCTGCTGAAATGCAACGCTTATACATCCCTTCTCTTTACTTTTCAGAGATTGGCATTGCGACGAAAGTGAATAAAATTTTAGAGCATGAAGTCGCTTCGCAATTCCCTGCATCCGAGATTCGAAAAGCCATTGGCGAAATCGAGGAACGTTTAGAAGTAGAGTATGCAGAAACACAAGTGGAAGCAATTGAGCGTGCACTTCATTCTTCATTGCTTGTGCTCACAGGTGGTCCGGGTACAGGGAAGACGACGGTTATTCGGGGACTCGTTGAAGTGTATGCTGAGTTGCATGGCGTGTCACTTGATCTTGAAGAATACGCACGTAAGAAAGAACCATTTCCGATTATTTTAGCAGCACCGACTGGGCGTGCAGCGAAACGAATGTCAGAAGCTACAGGATTGCCTGCTATGACAATCCATCGTTTGCTTGGCTTTACGGGCCAGGAAGAAGAAGAGACAGAGCGCGAGGTAGAAGGTAATTTAATTATTATCGATGAAACATCGATGGTCGATACGTGGCTCATGCACCAGCTGTTAAAAGCGGTGCGTGATGATGCGCAAGTTTTATTTGTTGGCGACCAAGATCAACTTCCTTCTGTCGGGCCAGGCCAAGTATTGCACGACTTCATGCAGTCTGGTAAAATACCGGTCGTCGAACTGACTGATATTTTCCGCCAAAGTGAAGGCTCTACCATTATTGAAATGGCTCATATGATCAAACAGAAAACTTGGTCGATGGATGTTACGAAAAAAACATCCGATCGCTCATTTATCCGAGCGTCTGGTGATCAAATTTTACCTGCTGTTAAACAAATTATTGAAAATGCCACGTCGAAAGGCCATTCCATAAAAGATATCCAAGTGCTTGCACCGATGTATAGGGGACCTGCAGGCATCGACGGATTAAATAAAATGATTCAAGAAATCACGAATCCACCCTCACCGGGCAGAAAAGAAATGACGTTCGGAGAAGTTACCTATCGCATCGGGGATAAAGTGCTACAACTAGTTAATCAACCGGAAAGCAACGTCTTTAACGGAGATATGGGCGAGGTTATCGCGATTATCTTAGCGAACGAGACAGTAGATAAAAAAGCATTGCTCGTCGTGTCGTATGACGGTAATGAAGTGCAATACGAGCGTAGTGATTTAAATCAAATTACGTTGGCGTATTGCTGTTCGATTCATAAATCACAAGGTAGTGAGTTTCCGATTGTCGTTATGCCAATCGTTAGGAGTCAGCGAAAAATGCTTCGTCGTAATCTACTGTACACGGGAATCACGCGGGCGAAAAACTTTTTAATTCTATGTGGTGAAGCGGAAGAATTTAAAGCGGGCATCGAGCGTACAGATGAAACTGAACGCCAGACGACTTTAAAAGAGCGAATTGCCGGTACGATGGAGACTACGGAAGTGCTAGTTGAGCCAGATTCAGCAATGGAATCAAACGAAGTAGTTAAGACAAAGAAAACGCTAGAACCAACGATTGAAACCGGTCCCGCAAAGTTGACTATGGACAATTTCGCAACAATCGATCCAATGGTCGGTATGGCGAATCTGACACCATTCGACTTTATAGGCGAGACTAATTGACAAAGTACTAGAACTTTCCTATAATTCGTTTAGAAATAATGAAAACGTTGAAGGAACAAGTACTCCTGTATTCTATGTAAAGAGATGAGCTTCTAGGCTGAAAAAGCTCACATAAGAAACAAGAGGAACGCTATTCCCAAGTGCAGCTAATCCCTGCCGTCTTTGCTGCGTTAAGGCAACTCGAGATACTGCGGTTTTCGTGGTAATTAGGGTGGTACCGCGATCAATGAACCTTCGCCCCTTCATACAAGGGGTGGAGTTTTTTTAATTTTAGGAGGAACAGACGATGAAAAAACTAACGGGATCTGAAATTCGCCAACTATTTTTAGACTATTTTAAAGCGCATGGACATAGTGTAGAACCATCAGCGGCTTTAGTGCCTGTTGATGACGCATCTTTACTATGGATTAACAGTGGAGTCGCAACACTGAAGAAATACTTTGACGGACGAGTGGTTCCTGATAATCCAAGGATTGCAAACGCACAAAAATCGATTCGTACAAACGATATTGAAAACGTCGGTTACACAGCGCGTCACCATACGTTCTTTGAAATGCTTGGAAACTTCTCCATTGGCGATTACTTCAAAGAAGAAGCCATCGTTCGCGCATGGGACTTTTTGACGAATGACAAGTGGATCGGTTTTGATCCCGAATTATTATCTGTCACGATTCATCCAGAAGATGAAGAGGCATATGCCATCTGGAGAGACCGTATTGGTATTCCGGCAGAGCGTATCATCCGTTTGGAAGGAAACTTCTGGGATATTGGTGAAGGTCCAAGTGGTCCGAATTCTGAAATCTTCTACGATCGTGGCCCAAGCTATGGTGATGATTTCTCAGATCCGGAATTATATCCAGGTGGAGAAAATGACCGGTATTTGGAAATTTGGAACTTAGTATTCTCTGAGTTCAACCATAATCCTGATCACACGTACACGCCGCTTCCTAAGAAAAACATTGATACAGGAATGGGCTTAGAGCGTATGGCATCTGTCATCCAAGACGTACCAACAAATTTCGATACGGATCTATTCATGCCAATTATCGAAGCTGTGGAAAATCTTTCAGGTAGAAAATACGGGGAAACAGCAGAAGCAGATACGGCATTTAAAGTAATTGCAGACCATATCCGAACCGTAGCATTCGCAATAGGTGACGGGGCGTTACCGTCTAATGAAGGTCGCGGCTATGTACTGCGTCGTCTACTTAGAAGAGCGGTTCGTTTTGCGAAACAATTAGGCATCGATAAGCCATTCATGTACATGCTAGTGCCGATTGTTGGAGATATTATGAAAGACTTCTATCCGGAAGTACATGAAAAGCAAGCTTTCGTTATGAAAGTTGTGAAAAACGAAGAAGATCGTTTCCATGAAACATTGCATGATGGGATGGCGATTCTTACTACTATCCTTCAAAAAGCAAAAGCTTCAGATGTACAAATCGTGTCAGGTAGTGATGCATTTAAACTATATGATACATACGGATTCCCGTTTGAATTAACAGAGGAATTTGCACATGAAGAGAACGTAGCAGTGGATCGTAATGGATTCGATGAAGAAATGGCTACACAGCGTAACCGTGCACGCGCAGCGAGAGCAACTACCGACTCCATGCATGTCCAATCTGGCGTCCTAGGCGAAGTTCATGAAGCAAGTGAATTTATCGGTTATGAGCAGCTAGGGACAGCGGCGACGGTTAGCGTTTTACTACAAGACGGTCAGCGAGTCGCGCGTGCTGCTGAAGGTCAAACAGTACAAGTTATTCTTGACCAAACACCTTTCTATGCAGAAAGCGGCGGTCAAATTGCGGATAAAGGAACGTTGACGAATGAAGCATTCATTGCGGAAGTTCAAGATGTTAAAAAAGCGCCAAACGGCCAAAACTTGCATACTGTATTTGTCAGTTCTGGTGAAATAAATGAAGGCGCTCCGGTCGCGGCAAAAGTGGACGAGCATTCACGTAGCTTAACGGTTAAAAACCATACAGCGACCCACTTATTACACCGTGCATTAAAAGACGTACTTGGAGAACATGTTAACCAAGCAGGTTCTTATGTGGGTCCTGATCGTTTACGTTTTGACTTCTCACACTTTGGCCAAGTGACGAAAGAAGAGTTAGAGCGCATCGAATACCAAGTAAATGAACAAATATGGGCCAGTACACCTGTTCATACAACGCTAGCACCGATTGCAGAAGCGAAAGAAATGGGCGCAATGGCATTGTTCGGTGAAAAGTATGGAGATATCGTACGTGTGGTAAAAGTTGGTGATTATTCCATCGAACTTTGTGGTGGCTGTCACGTCAACAATACAGCAGACATTAATATTTTTAGAATTGTTTCTGAAGGCGGTATTGGAGCTGGAACGCGCCGTATTGAGGCTTTCACTGGTGGACAAGCATTCCGTTCATTTAAAGAAGATCAATCGGTTATTGAGCAAGTTGCAGCTACAGCAAAAGCAACACCGAAAACCGTTATTTCTAAAGTAGAATCTATTTTGTCTGACTATAAACAGCTGCAGCGTGAAAACGAATCCCTGCAAGCGAAAATGGGCAATAACCAATTAGCTGACGTAATGGCATCTGCACAAAAGATAGAAGATGTTACAGTGCTTTCTGCGAATGTTGAAGTAAAAGACAATAACGGACTACGTCAATTAATCGATGAGCTGAAACAAAAAACAGAAAAAGGTGTTATTGTCTTAGGTACAGTCACAGACGGTAAAGTCATGCTAGCTGCTGGTATAACAAGCGATTTGAAAGACAGCAACTATCACGCAGGCAAGATCGTCAGCCACGTCGCTTCACTTTGTGGAGGAAAAGGCGGCGGCCGTCCAGACATGGCGATGGCGGGGGCAAAAGACGCATCTAAACTTGATGATGCGCTTCAATCCGTGTATGATTATGTAAAATCTGTTTAACTGAATTCAGTCAAACACATAACGGAAATCGGAAGGCGGGGTGTCGAGTATGAATTCATCCGACGAAACGATGAAATTCAACTTTCCTGAAGAGTCGATGGAGGAAGAAGTCAAGGCGGTCATGCTCCACGTATACAAATCATTGGAAGAAAAAGGCTATAACCCGATCAACCAGATTGTCGGCTATTTATTATCCGGAGATCCGGCTTATATTCCACGTCATGAAGATGCTCGCAATCAAATACGTAAATTAGAACGAGACGAAATTCTAGAAGAATTAGTCAAGTTCTACATCCGTGAGAATAGAGGCAAAACCGAATGAGGATTATGGGATTGGACGTCGGCACAAAAACGGTCGGCGTCGCAATTAGCGATAGTTTCGGCTGGACTGCTCAAGGCATCGAAACGATCAAAATTGACGAAGCAGCAGGTCTTTTTGGTTTGGAGCGAATCGCAGAGTTAACAAAAGAGTATGAAGTGCAGGAGTTCGTCGTCGGTTATCCGAAAAACATGAACAACACAATTGGTCCAAGAGGACAAGCTTCCGAACAATACGCGGAAAAGCTGCGTAAAAAGTTTGATTCTCCTGTGATTTTGTGGGATGAGCGTTTGACGACAATGGCTGCTGAACGTGTCTTAATCGAAGCGGATGTTAGTCGCAAAAAGCGTAAATCCGTTATCGATAAAATGGCAGCTAGCATGATTTTGCAAGGTTATTTGGATTCAAAAAAAAACTAGAGGTGATTTAGAATGGAACACGGACAAGAAACAATGACAATTATAGACGAGAATGGCGAAGAGCATGTATGTGAAGTAATTTTAACGTTTGATTCAAAGGAATATGAAAGATCGTATGTACTGTATCATGTTTTAGACGGCGAACAAGTAGACGATGATGAGGATGTTGAAATCCACGCGGCAGCTTTCATCCCGACAGAAGAAGGCCAAGACGGCGGTTCATTGCTTGAAATTGAATCAGATGAAGAGTGGGACATGATTGAAGAAGTACTAAATACGTTCCTTGAAGAAGAAGAAGAGTAAAAGAATGCGACGGACGGAATGGTGCGCACCGTTCCGTCTTTTTTAAGATACACTAGCATTCCTAGAAAAAGAGGTGAGGGTTATGGAAAAAGAGCCCCAAGGAAAAAAAGAAGTCATGTTTGAACGCATGTTGGAACAAAAGGAAGAAGTGAAAACCGTTCGAAAAATCGTATTTTGGATTGTCTCCATACTACTTGTTATAGGATTAATTGGTGGCTTCTCTATTTATACATACATAAAAGGTGCGCTTGAACCAATGGATTCAAATTCGGAAAAAGTAATCGAAGTGGAGATTCCGATTGGTTCCGGTTTAGACAGTATTTCCGAAATACTTGAGCAAAAAGGCATTATCAAAAATGCTCGTATTTTTAAGTATTATGCAAAAGTAAATAATGAAGCAGATTTCCAGGCAGGTACGTATGGCTTGACACAATCGATGACGCCAGACGAATTGATTAAGAGTTTAAAAACAGGTGTAGTCTATAGAACGCCCGTCTTTACGTTAACTATTCCAGAAGGCTTAACGCTTGATCAAATTGCGAAAAGAACAAGTGATAAAACAACAATCACAGAAAAGCAATTTATGGATTATGTAACAAATGAAGACACGATTCAAGGTTATCTGACAAAATATCCTGAAATCATAACGGATGAAATTTTAGCGGAAAATATTCGTTATGCTTTGGAAGGGTATCTCTTCCCAGCCACGTATCCGTTTTATGAAGAAGAGCCGACAGTAAAAGAAGTAGTGGATACGATGGTTGATGCAACTGTGCAAAATTTGATTCCTTATCAAGGCTATTGGACAGAAAAAGAAAAGACTGCTCACTGGCTGTTAACGTTTGCTTCTTTACTTGAAAAAGAAGCAACGAGTAAAGCGGATCGTGAGACGATTGCAAGTGTCTTTAATAACCGGATTAAAGAAGACATGCCTTTGCAAACCGACCCAACCGTTTTATATGCGCTAGGTAAACATAAAGATCGTGTCTTGAATGAGGATTTGAAAGTAGAAAATGCGTACAACACGTATCGAAACAAAGGTCTTCCACCAGGTCCTATCGCGAACACAGGAACAGCTTCTATACAAGCTGTTGTTGAACCTTCTACGACGCGTTATTTGTTTTTCTTGGCTGATAAAGACGGTATCAATCACTTTGCGAAGACATATGACGAACATTTGAAAAACAAAGCTGAGTATATTGATAGCCAGCATAAATAATACAAATTGTTTAAAGGAGAAGTCGATATGACCGACTACAATGCCTATATTAGCGGCTTTTCAGAAAAGAAAGAGCCGCTCATCTTGGAAATGGAGCAATATGCGGCTAAATATCGCGTGCCGATTATGGATGACACGGGATTGCATACGTTGATAGGTTTGTTGCAAATACAACAACCTCAACGTATCCTTGAAATCGGTAGCGCTATTGGCTATTCAGGCATCCGTTTGGCGCAAGCCTTTCCGCAAGCGGTCATTTACACAATCGAGCGCGATACAGATCGCTATGAGCAGGCAGTGCAGTATATTGAACGAAGTGGATTGACTGATCGCATCCATATTATCCACGCAGATGCATTGGAGTTTGACGAGACAACATTAGCTGAGCAGTCGTTCGATGCCTTGTTCATCGATGCGGCAAAAGGACAGTACATGAAATTCTTTGAAAAATACAGCCCGTTGGTGAGCGAATCAGGTGTAATATATTGCGATAATATGTTTATGCATGGTATGGTGCTGTTGTCTGATGAGGAAATTCCTAAACGTAATCGCACGATGATCCGTAATTTGAAAAAATTCACGAGCTGGGCGATGGAACATGAGCAGTATGAATCATCGCTTGTACCAATTGGTGACGGAATTCTGATTGCGGTTAAAAAGTAACTACCAAAAACAGCAAAGGGGAATCGCTGTGAAGAATAAACCTGTTGTGATTGGAATTACGGGTGGCTCCGGCTCCGGTAAAACAAGTGTTACGAAAAAAATCCATGAAGTGTTCCAAGGACACTCTGTTGTCGTCATTGAACAAGATGACTATTACAAAGATCAATCCGAAAAGTCATTTGAGGAAAGATTGCAGACAAATTATGATCATCCATTGGCTTTCGATACGGATTTATTGATTGAACACATTCATCAACTTCTTGGTAGGCGGTCCATTCAAAAGCCGACATATGATTATACATTGCATACGCGGTCGGCGGAAACGGAAGTTATTGAATCGCAAGACGTCATTATTTTGGAAGGGATCTTGGTGCTTGAAGATGAACGTTTACGTGATTTGATGGATATTAAATTATTCGTTGATACGGATTCAGATATTCGAATTATACGAAGAATTTTACGTGATATCAATGACCGTGGTCGGACGGTAGATTCAGTTATCGAACAATATTTATCGGTTGTGCGCCCGATGCACAATCAATTTATCGAACCGACAAAAAAATATGCTAATATAATTATCCCTGAAGGCGGAGAGAACGCTGTTGCCATTGACTTAATGGTTACGAAAATAAAAACAATTCTTGCGTCTCCTGACGAAGTGTAATATGATGATGACATAATTTTAACTTAATTCAGCAAAAGACCCACTATGTCGCATAGTTGGTGTTGGTGCGGCATAGTATTTTCCATGAACAGAAATTTGAGGAGTGTTGGTAAATGGTTTCAGAAAAAAAATTCCCAATGACGGTGGCTGGGAAGCAAAAGCTAGAAGACGAATTAGAATATTTGAAAACTGTTAAACGTAAAGAAGTAGTCGAACGTATTAAAGTCGCACGTAGTTATGGCGACCTTTCGGAGAACTCCGAATATGATTCAGCAAAAGAAGATCAAGCATTTGTTGAAGGGAAAATTTCTTCATTAGAATCCATGATCCGCAATGCGGTCATCATTACCGAAGATGAACTGAATACTGATGAAGTGCAGTTAGGTAAGACTGTAACATTTAAGGAATTGCCAAATGGTGATGAAGAGACGTATACGATTGTCGGTTCTGCTGAAGCGAACCCGGTGGAAGGTTTGATTTCAAATGATTCACCAATTGCTAAAGGATTAATTGGACGTAAAACAGGTGATAAAGTCAAGATCCAAACTCCCGGCGGTGAAATGTCAGTCGAAGTACTCGTGATAAAATGACAAACGTACCGTCTTCTCACAAGCAGAAGGCGGTATTTCTTTATTTTTCCATATAAAACGTTCAATTGGACAAGTGTACTAGATTTGTATAAAAGGAGATGTCAACATGGCAGATCGAGATCCTAATCTTTCTAGGACTTCACGTAAAAAAGGTAACAAAACAACAAGCGTTAATAAAACATTGAATATTTTAATTGGCGTTGTTGTGCTACTTATTCTAGTCGTCGGTATAACATTCGTTCTAGGTGATGATAAAGAAGAAGCAAACGTAAATCAGCAAACGGGAGTGCAACAAGCGGAACAAGCGGAACAAGCACCAATTGAACCAATCTTCGTTGAAGAGAATGAAGCAGCAGAAGATCTAGCTTCATCTGAAGAGCAAAAACATGCGAAAGCTGAAGACGAGGCGGTTGAGTCAGAAACTCCAGCTGAAAAACCTGTTGTTGAAGAAACACAACCAGTAGTTGAACCTGAGCCAGAACCAAAACCGGAACCGGAACCAACTAAGAAGGATCCGGAGAAAAAGTCTGTAGTAGATCCAAACTGGAAGCCGGTAGGTACGAAGCAAACAGGGCAGCATGTTTCGAAATACGACGGAACTTCAACTGATTGGCACGAAAAGAAAAAGGCGATTTCTTATGCCACAGGTAAAGCTGAAAAAGATTTAATTTACTTGCGAATACAAAACGGTGGAAGTCCACAAAAAGCAGAAGGTATCGTCACAACTCTTGATAATTCAAAGAAATACAAAGTATACCTTGAGTGGGTAGACGGCCAAGGATGGAAACCAGTAAAAATGGACGTCATGAAATAAACGATATCAAAAAGAATAGACAAGTGTGAGTCGAATGGACAATACCATACACTTACACTTGTTCTACAAATTAACGAATACGAGTAGCGGATAAATGAAGGAGAGGGAACATATGAAAATAGCTATAGTAGGTGCAATGGAAGAAGAAGTTGAAATACTTCGCAGGGAAATCGGGTTAGGGAAAATCACGACAATTGGTAATTGCGAATTCATCGAAGGAAAAGTAGGTAAGCATCAAGTCATCGTTACTAAAAGTGGCATCGGAAAAGTAAATGCTGCCATGGCCACAACGCTCCTATTGCAAATCTATAAACCGGATCTGGTATTAAACACAGGTTCTGCTGGTGGTACACATCCCGACTTAGAAGTAGGAACAGTCGTTATTTCTGATTATGTGCTACATCACGACGTCGATGTCACAGCATTTGGTTATGAACTAGGGCAGTTACCACAGCTACCAGCTAGTTTCCCTTCAGATACACATTTAATCGACTTAGCTAGAGAAGCAGTAGTAGAACTAGATACATATAAACATGCGGTAGGAAGCATTGCTTCTGCAGATACATTTATGGCAGATCCACAAAAGGTCATACAAGTGCAAGAGAAATTCCCACGCGTGATCGCGGTAGAAATGGAAGCAGCTGCAGTCGCACAAGTTTGTTACCAGTTCAACATAAAATGTGTCGTCATCCGTGCGTTATCAGACATCGCTGGAAAAGAATCCACAGTTAGCTTCGACGAATTTTTACCACTCGCTGCAAAACACTCGTCACAGATTGTTTTGCGAGTCATCTCGAAACTTTAATTGTTCTATGGTAAAATCAATAAGTAGACAATGCAACTGAATGTTTCTTTGAAAGGAGGGACAACCAATGGGATTCTTAATGGGTGGAGTTTTTCTAGTAGCGGCTATATTGTCAGCAGTAATTTTACGTGAGGTCAAAGCGGACTAACAACCAAAACAAAGCGTTTCCGATGAGCGATGGGCTTGGGGCCTGAGCTAATTAATCGGAAACGCTTTTTTACATCTGTAAGCTAGCCCATTCACAAGCGCTAAATAGTAAAGTTACTGATACTCATGTTTAAAAGACTGATACAATTTCACAATAGCACGCTTTTCGATACGCGATACATAACTTCTTGAAATATTCAATTGTTCAGCAATCTCTTTTTGCGTCATCGGCTGATCATCTAGTAATCCGTAACGTCTTTGGATGATTTCAAGTTCGCGCGAATCTAGCTTGCTCAAATGTTTGTAGAGGCGCTCTTTTTGTTCATTCTGTTCTACGGTTGTTTGGGGAGGTATGTCATCTGTTTGGAGTAGGTCTGCGATTTCTAACGATTGGCCATCTTTGTCAAGGCCGATGGGTTCATAGAGGGAGACATCTTTTTGTACCTTTTTTTGTGTGCGTAAATACATCAGAATTTCATTTTCAATACAACGTGCAGCATATGTCGCAAGCTTCGTTTTGCGATCAGGTGTAAAGCTGTTGATGGCTTTCATCAGGCCAATTGCACCTATTGAAATATAGTCATCCAACAACTCGTGCTTTGGCTGGAACTTCTTGACGATGTGCGCGACTAAACGCATATTATGTTCAATTAGCTCATCGCGCGCACTGTCATCACCTTCTGCTAATCGTCTTAGGCATTCTGCTTCTTCCGCTTTTGATAGTGGACGAAGGAATGCTTGCCCCCTGATATAGCCGATTAACGCGGGGATCTCTAACCATAATTGCATGAGGGCCATGAAAAACCCACTCATGTAACCACCTCCGTTTGTTAGTACATTACCTTATGCAAAAAGTGGGGTCCCTAGCACTTTAAAAGAAAAGCGATGAAATTAGTCATAGTTGTGCGTGCATAAACCCCAACTATGTTATAATCAGACAAGAATTTGTTGTAGGGCGGAGAGGATAATGTGTTAAAACAATTTTTGCCGAGTGCCTATGTAAAATCAGTTTTTCATATCAAGCCAGAAGAGCTTGTAAAAAATGGCGTAAAGGGCATTATTACTGATTTGGATAATACACTCGTTGAATGGGATCGTGCAGACGCCACCGAAGATATCACGGCTTGGTTTGAATCGATGCGCGCTGCAGGTTTGCAAATTACAGTTGTTTCTAATAATAATATAGAACGCGTGCGTCACTTTTGTGATCCATTAGGTATTCCATATATTTGCCAAGCTAGAAAACCATTGAAAAGAGCATTTCATCAGGCAGTATCTACATTGGGCTTGCCTAAAGAAGAAATTGTGATGATTGGTGATCAGTTATTGACAGACGTTTTAGGTGCTAATCGAGCCGGTTTACAGGTGATATTAGTCGTTCCTGTAGCAAGTTCCGATGCGCCGATTACGAAATTCAACCGTGCGATTGAACGAAGAATCATGGCAAGATTTAAAAGAAAAGGGTTAATTACGTGGGAGGACTAAATTTGGAATTAATCAAATGTATTGGATGCGGTATTGCAATCCAAACGACAGATAAAACAGCAGAAGGCTACGCGCCGCCTGCCTCTTTAGAAAAAGAGGATGTTATTTGTCAGCGTTGCTTTAAGTTGCGTAACTATAATGAACTACAACCAGTGTCCTTATCAGGAGACGATTTTTTAGCGATTCTAAATGGAATTGGTGAAAAAGACGGCTTGATTGTCAAAGTCGTCGATATTTTTGACTTTAACGGTAGCTGGATCAATGGACTCCACCGCTTTGTTGGGAAAAAAGATATTTTATTAATTGGTAATAAATCTGATATTCTTCCGAAAGCGATTAATCCGCAACGTGTCAAGAACTGGATGAAGGCGGAGGCTGCGAAACTCGGATTGAAACCGATCGACGTGCTTCTCGTCTCCGCAGTTAAAGGCACAGGCATGACAGAAGCATTGGATGCCATTGAGACGTACCGTAAAGGGAAAGACGTCTATGTGGTTGGCTGTACGAATGTAGGGAAGTCTACATTCATCAACCGCATTATTAAAAACGCGACGGGTATGGAAGATATTATTACGACTTCTTATTTCCCTGGTACGACGCTAGATGTCGTGGAGATTCCGTTAGATGATGGAAAGTCGTTAATCGATACACCGGGAATCATCAACGATCACCAAATTGCACATAATCTAGACGCACAAGATTTGAAGCTAATCACACCGAAAAAAGAGATTAAACCGAAAGTTTATCAGCTGAATGCTGAGCAAACGATATTTATTTCAGGTTTAGCTCGTTTTGACTTCATCCAAGGTGATCGCTCTTCGTTCAATTTTTACGTGGCGAATGGCATAATGCTTCACCGCACGAAATTGGAAAATGCAGATGATTTATATGAGAAGCATTTAGGGGATATGTTGTCACCACCAAGTCCGGCATCACTAGAAACGCTACCAGCGCTCGTCCGTCATGAGTTTTCCATTAAGCAAGCGAAGACAGATTTGGTGATTTCAGGCCTTGGCTGGATCACGATTCAGCACCCCAATGTAAAAGTGGCGGTACACGCTCCTAAAGGTGTCAATGTCGAAATTAGACCTTCACTTATTTAAGTGGTTGCAGGGGGGAGAATTGAGATGAAAAAGTGGTATGCTGTGTTAGGCGATCCAATCGCACAATCGATGTCGCCTGTCATGCATGATCAATGGTTTCTTGAAAATGAATGGAATGCGAGCTATATACCGATTCACGTAACACCAGAGAAGTTAGGACAAGCGATTGAAAGTTTACGAACGCTCGGTTGTAGCGGTTGGAATGTGACGGTGCCGCATAAGCAAGCGATCATTCCTTACTTAGATGTGGTGGATGAAGCAGCTATGCATATGGGTGCAGTGAACACAGTCTATCAAACGACTGACGGCAAGCTTGTGGGAACGAATACGGATGGTGCAGGTTTCGTTAAGTCATTACAGGAGTTCGCTGGGAATCGTCTGCGTGGTCCTGTATTAATGATTGGTGCAGGTGGTGCAGCAAGAGGAATTGCGTTTGCATTGCAGTCAGCTGGCTACGGTCCGCTTTATTTCACGAATCGTACGACTTCTAAAGCAGCAGAACTCGCTTCTGAAATGCAGGATGCACACGTGTTATCTATAGAAGAAGCTGAGCAAAGAATGGGCGAATTCGAACTAGTTGTCCAAACGACTTCCGTTGGTATGAACTTTGCGCAAGCAGGCATGCCGGTTGATCCGAAAGGGATAAAGAAAGACGCTGTTGTGGCGGATATTATTTATAGCCCATTGGAAACGGAATTTTTACAAACAGCGAGACAAGCAGGTGCACGGACGATGAACGGTGTTGGAATGTTCGTACATCAAGGCGCATTGGCATTTGAAAAGTGGACAAGCGTCTATCCAGATACAAAAAAGATGATTGAGATGATTACAATGAAAGTGGGAGGGTAAACATGTTAACAAGTAAACAAAAAAGTTTTTTACGCAGTGAAGCGCATCATCTAGACCCAATCTTCCAAATTGGAAAAAGTGGGTTGACGGACGCGATTTTAGCACAAATTGACGAAGCACTCGAAGCACGTGAATTATTGAAAGTGAGTGTTCTTCAAAACTGTGAAGAAGACAAGAAAGAAATAGCCGAAAAAATTGGTGCGCACAAACAAATTGAAGTTGTACAAGTAATCGGTAGTACGATTGTTGTCTACAGAGAGTCAACAGAAAAGAAGCGTATCGAATTACCATAAGGAGAATCAGATGAAAAGAATCGGCATATTAGGCGGGACATTTAATCCGCCCCATACCGGACATTTACTGATTGCTAACGAAGTTCTCCATGGATGTGCACTAGATGAAGTGTGGCTCATGCCAGCTGCGATTCCACCACATAAGACAACACCTGGAGACGCAACTGCTGAGCAACGCTTACGAATGGTGAAATTAGCCGTTAATGAGATGGAAGGATTGCGTGCTTCTTCTTTTGAAATTGAACGTGGTGGTGTGTCGTATACATTCGATACGATGTCACAATTGGTTGAAGAAGAGCCGGAAGCGGAATTTTATTTTATTATCGGCGGAGATATGATTGATCAGTTGCCTTCATGGTATCGGATTGAAGATTTACTGAAAATCATTACGTTTATCGGTGTCAGACGACCAGGGGCTATGAATACAACTGAATTGCCAGTCCAACTGCTAGAAACACCACAGCTTGATTTATCATCCACTTTGATTCGACAGCGCTTTTTAACCGGCGGTACTGTCCAACTGTTACTTCCAACTGCTGTCGAGGCATACATTCGAGAGGAGAGATTATATGAATCTTCAAGACATTCGAAATGACCTAGAGCACCGTTTACCGAAAGAGCGATTTGACCATGTGATTCGAGTGACGGAAACTGCAATGGAATTAGCCGGAAAAGTGGGCGTATCCGTTGAAAAGGCTGAGATTGCAAGTCTATTCCACGACTATGCCAAGTTTATGGATAGAAAAGAATTACTAGAGTTATTACAGCGCGATGAAGAATATGAACTTTACTCACAATATCATTCCGAGCTATGGCATGCGCCAGTTGGGGCATTACTAGCAAAAGAAAAATATGGTGTAGAAGATGAAGATATATTGCAGGCGATTCGTTATCATACGACGGGCCGTGCAGGTATGAGTGATTTAGAAAAAGTAATCTATATCGCAGATCTAATCGAGCCAGGTAGAAAATTCCCAGGTGTTGCTGATTTACGACAGCGCATCGAGGGCGAGTCACTCGAAGATCAAATGACGGAGTGTATCCAGCATACATTTAAATTTTTAGTACACCAGTACGCCGTAATTTTCCCGAAATCATTTGATTGCTATAATGAACATGTACGTAGAAGAAAGGAACAGTGAAATATGCCAACATTATTGGAATTAGCTTATCAGGCAGTTGATAGTAAGAAAGCAGAAGACATCGTTGTATTGAATATGGAGGGCATCTCACTGATTGCTGACCAATTTATCATTTGTCACGCAAACTCAGAACGTCAAGTACAAGCGATTGCTCGCGAAGTTGCAGACCAAGCATCAAAAGAAGGGTATACAGTGAAACGCATGGAAGGTTTTGATGCTGGACGTTGGGTTCTAGTCGATCTTCTAGATGTAGTCGTTCACGTATTCCACAGAGACGAGCGTGGTTTCTATAACTTGGAAAAATTATGGGGAGACGCACCGTTACTAGACGTGGCGAATGAACAATGAGCTCTTCTTACCAAGAGTTCGCACATATTTATGATGAATTAATGAATGATATCCCGTATGACGCCTATGTCGAGTTACTCGATTTGGCGTCTGCTGGCGTTATAGGGAAAAAAGTCTTGGATATTGGTTGCGGCACGGGCTTGCTTTCAGCGATGCTTGCAAAACAAGGAGCCCATGTCACAGGCATCGACTTGTCTGCTAATATGCTTGAAGTTGCGGCTAATCGGGCGAAGTCACTTGGGCTTGCAATCGATTTTAAAGAGCAACCGATGCAACGATTAGAAGTGGATGGAATGTATGATGCGGCAATTATTTCAATTGATTCGCTGAATTACGTTATAAATCAAGCGGATGTGGAAGAAACATTCCGTCGCGTTTATAAAGCCCTTTCAAAGGGGGGCGTACTGCTTTTTGACGTTCATTCCTTATTTAAAATGGATGAGATTTTCTTGGAAGGACCTTTCGTCTTCGATAATCGTCGGATTACGTATGTTTGGCAGACGGTACCTGGCGAAATGGAACATTCAATTTATTCGGAGCTAGCATTTTTTGTGCGTCAGGAAAATGGATTGTACAGACGATTTGACGAAGTACATACACAGCGTTCATTTGCTGTTACTGAATATATTGAAATGCTTAATGCAGCAGGTTTTCAAATAGAGCGGATTTTTGCAGATTGGGAAGACGAACCGCCGGAGGAAGAAAGTGAGAGAATATTCTTCCAAGTGCGTAAATAGTCCTTCTCAAGAAGGAGACAATCGGGTATAGTTAGGGAGACTCCATACGGTGCTGAAAGAAAGGGTTGTTGAATATCCGATCATTCCTTACCGAAAAGTGGCGTAAATTGATCATTCCTATTGCAGCAATCGCTGTACTTTCCATCGTTTTGTTCTTTCCCCGAGAACCATCGGATCCGCTATCCGAAGAACATGGACAATCCCTATTTGAACCGATTGAAACACTACCAGATATACAAGAAGTCGAAGCGCCTGTTGAACTCGTCGCGGAAGCTGTGTCGGCCGCTATTCTCGTGGATGTCAAGGGAGCTGTAAAACATCCCGGACTCTATTCGATGCGTGAAGGTGACCGTCTATTAGATGCGGTCGATCAAGCGGGTGGCTATACTGAACAAGCGGATACACGGCTTTTAAATCACGCACAGCGATTGACAGATGAAGCTGTCGTCTATGTACCGATTGTGGGTGAACAGCCGCCTACGTTTGAGCAGCCAGTCGCTAGTGGGTCTACTGACGGCGCGACCACGAAGGTCAATATAAATTCAGCCAGTGAAAGCGATTTTCAAACCTTGCCGGGTATTGGTCCGTCGAAAGCGATGGCCATTGTACAATATAGAGAAGAGCACGGAGCATTTTTGCAACTGGATGATTTAAAAAGTGTCTCCGGAATTGGCGATAAAACATTTGAAAAACTAGAATTATTTATCACACTTAATTGATGGAGGCGACCGTATGGAGCGAATTACTTGGGATCAGTTCTTCATGGCGCAAAGTCATCTACTGGCGATGCGTAGCACGTGTACGCGTTTGTCTGTTGGTTCCATTTTAGTGCGCGATCAGCGAATTATTGCTGGCGGCTATAATGGATCGATATCAGGTGGCGATCACTGTATCGAACATGGCTGTTATGTAGTAGATAATCATTGCGTACGGACTATTCATTCGGAAATGAACGCATTATTGCAGTGTGCAAAATACGGCATACCTGTTGCAGGTGCCACGATTTATGTGACACATTTCCCTTGTCTACAGTGTAGTAAAGCATTGATTCAAGCGGGAATAGAACGCGTCAACTATGCCGAAGATTACCGCAATAGCGACTATGCGATCGAGTTGTTTGCACAAGCAGGTGTAATTACAGAAAAAGTACCATTTGATAATCGTTCGATAGACTTCGCGAGTGGAGAAAAATTTGCATTGTTCGGCGAAATGTTAACGAAAATGCAAGCACTTGGCGCAAATGATGAAGAACTGGATGCCCTTTCGCGAAGGGTGAATCATTTATTTGGCAATTAATCCGATCGATACGATGGATGTATATAGCGATTCCTATAGCGATTTCTGCATTTGCAGCTGAGCTTTCAGGATCGCTTTTATTACTTAACTTACTATTCCTAGTACCTTTTTTCTTTCTACGTAAAGACTATCTTCATCTCTTTCTGTGCACCACAATTGTAGGTCTCTCCTTTTTTTATTTCTCTAGTAAAACAAACACTCTCCCTGACGGTTCTTCTATTGTTACCTTTGTTTGGCATGACCAAGTGAAAATGGACGGCGGTAAAGTGAAAGGCTTCGCACGCATTTCAGATGGCACGGTAGTCTATATGATGTATCCGCTTGAATCCGAACGTCAAAAAGAATTGTTTCAATCGATTAATTTAGCGACCTTCCAATTTACAGCAGAAGTCATGCAGAAAGAAATGGAACCAGCCGCACATGATTATGCGTTTGATATGGCACGGTATTTGCGGATGAATGGTGCTGCAGGCATTCTTGAAATTACAGAGATCCAAGCCAATGTACCATTAGCAACGATTCGTTCTCGCTTGTCTCACTACCGCTCAAACATTAAACAGCATATTAGAAGTCGTTTCCCAAGTACGCTCGTTACGGAAGCGGAGGCGTTACTAATTGGTGATCGTACGGGAATGGATTCATCGTTGCAAGTGGAGTACCGAACACTTGGTATTACCCATTTATTTGCTATTTCTGGCTTGCATATTGGATTACTGACGTTTTTCATACGGGCGATTTTACTACGCGTCGGTTTTCGTAAAGAGTGGGTCACATATTGTTTATTGTTCTTTTTGCCGCTTTACGCTTGTATCGCGGGTGGTGCTCCGTCTGTTTGGCGTGCGGTAACTGTGACGATGATTATGCTGTTGGCTTTATCAGGGAATCTTCGTTTGCGGCTAGACGATGCGTTAGCGATGAGTGCGATGTTGTTTATGATATCACAGCCGTATATCGTTTTTCAGCCTGGCTTTCTATTATCTTATTTGGCAGCTTTTTCTTTGCTATATTCATCTGCTATTTTGGGTGACGCTAAACATAATTTGCATGTGTCGTTTCTAGTGACCGTCATTACGCAAATCGCACTTTATCCAATTTTGCTTTATCATTTTTATGAACTATCGATATCTTCTTTTATTGTTAATTTGTTTTATGTACCGTTGTATTCAGTTGTTATTTTACCGGCGAATTTGCTTTTGCTTGCCTGCAGTTATCTAGTGCCTCCACTTGCTCATATTCTATTTTTCATTTATGAACCGATTCGGCAGTGGATTGGGAGTATGACGTCATGGCTTGCTTCGTTGCCTTATCAACTATGGACACCAGGGCAACCAGATGGGTGGGGCGCGACATTCGCTGTTATCGGTGTTTTGATCTTCTTCGTTTGTCTTGAGAGAAGAAAATCAATTGTCCTCGGTATTGTCTGTCTTCTACTGCCAGCGCTCTACTTGGAAATCAAGCCGGTGTTGCATCGAGATGTTATTGTATCCTATGTCGACGTCGGACAAGGGGATAGCACGATTATTGAACTGCCTTTTCGTAAAGCAGTCTATGTCATCGATACAGGAGGTGTTGTTCGTTTCGGTGAAAAGAATTGGAAGACGCCCGATCAACCGTTTGAAGTCGGACGTAATATTGTGGTGCCTTATTTAAAAGCAAAAGGAATTACTACAATTGATCGCTTGATCATCACGCATGACGATGCTGATCATATGGAAGGTGCAGATGAAGTGTTAGAAGAGTTGCGTGTAAAGGAAATTAATACCCCGCCAGGAAGCGAACAAGGGAAGTCCATGGTCGATGTCTTGCGTATAGCGCAGCAACAAAAGATTCCCCTTCGATTAGTTGGGGAAGGTGAGCATTGGTCCCTTGGTGGTTATCAATTTCAATATGTGGCACCTGAAGAAAGGCGCTATGAAGGCAATGACAGTTCATTAGTGCTTGTAATGGCGAATGGAGAGTTGACATGTATATTTCCGGGAGATTTAGAAATGGCTGGCGAATATAGGATGTTGGGACGTTATCAGACAACAGACTTCGGACGAGTTATTTTAAAAGCAGGTCACCATGGCAGTAAAACGTCTAGTACTGAAGCATTTGTGCGTTTCCTGAAGCCTGAACTGGTCCTCATCTCAGCAGGTCGAAACAGCAGGTACGGTCATCCTCACGCAGAAGTCACTGAGCGCTTTGAGGAACATGGCATTCCGTATTTATCTACGGCAGAGAATGGCACCATTGAACTTCGTATAAAAGGAGAATCCTACACGATTTCGTCTTCCAGATAATATCTCGAAAAGCAAATAGACACAGCCGTATATAAACGGTTGTGTCTATTTTATCCAATATTGATTAGCGGGCAACGATATCGATGATCGTAGCAATAACAAAAATTAAAGAAAAACCGATAAACGCTACACCAAAGCCAATGCCTGAGTCAATCGCATCATTACGTTTTGATTGAACATCATGTTCAAATTCATTCATTGCTACACCTCCTAATTCCATACTAAGTATAGATGAAAGTGAACGAAAAATCCATAAAAATCGCAGTTTAAAGCATCTTCCATGAACGATGACACAATTTGTTCAAAGACTGGTGATGTGAATGGGGTACAAGGCAAGAGAATAAACCTTACGAAAACGGAAACGACAAGTACTTTCGATTCCCACTGTACCCACTTCGGTGCTAGCGGATGGCTCCCGCAATAAGCCAGATAGGAAGAGCACCTATCTGTCTTATCGCTCCGCCTACCGCTTGTAAGGCGCCTTCGTTTAGTGAAGAGAAGTAAGTAACATAGTACTTTAAAGTTTAAAAGTGTATGTTACTATGTATCAAAGCCTACTAAAACTACACTGTACTCAAAAAGCGAAGGCACAACTGCGGGGTCAGCCGAAGCCAGGAGACAACTAGCGCGACCTTCGCTTGTTGGCTCCTGGCGGGAGGCAATCCCCCACGTGCCGTAGCGGTGATAGTAAGCCGACCTTTACTGACTTCAGTGTCGGAAATAAATCGAGCAACGATCCAACACAAACTGATTTTTCCCCGTACCAAAGCCTACTAAATCTACACTGTACTCAAAAAGCGAAGGCACAACTGCGGGAGGCAATCCCCCACGTGCCGAAGCGGTGATAGTAAGCCGACCTTTACTAACTTAAGTACCGTGAAAAAGTCGAGCAACGATCCAACACAAACTGGTTTTCCACTGTATCAAAGACTACCAAAACTACACTGTACTCAAAAAGCGAAGGCACAACTGCGGGGTCGAACGAAACAAAGAGCCAACTAGCGAATTTTGCTAGTTGGCTCTTTGTGGGGGAATTCCCAACATTCCGAAGCGAGGCTAAAAAGCTGAGCCTTACCAAATCCAGTCACTTAAACTAAGTCGAACAACGACAAAATCTCAATAATACCGATCTTTCTCCGCGGTTTCACGATGATTCGGCGTCATAGGCTCCTGTTTCGGCTGCAAATTACCAATCTCCGCCAATTCCATTGAAATCTCTTCCTTCTCATTCTTTTTCGGTGTCACTTTGTTGTTCTTACGGTTTTTCATAAAAAAGACCTCCTTTTGTTGCTAGTATGGAGAACTTCGCTTTTTTCATGTATAGTTACTAAAGGATTTTACGTAAAGAAATGATACGATACTGGATAGAGAAATGGTTAGTTGAGGTGAACAAAATGGTTACAAAAATCTGGAGTGCAATTGAAAAAGGCGATGTGCAGCCAGTTTATTTGCTGACAGGAACGGAACAGCATTTGCTGGATGAAACTGTAAAGAAATTGATACGTGCGGTGCCTGGCATGACGTCTGCTGAAGTGAATCGTTTTGATTTGGAAGAAATTCCGATTCAAGCCGTTCTTGAAGTGGCGGATGAATTACCTTTCTTGGTTGATCATAAACTAATTGTCGCAAAAAATTGTTCGTTTCTAAAAGCAACAGATCAATCGAAAGAAAAGCAAAACCATCAATTGGAGTTGCTTGAGAAGTGGTTAGAAAATCCCTCACCGACAGCTACCGTCGTGTTTATTGCACCTTATGAAAAATTGGATGCACGTAAGAAAATTACGAAGAAGATGAAGAAGCACGCGGTTGTTGTAGAAGGCGTCACATTACAAGGACAAGATTTGACAACATGGATTATGCAACAAGGGAAAGATATAGGAATTATATTTGGGAAAAGCGAAGCTGCATTTCTTATGGATATGGCGGGTACTGATCTTTTGACAATTTCTACTGAAGTGGAAAAGATTGCTGCGTATTTAGCTTTCAAAGGAACTGTTACGATCGACATGATCGAACAATTAGTCGCGCGAACACCTGAAATGGATGTTTTCCGACTGACTGATTCATTTGTTAATGGAAAAAAAGCTGATTCTTTAGCGGTCTATCATGATTTAATACGTAATGGAGAAGAGCCGATCATGCTGACTTCTTTAATTGCCAGTCAAGTGCGTTTAATGATCCATGTCGTTAATTTACGGAAAAAAGGCTACCAACAACAACAGATAGCGACAACGCTTCATATTCACCCGTACCGCGTTAAATTAATGATGCAGCGCAATCTTCCGCCGTTACCGATTCTATTAAAAGCGTTAAATGACTTAGCGACGATTGATCTTCAATTAAAGACAACGAGTGGTAACCGACAGAGAAGACTAGAATTATTTCTAATGAATGGCTTATAAGCACGTATAAAAAAGACTGCCGTCACGAAGAGGCAGTCTTTACATGTTTTATTGAGCTTTTTTAGTTAGACGTGATTTTTGACGAGCAGCAGTGTTTTTATGGATAAGACCCTTACGAGCAGCAGTGTCCAATTTTTTCACAGCAACTTTCACTAATTCTTGTGCGTTTTCTTCGTTTGCAAGAATAGCAGCATCCGCTTTACGGATTGCAGTACGCATAGAAGCTTTCACATGAGAGTTTTGCACGTTAGCAGCAGTACTTTGTTTAACGCGTTTGATAGCACCTTTAATGTTTGGCATTTAATTCACCTCCAGCTTTTAGGTATAGCAAGAGTGTTTCCACAATCATCCGGACATCTCTTTACAACAAGCACAATTTTAACAAAGCTAGCGAGATAATGCAAGAAAAAAAGGTAAAGGATTTAGACTTTACAGCAATATATTTTCGAATAAACGTGAGATTTTGGTACAAACTGTTGGATAGAGGTGAAATTAATGAGCGAAATCAATTATTATCGTACAGATTTGATCGATGAAAGTGATGAATTTGTTAGGCATCAGAGTGCGGGTGAAGAGAAAGCTTTAAAGAAAAAGTCTGGTATTGAAGTAGAAGAACAAACACTAGGACGTATAAAGGCGACAACAGTAAAAGTGAATGCAGAAGGCGAAGAAGAAATCGGCAAAGCGAAAGGAACCTACATCACATTGACTGTTCCGACACTCGCTGTTCACGAAATGGATGAAATACAGAAACTATGTACGTTAGTTGTGGAGAAAATGTCGCTGTTAATCGAAGAAAAGCTACCAAATCAGGCAAAGAAGATGTTATTAATCGGTCTTGGTAATCGCGATATTACACCAGATGCGGTCGGTCCGTTAACGATGGATTACGTGAAAGAAGTCATTCCTGACTATTATGAATCAGATGAAAGTGACATCATTGTCTACGCTCCAGGTGTGACGATTCAAACGGGCTTGGAAACAGCTTCGTTTGTTAAAGCCATTGTAGGGCAGGTAAAGCCCGATGTGGTGATTGTTGTGGATGCACTCGCTGCTAGAAGTAGTTCACGTCTTTGTCGGACGATCCAATTGACGGATACTGGTATTCATCCGGGATCCGGAGTGGGGAATAGCCGTAAAGAGTTATCAGAGAAGAGCTTAGGAATTCCTGTAATCGCAATTGGCGTCCCAACCGTCGTCGATGGACCTGTACTTGTGGCAGATGCAATCGACACGATGTTTGGCTATATTGCGGCGAAAATTGAAGAGTCAGATATGCCGTCTTCGAAGCTCGCTACGGGGCGCTTTCCCCAGCGTATAAAAACAGATGCTGATCGGAGGTCACTCGCACCCATTTTCGGAGATTGGTCATCGTGGACACATGACGAGCGCGTTCAATTGTTTGAGGAAGTGTTAACCGCACAAGAACTTGCTACTTTTATCTCGCCTAAAGAAATTGATTCATGGGTTGCAAATTATGCATCTGCATTGTCCAGTTCATTAGTGGATTGGATTCATAAAGTAAAAAGCTAATCCAGTCATTGACCTTTTTTCTTCTGCATAGAGTGGAAGATGGAGGGATCCCAATGAAAAAAACCTTGCAAATCTGGATGAGCTTCATTTTCATTTTATTCATCTTCCCAGTAGTTCTGCAGTTCCTACCGAAGCAGTCGACTAATCCATCCACCTTCTCTTTAAAGGAACCGAGCATGATTGTTTATGCATCCAATGTGCTAGAAGAAGATATGAAACCTAAAGTGGAAGGGCGTGTATTGATTTATTCTGCTCACTCCCATGAAGCTTATGAACCGATTACGAAAGCAGTCAATGGAAAAGTTTCAGCTTCTCATCATTCCGAAAATATTTTGAAAATGGGCGCCAAATTAAAAGATAATTTACTCGTCCACGGTATCACAGCGGAACAATTGGATATTGATATAACCAAAATCATGCAGCAAAAGAAAATACCTTATCACCGATCGTACGCAGCTATTCGCCCGTATGTAGAAGAAAAAGTACGTAATCAGCCGTATGATTTAGTCATTGATCTGCATAGAGACTCGTTAGGACCTGCTAGAACGACGATTACCCATGGTGGACAACGCTATGCCAAAATTGCGTTCGTTATCGGGAGAGAGCATCCGTATTATAATAAGAATTTGACGAAAACGAAACAGTTGAAGAATGAATTGGAAAAACGCGTGCCTGGCATTACGCGAGAAATCATCATCAAAGGCGGTCGTGGTGTAGACGGTAAATATAATCAGGACCTAGACACTAGTATGATTTTAGTGGAACTAGGCGGCGTCGGTAATACTGAAGTTGAACTAAATCACTCACTTTCTGTCATGGGGGAATCTATTTCTGCCTTACTGATGGCGCAATAACAGCTCAGATATTGAAGTCTGTACAGTTCACTGCTATAATTCAAGTAGCTTAAATAGGTACGTATGTGTAGGAGTGAACATGGATGAATCAAGAGCAAAGAGCAGCACGTCAGAAGAATATACGAAACTTTTCAATTATTGCCCATATCGATCATGGGAAATCAACTTTAGCTGATCGTATTTTGGAAAAAACTGAAACGGTAAGCAAACGTAATTTGAAATCACAAACTTTGGATTCTATGGACTTGGAGCGCGAACGTGGCATCACGATAAAATTAAATGCCGTCCAGTTAACATACAATGCAAAAAATGGTGAAGAGTATACGTTCCACCTAATCGATACACCAGGACACGTCGATTTCACGTATGAGGTGTCACGAAGTTTGGCTGCTTGTGAAGGAGCAATCCTCGTAGTAGACGCAGCGCAAGGAATAGAAGCCCAAACATTAGCTAACGTTTATTTAGCGCTGGATAATGACTTGGAGATTCTTCCCGTCATCAACAAAATCGACCTACCAGCCGCAGATCCTGAGAAAGTCAAACAAGAAATTGAAGACGTTATCGGACTGGATGCATCTGAAGCGGTTCTTGCTTCAGCAAAAGCAGGTATTGGTATTGAAGAAATCCTTGAACAAATTGTAGAAAAAGTACCAGCACCTGAGGGAGATCCAGATGCCCCGCTAAAAGCGCTAATTTTCGATTCCCATTATGATCAATATAAAGGTGTTATCGTTAACATCCGAATCGTCGAAGGAAAAGTAAAACCAGGCGATAAAATCCGTATGATGGCAACAGGTAAAGAATTTGAAGTGTTGGAAACAGGCGTTTTCACACCGACAATTTCTCCACGTGAAGAATTAACGGTAGGAGATGTTGGATTCTTATCTGCATCTATTAAAAACGTAGGGGATACACGAGTCGGGGATACGATTACACTTGTTACTGACCCCGCACCTGAAGCATTGCCAGGCTATCGTCGGATGAATCCGATGGTGTTCTGTGGATTGTATCCAATTGATACGTCAAAATATAATGATTTACGTGAGGCGCTTGAAAAACTTGAGTTAAATGATTCCGCCTTAGAATATGAAGCAGAGACATCACAAGCACTTGGATTTGGTTATCGCTGTGGTTTCCTAGGGCTATTACATATGGAAATCATCCAAGAGCGTATCGAACGTGAATTCAAAATTGATCTAATCACGACAGCACCAAGTGTTATTTATAAAGTAAATTTAACGGATGGTTCATCGATGAATGTCGACAACCCTTCGATGATGCCGCCTGCACAAAAGGTGGATTATGTAGAAGAACCTTATGTTAAAGCATCCATCATGGTGCCTAACGATTACGTAGGCGCAGTTATGGAGCTATGCCAACAAAAGCGTGGAGAGTTCAAAACGATGGACTATATGGACAGCACACGTGTGAATGTCATCTATGAATTGCCATTAGCCGAGATTGTCTATGACTTCTTTGACCAATTAAAATCAAGCACTAAAGGTTACGCATCGCTTGACTACGAGTTAATTGGCTACAAGCGATCGAAACTTGTGAAGATGGATATCCTTTTGAATGGTGAAACAGTCGATGCGCTCAGCTTCATCGTCCATAATGACTTTAGTTATGAACGCGGTAAAGCAATTGTAGAAAAATTAAAGTCACTCATTCCAAGACAGCAGTTTGAAGTGCCAGTACAGGCGGCAATCGGTCAAAAAATTGTTGCTCGTTCCACGATCAAGTCGATGGGTAAGAACGTCTTGGCGAAATGTTACGGTGGAGATATTTCTCGTAAACGTAAACTTCTTGAAAAGCAAAAAGAAGGTAAGAAGAAGATGAAGCAAGTCGGTTCGGTCGAAGTGCCTCAAGAGGCGTTCATGGCTGTCTTGAAGATGGACGAAGATTAACATACAAAAGAGAGGGCAGACACGCCCTCTTTTTGACGTTTACATACTTAAGTAAAAGGAAGTGGCAGCATGCGAGGAGTGTATATTCATATACCGTTTTGCCAGCAAATTTGTCATTACTGCGATTTCAATAAAGTGTTTTTGAAAAATCAGCCTGTTGATCAATATATCGAATCAATTGGCAAGGAATTTCAACTGATGCAAGAAGCAGGACATTCATTTGAAGAGGTAGAAACTGTTTTTCTCGGTGGCGGTACACCAACAGCACTAAACGTTACGCAACTTGACCGCTTACTGACGATCGTCGCGCAGTATATCGACGTTAAGAAGTTACGTGAATTCACTACGGAAGCGAATCCAGATGACTTATCAGAAGGACAGCTTGCGATTTTGAAAGAAAAAGGAGTCAATCGTTTATCCATTGGTGTGCAATCATTTAATGATCGTCTCTTGAATCAAATCGGTAGAACACATTCAAACGACGATGTGGAACGTGTGATTTCTACAGCACGCGCGATTGGGTTCGAAAACATTAGTATCGACCTAATGTACGCATTACCAACGCAAACAGTGAAAGAGTGGGAAGAAACGTTGGATCGTGCATTGGCACTCAATCTTCCGCATTACTCTGCTTATTCATTGATTGTTGAGCCGAAAACCGTCTTTTATAATCGGATGGCGAAAGGGAAATTGCCGTTGCCAGGCGTTGACGCGGAAGCTGAAATGTTCGCTATGGTGATTGATCGGATGAATGCAGCAAATCGACGGCAATATGAAATTAGCAATTTCGCGGTTCCAGGTTCACCGTCATTCCATAACTTAATTTATTGGGAGAATGCGCAGTATGCAGGGATTGGTGCCGGTGCGCATGGCTTTCTTGGTACACAGCGCTATGCAAATGTAGGCCCGTTACGACATTATATTGAGCAACTAGAAGCCGGCCGCTTACCTGTTAAGGAAACGCATACCGTGACGTTAGCTGAATCAATGGAAGAAGAAATGTTTTTAGGTTTGCGAAAGATTGAAGGAGTATCGATTGAGCTTTTTAAAGAAAAATTTGCAACATCTATACAAGATGTATTCGGTAAACCAATCGAAAGTATGCAAAACCAAGGACTTTTACAGCAAAAAGAAGGTCGTCTTTGCTTAACTCGAAAAGGCGTTTTTCAAGGAAATCATGTGTTTGAACAATTTTTACTGGAACTATGAGTTTGAATCGTTGACAGCTAAAACAGAATTTGATAAATTATGAGTAGTATTAGCACTCAAAGTTAAAGAGTGCTAACAGGAGTGATGATCATGTTGACAAACAGACAATTGCTCATACTACAATTGACAGTGAAAGATTTTATCGAGTCTGCACAGCCTGTGGGTTCGAGGCAACTGTCAAAGAAGCCGGAAGCGCCATTTAGTTCGGCAACCATTCGGAATGACATGGCGGATCTGGAGGATATGGGTTATTTAGAAAAGACTCACACATCATCTGGAAGAGTACCTTCTGAAAAGGGCTATCGATTTTTTGTGGACCATTTATTGCAACCACAGACGTTAGCTATAGAAGACAGCTTGCAACTGCGTACATTGTTTCATGACAAAGTAGGGGAATCTGAAGAGTTAATTCGGAAGTCTGCAACGATCTTATCAGAGTTAACGAATTACACATCGATTCTACTTGGACCGGATACATCGACGCACGCCGTCAAAAAGTTTTCTATTGTTCCATTGGATCAACAACGGGCAGTTGCGATTATCGTCACAGATAATGGGCATGTGGAAAATCGAATATTTGATGTCCCGCCAGGTCTCACTGCTTCGGAAATCGAAAAGACGGTCAATATTTTAAATGAACGCCTAATAGGCACTTCGCTCGTCCAGTTGCAACAAAAGTTATTACAAGAAGCGAAACATGTATTCGAACAACATATTCATCAAGCCGAACAACTATTTAGTTCCTTACAGCAAGCGATTGCCGTAGAACCTGAAGAACGTCTATACTTCGGTGGGAAATTGAATATGTGGAAACAACCTGAATTTCATGATTTTCAAAAAATGAAATCATTCTTTGAACTAATTGAAAAAGGCAATCCGGCGATGGATCTTTTTCAGAAAAAAGGGAAAGGTATCCAAGTTCGAATTGGTTCTGAGAACAAAGTAATTGAAATGGAAGAGTATAGCGTCATTACTTCCACATACTCTGCAGGAGAGAATATGGAAGGTTCCATTGCAATTATCGGTCCGAAGCGTATGGATTATGCAAGAGTGATCACGTTACTCGATACTTTAAGTAGCGATTTATCCACTGCACTCAATCGAATGACTATCGGACAAGAAACAGACAGGAGGCAAGACACGTGACGGAAAAAGAAGAGCTTAACAAACAAGAAGTTGAAATGAACGAAGTAGAATCTGACGAAGAACTTACCGAAACGACTGAACAGCCAGAAGAGGTTGTAGAAGTTACTGAAGAGGATGAGCAAGCAAAAAAAATAGATGAACTAACGAAAGCTCTTGAAGAAGAAGAGAACAAAAGACTACGCGTCTTAGCTGATATGGAAAACGTCAAACGACGCGCTTCACTTGATTACCAAGCGTTGCAAACATATCGTGCGCAAAGCGTAATGGTAAATATTTTACCAGTCCTTGATAACTTCGAACGTGCACTTTCTGTTGAAGCGAAAGAAGCAGAAACACAATCACTTCTTACGGGCATGGACATGGTCTACCGTTCATTGGTAGATGCGTTAAAATCGGAAGGCTTGGAAGAAATTCCTGCACTGGATCAAGCGTTTGATCCAAACTTCCACCAAGCAGTCATGACAGACCATGATGAAGATAAAGAGTCAGGTATTGTTTTAGAAGAACTGCAAAAAGGATATAAGCTGAAGGATCGCGTTCTACGTCCTTCAATGGTTAAAGTGAACGAATAAACTAAATAAATATAATCTAATGTATGGATAATCTAGGAGGAAAATTAAACATGAGTAAAATTATTGGTATTGACTTAGGTACAACAAACTCAGTAGTAGCAGTATATGAAGGTGGAGAAGCAAAAGTTATTCCGAACCCAGAAGGTAACCGTACATCTCCATCGGTCGTTGCATTCAAAAATGGCGAGCGTCAAGTAGGGGAAGTTGCGAAGCGCCAGTCAATCACGAATCCAAACACAATCATGTCTGTGAAAAGACATATGGGTACGGACTATAAAGTAGAAGTTGACGGCAAAGAATATTCTCCACAAGAAGTTTCTGCGATGATCCTTCAATACATGAAAGGCTATGCAGAAGAATATCTAGGCGAGAAAGTAACGAAGGCTGTAGTTACTGTACCTGCTTACTTTAACGATGCGCAGCGTCAAGCAACAAAAGATGCTGGAACAATTGCAGGTCTAGAAGTAGAGCGTATTATCAACGAGCCGACTGCAGCAGCACTTGCATACGGTTTAGATAAAACAGATGAAGATCAAACGATTCTTGTCTATGACCTAGGTGGTGGTACGTTTGACGTATCAATCCTTGAACTTGGTGACGGTGTATTCCAAGTACGTTCAACTGCAGGTGACAACAAACTTGGCGGTGACGATTTTGATGAAATCATCATGGACTATTTAGTACAAGAATTCCGTAAAGAAAATTCAATCGACCTTTCAAAAGATAAAATGGCAATGCAACGCTTGAAAGATGCAGCGGAAAAAGCGAAGAAAGATTTGTCTGGTGTAACATCCACTCAAATTTCACTACCGTTCATTACAGCGGGAGAGGCAGGACCACTTCACTTAGAAATCACATTGACTCGCGGTAAGTTCGATGAGTTAACTGCAGATCTTGTAGAGCGTTCTATGGTACCTACACGTCAAGCACTTAAAGATGCAGACCTATCTCCATCTGAAATCGATCGCGTCATTCTTGTTGGTGGATCTACTCGTATTCCAGCGGTTCAAGAAGCTATCAAAAAAGCAACAGGGAAAGAGCCATTCAAAGGCGTTAACCCAGACGAAGTTGTAGCAATGGGTGCGGCTGTTCAAGGTTCAATCATTACAGGGGATGTAAAAGACGTTGTATTACTAGACGTAACTCCACTTTCTTTAGGTATTGAAACAATGGGGTCTGTCTTCACTAAATTGATTGACCGCAACACGACAATCCCTACAAGTAAATCACAAGTGTTCTCAACAGCGGCTGATAATCAGCCAGCAGTAGACATTCACGTATTACAAGGTGAGCGTCCAATGGCAACTGACAACAAAACATTAGGTCGTTTCCAATTGACGGATATTCCACCAGCTCCACGTGGCGTTCCACAAATCGAAGTAACATTCGATATTGATAAAAACGGTATCGTAAATGTTAAGGCGAAAGATCTAGGTACTCAAAAAGAACAGAACATCACGATCCAGTCTAGTTCAGGCCTTTCTGATGAAGAGATCGATCAAATGGTTAAAGATGCAGAAGCGCATGCTGAAGAAGACAAGAAGCGTAAAGAAGAAGCAGAATTACGCAACGAAGCAGATCAGCTAGTATTCATGGCAGAAAAGACACTTAAAGATCTAGAAGGTAAAGTGGACGAAGCTGAAGTGAAAGAAGCAGAAGTAGCTTTAGAAGAACTAAAAACTGCTAATGAATCTGGAGATCTTGAGCAAATACGCGAAAAGAAAGAAAAACTAGACGGTTTAGTACAAGCACTTTCTGTGAAATTGTATGAGCAAGCTGCTGCGGAAGCACAAGCAGCACAAGGTGAAGCAGGTACAGAAGACGATGGCATAGTAGATGCTGACTTTGAAGAAGTAGAAGACAAAGACAAAAAGTAATTGAATTGAAATAGCTATTGACGGAAAAGTCAAAGTCCGAATTCCGGCTTTGACTTTTTCGTTCGTTAACATAACAAAAATCGGTTCAACATGGTACAATGGACCACAGGTAAAATGCGATGAGGGGTGCAGGAAATGAGTAAAAGAGATTATTATGATGTGCTAGGAGTTTCTAAATCCGCAACGAAGGAAGAAATCCGTAAAGCGTATCGAAAATTATCCAAGCAATACCATCCAGACTTGAATAAAGCGGATGATGCAGAAGTGAAATTTAAAGAAGTAACTGAGGCATTCGAAGTATTAAGCGACGAGAACAAACGCGCGGAATATGACCAGTATGGCCATGCTGGACCTGGACAAGGGTTTGGCGGATTCGGTGGCGGTGGTGGAGAAGGTTTCGGTTTTGAAGATATTTTCAGTACGTTCTTTGGTGGTAGTGCGAGAAGAAGAGATCCGAACGCGCCGCAAAAAGGTAACGATCTTCAATATACGATGACTGTAGATTTCATGGATGCAATTTTTGGTAAAGAGACAGAGATTGAAATTCCACGTGAAGAAGAATGTTCTACATGTGACGGAACAGGTGCTAAAAAAGGTACAAGTGTCAAAACATGTACAACGTGTAATGGTGCTGGTGAAGTTTCCGTTACGCAAAACACACCATTTGGTCAAGTAGTGAATCGTAGAACATGTACGACATGTCAAGGAACGGGTAAAATCATTCCTGAAAAATGTACGACATGTTATGGTAAAGGTCGCGTAACGAAAAATAAAGTCATTAAAGTAAGCATTCCTGCAGGAGTAGACCAAGGTCAGCGTTTACGCGTAGGTGGCCAAGGGGAAGCGGGAATTAACGGCGGACCTCCAGGAGACTTATATATTGTCTTTAATGTACGTCCACATAATCGTTTTATTCGAGAAGAAGACGATATTATTCTAGAACTTACATTGACATTCCCACAAGCTGCACTTGGAGATGAATTGGAAGTTCCGACTGTGCACGGTAAAGTGAAGTTGAAAATCCCAGCGGGTACACAAAACGGTACAAATTTCCGTTTGCGTGGTAAAGGAGTTCCAAACGTTCATGGTCATGGTGTAGGAGATCAGCACGTCATTGTTAAAGTGGCAACACCGAAGAAAATGACAGAGAAACAAAAGGAATTACTGCGTGAGTTTGCCTCCATTGAAGGCGAATCACCGGATGAGTATTCCAGCTCATTCTTTGACAAAATTAAACGTACTTTCAAAGGCGAATGAAGGGATTGAACAACTGTGAAATGGTCTGAAGTTTCCGTCCACACGACGCATGAGGCTACCGAAGCGGTGGCGAATATCCTGCACGAAGCAGGAGCGAGCGGAGTCGTTATTGAAGATTCCGAAGAACCCGATAAAGAACGAGTCAATGTCTACGGTGAACTCTATGCATTAGATAAGGATGACTTTCCAAGTGAAGGTGTCATTATTAAAGCGTATTTGCCGGTGAATAGTTTCATCAACGAAACCGTCCGAGAGCTTGAACTCGAAATTGAAGGACTCCGTCAGTTTTCATTGGATCCGGGACGCTTTACGATCGGCATCACAGAAGTAGATGAGCAAGACTGGGAGAATTCGTGGAAACAGTATTATCATCCGGTAAAAATTTCTAAACGTTTTACAATCGTGCCGACATGGGAAGACTATACACCGGTTGAAACGGATGAACTAATCATTGAGTTGGATCCGGGAATGGCATTTGGTACGGGAACACACCCTACAACTGTGCTATGTTTGCAGGCGTTAGAGAAATATTTGCAACCTCATCAAACGGTCGTTGATGTCGGAACTGGCTCAGGCGTGCTTGCAATCGGTGCTGCATTGCTCGGTGCGAAACAAATTACGGCGCTTGATCTAGATGAAGTGGCGGTTCGTGCAGCACAAGAAAACGTTGCTTACAATCATGTAGATGACCGGATTACTGTACTAAAAGCGAATTTACTAGATGCGATAGAAGATCCACCAGACTTGATCATTGCGAATATTTTGGCTGACATTATTATGTCCTTCTCAAAAGATGCCTTTGATCTTGTCAAACCAGGCGGCTTGTTTATCACATCTGGAATCATCGGCCAAAAGCGCGATGAAGTACGCAATGACTTGATGTCACACGGATTTGAAATCGTTGAAACGGTACTGATGGAAGATTGGGTAGCAATCATTGCTCGTAAAGGTCGTGAATAATCATGCAACGCTATTTTCTTGATCAGCCATTTGATGAACGAAACCGTGCGGTGATTAGCGGAGATGATAGTAAACATATTATCAAAGTGATGCGTATGATCGCGGGACAAGAAATACTAACCGTTTATGGTGGAATTGCATCGGTTGCTAAGATTGAAGAAATCCTTGACAATCAAGTCGTCGTTTCCAAGCATTGTGAACTTACTCAACAAACTGAAATGCCCGTTTCTGTAACGCTTGTTTGTGGTCTTCCTAAAGGTGATAAACTCGATTTAATCACGCAAAAAGGTACTGAGCTCGGTATGAAAAGGCTTATACCGTTAGCGGCTAGTCGATCCATAGTCAAGTGGGATTCGAAAAAAAGTGATAAGCGTATTGAACGACTGCAAAAAATTGCTAAAGAAGCAGCGGAGCAATGCCATCGCAATGAAATACCTGAAATCCTGCCAGTTCAAACGGTTAAGCAATTGATTGATTATGCAGCAATGTTTGACGTGAAGTTATTCGCTGATGAAGAAGACGCGAAAAGCGATGTTCCACATAAGATTGCAGACCGGCTGAAAAACGTGTATCATGGACAATCGATAGTCGTTGTTTTTGGTCCTGAAGGTGGATTAGCCAGAGAAGAAGCTGTTTTACTACAAGAAGCTGGTTTCCTTCCGGTGTCATTAGGTCCGCGAATCTTACGTACAGAAACGGCCCCATTATATACATTGTCCGCCATGTCTTATGAATTTGAATGAAAGAGGTGAGCAGCTTATGTCTTCAGTTGCTTTTCATACACTAGGTTGCAAAGTGAACCACTATGAAACAGAAGCAATTTGGCAACTGTTTCAAGAAGCAGGCTATGAGAGAGTAGATTTTGAAAAAAATTCCGATGTTTATGTTATTAATACATGTACAGTAACGAATACGGGAGATAAAAAAAGTCGCCAAGTGATACGCCGAGCGATCCGTAAAAATCCCGATGCCGTTATTTGTGTCACAGGTTGCTACGCACAAACATCACCTGCTGAAATTATGGCGATTCCTGGCGTGGATATCGTTGTAGGTACGCAAGATCGTACGAAATTGCTTGGTTTGATTGAACAGTTCCGTGAAGAACGTCAGCCGATCAATGCAGTACGAAATATTATGAAAAATCGTGTCTATGAAGAATTGGATGTCCCTTCCTTCACAGACCGTACACGTGCCTCACTTAAAATCCAAGAAGGATGCAATAACTTCTGTACGTTCTGCATCATTCCATGGGCTAGAGGGTTAATGCGTTCACGTGACCCACAAGAAGTTATTCATCAGGCGCAACAATTGGTCGATGCAGGCTATTTGGAAATCGTTCTAACAGGTATTCACACAGGTGGTTATGGTGAAGATTTGAAGGATTATAATCTTGCTCGATTACTGCGTGATTTAGAAAGCCAAGTTAAAGGTTTGAAACGTCTTCGCATCAGTTCAATCGAAGCAAGTCAACTGACAGATGAAGTAATTGATGTCTTACGCGAATCCAATATCGTTGTCCGTCACTTACATATCCCAATCCAATCCGGTTCGAATACTGTTTTGAAGCGTATGCGCCGGAAGTACACGATGGAGTTCTTCTCTGAGCGTTTAACTCGTCTCAATGAAGCATTACCCGAACTCGCAATCACATCGGACGTTATTGTCGGATTCCCTGGCGAAACAGAAGAAGAGTTCATGGAGACGTATAATTTCATTCGCGATCATAAATTTTCTGAACTGCATGTGTTCCCATACTCTAAGAGAACAGGTACACCTGCAGCTCGTATGGAAGATCAAATTGATGAAAGTATTAAAAATGAACGCGTTCACCGTTTATTGACTTTGAACGATCAATTGGCGAAAGACTATGCCTCACGTTTTGAAGGCGAAGTACTGGAAATGATTCCAGAAGAGCGTTATAAACTTGATCCACAGCAAGATCTTTACGAAGGCTATACAGATAATTATCTGAAAGTTGTCTTGCCCGCTGACGAATCAATGGTTGGACAAATCGTGCGAGTAAAAATTACGAAAGCTGGGTATCCTTATAACGAAGGGCAGCCTGTACGTATACTAGAAGACGAAAAGCTTATTATTTGAATATGGCCACCTGTAATGGGTGGTCTTTTTCGTGCAAGAAAATACAGGCTTTGTTATACTGTTAGAAACGAACGTAAAAAGGAGCGCTTTCATTGACTAGAAATTATGCCGCTTATATCGATCATACGTTGCTAAAGGCTGATGCGACGAAAGAGCAAGTACTAGAACTATGTGAAGAGGCAAAAACGTATGCATTTGCTTCCGTCTGCATCAATCCGACATGGGTCAAAACCGCAGCAGATACATTGCAAGGAACAGCTGTCAAAGTGTGTACAGTGATCGGTTTTCCGTTAGGTGCAAGCACGACTGCAATGAAAATTTTTGAAACGAAAAATGCCATTGATAACGGTGCAAGCGAAATCGACATGGTGTTAAATATCGGGGCGTTACACAGCGGACTTCTTGAACAAGTACAACAAGATATCGAAGGCGTAGTCGCAGCGTCAAAAGGTAAAGCCATTGTTAAAGTGATTATTGAGACCTCTTTACTCAACGATGTTCAAAAACGCAGAGCATGTGAACTTGCAGTATTAGCGGGTGCCGACTTCGTCAAAACATCTACAGGCTTTTCAACAGGTGGGGCGACTCCAGAAGACGTGAAATTAATGCGTTCCGTAGTTGGACCAAAAATTGGTGTCAAAGCATCTGGTGGTGTGCGTAGCTTAGCAGATGTTGAAAAAATGATCGAAGTCGGAGCAACGCGTATCGGAGCTAGCTCGGGTGTCGCAATCATGCAAGGTCTACAGTCTTCTGCTGATTATTGATGCGGTTTTTATTTACTTTGAGAAGTTTTGATTAATATTCTACTAGTTTTTTATTGACCTAATTAAACTTTTACGTTATAATTCTATAGTACATAGCAAACTGCTATGCTTCGAAGTGTGCTCGGAGGGAGGGACAAGAGATATGACTAAGACAGTCGTTCGCAAAAATGAATCACTTGAAGACGCTCTTCGCCGCTTCAAACGTACTGTATCCAAGAGTGGTACAATACAAGAGGTAAGAAAGCGCGAGTTTTATGAAAAGCCAAGTGTAAAACGTAAAAAGAAATCGGAAGCGGCACGTAAACGCAAATTCTAATTTCTGCCTACATTGAATTTTGACTTTAACCATTAATGTAATATCTTATAAACCGAAAATCCATCAATGGATTTTCGGTTTATTTTAGTTTTCGGGAAGGGAATCTGTTTTTATGCAGACGCGTTCCGAAGGGTTTCCTCTTTAAGCCCCTGGACTTCAGCGAAGCGAATGAAGGGGTTTAAGTAACGCCCATAGGACGAGCATCTCGGATACGGTTGCAATCACTTTGTAAACACAAAATTTACTTACTAAGTATTGGAGCACACAATGATTCTACAATATAAAAGTTTTCATAAATTTTTTGCATAAAATGAAACCAAAAGCTTCTTCAATCGTAAATAGTAAGTATAATAGGCAGTAGAGAGAGGTGAAAAAAATAATGACTAAAATGATTAGGTCAGTTTTTCTGCTCATTTTATTCATCGGAACAATCGCATTGCCATTTATACATTCAGACGCAGCTGAAACAAAAGTATATCAAGTGCCACTCCATCAAGAAGTAGAGAAGGGCCTGCATGCCTTTTTGCAACGTTCTTTTAAAGAAGCGAAGGATGCTGGAGCAGAAACGATTGTATTGGATATAGACACTCCTGGAGGCTTTGTAGATGCTGCTGATCAAATCGCAAAGCTGATGAAATCGACTGACGCGGAAATCATCGCCTTCATCAACGACCGGGCACTATCGGCCGGCGCGTTCCTTGCGCTCTATGCTGATCAAATCTACATGACGCCGAACGGTTCAATCGGAGCAGCACAAGTCATCGATGGTTCAGGGAATGCAGCGGAATCAAAAGCGAACAGTTATTGGTTAGCGCAAATGAAAAATGCTGCATTGCACAAAGAAGGACGGGACCCGAAATATGCACTTGCCATGGCTGATCCGACAATCGATATGCCAGAATTTCGTGCGCAAAAAGGTGAGTTATTGACACTCACTGCTGATGAAGCCGAAAAAGTAGGTTATAGTGAGGGGACTGTCGCGACATTTGACGAGTTGCTACAGAAACTAGACTTGGCTGATGCTACTATCATCTCTACAACGGAAACATTCACAGAAAAAGCGGCTCGTTTAATTACGAATCCGATTGTCGTACCGATTTTACTGTCTGTAGCAAGTCTAGGATTGATTGTGGAATTGTATTCACCAGGCTTCGGTGTACCAGGCACCATGGGGCTCACTGCTCTGTTTTTATTTTTCTATGGGCATACAGTGGCAGGGCTAGCAGGATATGAGACCTTGATCTTATTCCTTTTAGGTGTGGGACTCATCATTGCCGAATTCTTCATTGCAGGAGGGATAGCTGGAATCTTCGGGGTTCTCGCTATCATAGGAAGTATTTTACTAGCGGGTACAAACTTGGCATTCATGGCAATTTCAGTACTGATTGCGATGGCCGTAGCGAGTATAGGAATGGTGGTTATTATGAAATTCTTCGGAAAAAAACTTCATCTGTTGAATAAAATCATCTTAATGGATACGATGGATACGGAAGACGGTTATGTATCCAATGAAAACCGTACGGAACTATTGCATAAAGTTGCGACCACATTAACTCCTCTATACCCATCCGGTGTAGCTGAATTAGACGGTGAACGCATTGATGTCGTATCAGAAGGAAGTTATATTGATCGCGGTAAAGAAGTAGTGATTGTAGCGGTGGAAGGTTTCAGAATCGTAGTTAGAGAAAAGAAGAAAGAGGAGGACACACATTTATGATGACGGGACTAGGAACGATAGGACTGGTAGCTGCAGTCTTTTTCATTATTATCGTACTGGCAATATTCTTCACATTTGTCCCTGTAGCGCTATGGATTTCTGCCATTGCGGCAGGCGTACGAGTAAGTATCTTCACACTAATTGGGATGCGTTTACGTCGGGTTATTCCGAGTAGAGTCGTTAATCCGCTAATCAAAGCACATAAGGCGGGCCTAACAGTATCGATTAACCAACTAGAAAGTCATTACTTAGCTGGGGGTAACGTAGACCGTGTAGTTAACGCATTAATCGCTGCGCAACGTGCGAACATTGCCTTAACTTTTGAAAGAGCACAAGCGATTGACTTGGCGGGACGTGACGTACTTGAAGCAGTTCAAATGTCAGTTAACCCGAAAGTTATCGAAACACCATTTATCGCAGGTGTTGCGATGAACGGTATCGAGGTAAAGGCGAAAGCGCGTATTACAGTACGTGCGAATATTGATCGCCTCGTCGGTGGTGCGGGTGAAGAAACAGTAGTTGCCCGGGTTGGTGAAGGTATCGTAAGTACAATCGGTTCTTCCATCAGCCACGCGAAAGTACTTGAAAATCCGGATATGATTTCTCAGACCGTTCTTAAAAAAGGTCTAGATTCTGGTACAGCATTCGAAATTCTATCTATTGATATCGCGGACGTTGATATCGGTAAAAACATCGGTGCCGAACTTCAGACAGAGCAAGCGATGGCTGATAAGAATATTGCACAAGCAAAAGCGGAAGAACGTCGTGCAATGGCTGTTGCTAGCGAGCAAGAGATGAAGGCGAAGACACAGGAGATGCGCTCTAAAGTTGTGGGTGCAGAAGCTGAAGTGCCTTTAGCGATGGCAGAAGCATTGCGTTCTGGAAATATTGGTATTATGGATTATATGAACTACAAAAATATTCAAGCCGACACAGGTATGCGTGACTCCATTAGCAAGGTAGGCGGAGAACAGCAACCTAAAGAAGATAAGAAAGACTAATTACACGATGAATTCCCGGGAAGGGGATGCATAATGGAACAACTCATTATATTGATTGTCATGCTGGCGCTCAGTTCGCTATTCGGTAAAAAGAAAAAAAAGCCAGAAGAGCAGAAGCCAACGAGCGAGCAACGACCGATTCATACGCAAACCAAGCAATTAGAACCAGAACGTACGAATGCGGCACCTACGAATAAGCCTCGTTCACTAAAAGATCTTTCAAGAGATTTGTTTGAAGATATTCAGAGAGAATTCAAGGACTTGCAGACGGAAATGGAAGAACCCAAGCAGCAGACACAGGCACCGCAAACAGAAGTGTTTTATCCAGAGCAGCCTAAACCTCAGAAACAGCAACAACGACCGGCTAAACCAGCTTCTCCAGCGCGTGCGGAACGTTCCGAGCGCCAACCAAGCAGAGGTAGGCTCCGTTCGGAGAGGCCAACTGTGCTAGTGGAAGACTCACGTATTCTGCAAGAAGACTTGATTCCAAAAACTTCGAAACAAGTGCTTCAGGGAATCGTCTATTCGGAAATTTTAGGTCCTCCAAAAGCTAAACGGTAATCATGTAACCCCCTGACTCATCATAGGATGAGTCAGGGGGTTTTTTCGTGAAAAAATTATTCGCACTTCATCCATCTATTATTTTAGATGAATTCAATTCATTACGGATTACAGGCTATTACCAATTAACAGCCTTGACAGAACAATCCGTATCCTTTCAAACAGATGACTATGCCCTAAGCATCAGAGGTGAAGACGTAACGGTTCTAGAACTGACTGAACAACATGCCCATATATCGATTACAGAACTTATTGAAGTGACGATTCGACATAAACCCGCTGAGGAACGTTTGTATGAGTCATAAGCGCTTTGAAGTTCAATTGACTAATGTAGGTAGGGCATCCGCATTTCTAGGCAAGTTGCAGGCAGAGCATGTCAAAATTCAGCATGTCTATGTGGCTGGAAAGTCGGTATATTTCGAAACGGATCGTAAAGGTATCGAGAAGATTAGACGTTTTAGAAGGAAGTATCGAGTGCAAGTAAAGATTTCACGTGTAGGTAGCGACACGGTAGAGTATCGTTTGTTCTCTTCTTTATTATTTATCATAAGTTGTATCATTCCCCTTTGTGCGTCGCTCTTTTTGTGGGACATCAAAGTGGAAAGTGAAGTACCGGAAGTGGCGGAGCGGATTGAAATGAAACTGGAAAAAGCAAATATCAAAGTGCCTTCGCTGCTCTCTAAATTGCCTGAAGAAGATGAAATTCGTAGACTGCTGATGCAAGATGAATCGTCTTTGTCATGGATCCGTTTTACACAAATGGGTACGTCTTTCATCGTCTCACCGATGCTAGCGCCACTGTCTGCTGAAGTCAAAGAAGAAGTGAAAGAAACACCCTCCCATCTCGTGGCAAAAACCGGAGGAGTCATTACCCATTTCGCTTTAACAAGAGGTGAACGTGCAAGTGTCATTCATCAGACAGTAAAGAAAGGGGATATGCTCGCTACAGGAATTCTTGAACAAGGGGAGAAAAAAACAGTCGTCGGGGCAGATGGCGAAGTATTTGCGGATTATTGGTTGGAGTATCATTTTGAATTACCTCGAACGGTTACGTATTCCATTCAAGGGGAAGAACACATGCATATCGATTGGCAAAAACCTTGGCACGAAAATGCTGCAGGAACTATTCGTTTTAGGAATCCGATACTATTCAATCAAACACGTGAGGACCCTGTGCATACTGTACGACTTGAGAAAGGAATGGAAGAGACGGTCATTCTGCCGCTTTTAAAGTATGATTTATTGTCAAAGAAAACAAATGAGCGCATTATTAAAGAGGAAAATGTTTTACATGTATCCTTCACTAATGATAAAGTGAAAGGGACTATACTATTTTTACTTAATGAAAACATAGCTGAAAAACGACCGATAACTCAAGGAGACTGAATATATTGAGCGAACAAACCATCCAATTGCATATTGAAGAGCCAAACGAAGCGATTATGCTTCTCGGTATTTCCGATCAAAACATGAAGTTGATCGAAGAAGAATTGAGTGTCTCAATCCGCACAAGAGGCGAGAATGTTTCAATTAGTGGGGAAGAAGAACAGGTTGAAGCAGCGAAGGCATTACTAGAACAATTATTGAAAGTCATCCGCAAAGGCATCAACATTAATTTACGAGATGTTGCGACAGCAATTGAAATGGCGAAAAACAGCACGATCGAATATTTTGCTACGTTGTATGATGAAGAAATTGCGCGCAACACAAAAGGCAAAGTTATTCGTGCGAAGACAATCGGACAGCGGGAGTACGTGCAAACGATCCGTTCGAGAGATCTTGTTTTCTGTATTGGACCTGCTGGAACAGGAAAAACGTATCTCGCAGTCGTTATGGCTGTGCAAGCGATGAAATCCGGCTCTGTTAAGCGAATCGTCTTAACGCGTCCCGCTGTAGAAGCAGGAGAGAGTTTAGGTTTCCTTCCTGGAGACTTAAAAGAGAAGGTCGATCCTTACTTACGTCCGCTGTATGATGCGCTTCATGATATACTTGGTGCAGAACATACCGACCGACTTATGGAACGCGGTGTCATTGAAATCGCACCACTTGCGTATATGCGAGGCCGTACATTAGATGATGCATTTGTCATTTTAGATGAAGCACAAAACACAACAAAAGCCCAAATGAAAATGTTTTTAACTCGTTTAGGATTTGGTTCAAAAATGGTCATCACGGGGGACAAAACGCAAATTGACTTACCTAGGGGTGTAGACTCGGGACTAAATGTGGCGGAGAAAATTTTGAAAAACGTACAAGATATTCAATTTATTTACCTAGAGCAGGGCGATGTTGTACGACACCCAATCGTCGCGAAAATCATTGATGCATACGAAAAAGAGCAGTCATCGAATTAATGACTGCTTTTTTCATGAACTAAATAGATACATAGTGGGTGGCTGGCATAGAAGGGAGGCAAGTTCTTGGCAGCTTTAAAACGATTGTTTTCACAACTTCGTGACGTGAATTTTATCATTCTTTTACTTCTTGTCGTCTCGCTGTCCAGTGTGCTGTTATTTTTCCTCATGTATGGAAGCAATCAAAATGAAACATATGAAATCTCGGTTTATGAAATTTCACCGAAAACCATTCGTTCACCGAAAACAATAGAAGATACTGACAAGACAGAACTTGAACGAGTGCGGGCAGAGCAGGCGGTTCCAACAGCTTATCGTTACTCGGAAGATATTATGAAAAACAGACAAGCGATCATTAGTTCGATTTTTACAGCGGTCAGTGATGTGAATGTGGAAACGAAAATAGATCAAACGATTACAGCGAATGATAAATTGACGAAGCTACGAGCAAAATTAAAAGGGATGGAGAAAGACGATTCTTTTTACTTATTATCGGATGATCAATTAAAACAACTACTAGCAGCTGATCAGAAAGATATAGATCATTTGCATGAGCTACTATTGCTTGCGGTTGGTGAGGTACTAGCCAAACCATTCAAAGAAGACCAGCTTTCGATTCATCGTTATGAAGTGGAGCAGAGAATCCGTCAAACGAATACGTTACCAAATGATTTGCTAGACGTAGCGTTGATGATTGGTCGCACAGCGATTGTGGAGACTGAAGTAGTTGATGATCAATTGACAACAAAAAACAAAGAAGATGCACGTGCTTCCATTGAACCGAATCGTATTTTACAAGGACAAGTAATCGTCAGAGAAGGACAGCTGATTGATCGTGATATTTATCATCAATTGAAAGTTTCGGGCGTATTAACTAATCAATCTTCAATTAAACCGATGCTTGGCATCATCTTATTTGTCCTGTTCATCTCGGGTTTAATCACAATACACTTCACGAATTCAAAAAATACAGAGCCGCTTAAAAAGAAGGCATTGCTCATTTTTTATGTCATCTTATTTATGGCGGTGATTCTTATGAAAATCGTTAGCTATATCGATCATGAATTCGATGTACTTATTGCGTTTTTATTCCCAACGGCCTTAGTTCCAATGCTCGTTAAATTATTGATTAATGAACGAATAGCTGTGTTAGCTACGATTATCACAGCAGCTACTGCGGGAATCATGTTGCAAGAGGGAGTAGCTGCCATCATGCAGATGGAAGTCGCGCTGTATATATTATTTGGCGGGATTGTTAGTATTTATTTGCTCGACGAACACGGGCGACGTTCAACGATTTTGCAGACGAGTTTGGGTGTTGCGTTATCGAATATGCTGTTTATCGTATTCTATTTGCTTATGACACAGTCGACTTATACGATGCCAGAACTGATTTTTTATGCGGCTGCGGCCATTGCATCTGGTGTTTTATCAGGTGCGTTAACAATGGGACTTTTACCATTTTTTGAATCTAGTTTTCGATTGCTTTCGAATATGCGACTCGTTGAATTGTCGAATCCAAATCATCCATTGCTGAAGAAAATATTAGTGGAGACACCTGGTACATATCACCATAGTATTATGGTAGCGAATTTGGCGGACGTTGCATGTGAGTCGATTGGTGCGAATGGGTTACTTGCCCGCGTTGGTAGTTATTATCATGATATCGGCAAAACGATTCATCCAGGATTCTTCATAGAGAACCAGCATGGTAACCACAATCTACATGATACTCTGACTCCGGAAAAGAGTCGTGATATTATTATTGCACACGCGGAAGATGGTGCGAAAATATTAGAAAAGCATCATATGCCTGCTGAGCTGATCGACATTGCGAGACAGCATCATGGAACGAGTATTTTGAAGTTCTTCTATGTCAAAGCAAAAGAACACGATCCAGAAGTGCAAGAGCAGCAATTCAGGTATCCTGGTCCGAAGCCACAAACGAAAGAAATTGCGGTCATTATGATTGCGGATAGCGTGGAAGCGGCAGTGCGTTCCATGAAAGAGCCGACACCAGCGAAAATTGCTGCTCTCGTTGAATCCATTGTTTGCGCGAAAGTGGAAGATCATCAGTTTGACGAATGTGATTTATCGATGAAAGAGATCAAGCAAGTGAAAAAAGTAATTTGCGAAACATTGAATGGAATTTTCCATAATCGAATTGAATATCCCGATTGAAAAAGGAGCTCGAGCAAAATGATAGATTTTTATTTTGAAGATGAAACAGAAGCAGTTGATCAAAGTTCAGAAGCCTTGATAACGAATCTATTGAACCATGCAGCGGAAATGGAAGGGTTGGAAGGGTTGTATGAATTATCGATTACGTTTATGGATGATGCGGCAATCCAAGAAGTGAACGCTGAATATAGAGGGAAGGATCAGCCGACAGATGTGATCTCCTTTGCACTAGAGGAATTATCAGAAGGAGAAGTAGCTATTGTTCAAGAAAGTGATATGCCAGTCGTTCTTGGCGATATTATTATTTCGATTGACACTGCAAAACGCCAAGCAACAGAGTATAATCATACATTTGAGCGAGAACTTGGATTTTTAGCGCTACATGGTTTCCTGCATTTGCTAGGATATGATCATTTAGACGAAGAACAAGAGAAGGAAATGTTCGGAAGACAAACAAAAATCTTAACTTCTTATGGCTTGGAACGGCAGTGATCTAATGAACAGGTTTTTCAAATCATTCGTCTACGCATGGGCTGGTCTTGTAGACGGCTTAGCGAATGGACGGAATATGAAATCTCATGCGTTATCCGCAATTATCGTAATCGTTGCGGGGGTACTGACAGGTCTTTCTATCACAGAATGGTGCATCGTTATTCTTTTGATTGGCGGGATGATGGCCCTTGAATTAATGAATACAGCCGTTGAATATGTGGTGGATCTCGTCACACTAGACTTCCATCCGCTAGCGAAAAAAGCTAAAGATATCGCGGCTGGCTCAGTGTTAATTTTCGCAATAGCCAGTGCCATCATTGGTTGCATAATTTTCTTGCCAAAATGGTTTGGCTAATACATGTTAAAAATTGGAGTTGAACTAGATGACTATTGAACAACTATTGAATGAAGCAAAAATCGCCATGCAGACGGCCTATGTTCCGTACTCCAAGTTCCCAGTAGGTGCCGCGCTAGAAGCCGAAGATGGGACGATCTATCATGGATGTAATATCGAGAATTCATCCTATGGACTATCGAACTGTGCAGAACGGACAGCGATTTTCAAGGCGGTTTCTGAAGGTGTGAAATCTTTTAAATCGCTTACGGTTATTGGTGACACAGAAGGGCCAATTGCGCCATGCGGGGCTTGCCGTCAAGTCATTGCAGAGTTTTGTGCGCCAACGATGCCCGTTTATTTAACGAATCTAAAAGGTAACATACAAGAGACGACTATTAAAAAATTATTACCAGGTGCTTTTTCCAAGGAGGATTTAGACTATGCAGAAGAAAGATAAACCATTTAAATCAGGCTTTATTTCAATCATCGGACGTCCAAACGTAGGGAAATCCACATTCATTAATCGTATGGTTGGTCAAAAAATTGCAATCATGAGCGATAAGCCACAAACTACTCGAAACAAAGTACAAGGAATCGTCACAAGTGAGACGTCCCAAATGATTTTCATCGATACACCAGGCGTTCACAAACCGAAGCATCGTCTTGGCGACTTTATGTTAAAAGTGACACGTAGTACATTGAGTGAAGTTGACGTTATCATGTTCATGGTCAATGCAGATGAAAAAATTGGTACGGGCGATCGTTTTATCATGGAGTGGCTAGAAAAATCTGAAACACCGGTGTTCCTCGTCATCAACAAAATTGACCTAGTTCATCCAGATGAATTATTAGAGATTATTACTTCGTATTCAAATGAAATGAAATTCGCTGAAGTCGTTCCGATTTCGGCATTGAACGGTAATAATATTGAGCGTCTTGTGGAAACGCTGGAAAGCTATTTAGAAGAAGGTCCACAATTTTATGATGCGGAACAAGTAACGGATCACCCAGAACGTTTTATCATTTCTGAAATGATTCGTGAAAAGGTTTTGCATACGACGCGAGAAGAAATCCCGCACTCCATTGCGGTTGCTATTGAAAGTATCGAGCAAGATCCTGCCACCGATAAAACACATATCCGTGCAACGATAATCGTAGAGCGTGATTCACAAAAAGGAATAGTTATCGGTAAGGGTGGTAAATTACTGAAAGAAGTCGGCGTAAAAGCAAGAAAAGATATCGAAATGTTACTTGGCCATAAAGTGTATCTGGAATTATGGGTCAAAGTTCAGAAAGACTGGCGTAACCGTCCAAGTCGTTTAAAAGAATTTGGATTCAATGAGGAAGATTATTAACATCTTCATCTATCCATGATGAAGGGAAGAGTGCTTTGTTAAACAAGATTGAAGGGTTTATCATTAAAAGCATCCCATACGGAGAGTCAAATAAAATCGTTACGATCTATTCAAAAGAAGCTGGAAAAATTACAGCGATGGCTAGGGGTGCGAAAAAGCCTGCAAGCAGACTGGCAGCTATTACTCAAACGTTCACACATGGATTTTTCCTTGTGCGAGCGAGTAGGGGGATGGGGTCACTTGAGCAAGGAGAGCTAATCAGCAGTGTCCGTCATATCCGTTCCGACCTCGAAACGACTGCTTATGCAGGATTAGTCGTTGAATTGATCGATCGGTTAACAGAGTCGGACAAGCCGAATGCAGGAATCTTCAGATTACTCGATGATTCATTCCGAGCGATGGAAGAAGAATATGATGCAGAAGCGATTTCGCTGTTCGTCCAATGGAAGATGCTGCCGGTCGCTGGTATTCACCCGATCCTTCATGAATGTGCAAACTGCGGTGCAACGGAAGGAGAATTTTCGTTTTCTTTCCAGCAAATCGGTTTCCTCTGTCATCGTTGCTTCTCAGTTGATCCGTACATCATTCGTCTATCTCCTACACAAATCAAGTTGATTCGGATGTTTTATAATGTACCGTTGGATCAAATCGGCAAGTTGACGTTAAAGAAAACGACGAAAACGTTCATGCAAAAGCTCGTATCTACGATTTATCAGGAACAAACAGGGATTTACTTAAAATCACGCAAGTTTATTGAACAACTGGAACGTACACCAGAATTACAAAAACGAAAAGAAACCCCGGAAGAAGATTAACTTCACTTCCGGGGTTTTCATATTAGAACTGTAGGTGCTTTTGGATATAAGCAGTTACGTCAGCAATCGGCATACGCTCTTGTTCCATAGAATCACGGTGACGAACTGTCACTTGCTGATCTTCCAATGAATCAAAGTCGAATGTGATACAGAATGGTGTTCCGATTTCATCTTGACGACGGTAACGACGGCCGATGGATTGGGAATCATCATACTGTACTGGGAAATGCTTCGCTAATTCTGCGTATACTTTCGTTGCATCGTCAGCTAATTTTTTAGACAATGGCAAAACTGCTGCTTTAATAGGAGCAAGTGCCGGGTGGAAACGTAATACGGTACGTGTATCTCCATCTTCCAACTCTTCTGTATCAAATGCGTCACAAAGGAATGCAAGTGTTACGCGGTCTGCACCTACAGAAGGTTCGATACAATATGGTACGTATTTTTCATTCGTGATTGGGTCTTGATAATGGAAGTCTTCGCCTGAATATTCCATATGACGCGTCAAGTCGAAGTCCGTACGGTTTGCGATACCCCAAAGCTCGCCCCAACCAAATGGGAATTTATATTCGATATCTACAGTACCTTTAGAGTAGTGAGATAGTTCGTCTTCGTTATGCTCGCGAAGACGGATATTATCTTCTTTCAATCCAAGGTTCAACAATAAATTCTTGGATTGATCACGCCAATACTCGTACCATTTCTCATCTTCACCTGGTTTACAGAAAAATTCAAGTTCCATTTGTTCGAATTCACGTGTACGGAATGTAAAGTTACCCGGAGTGATTTCGTTACGGAAGCTTTTTCCTACTTGTGCAATACCAAATGGCACTTTTCTTCTCATAGAACGTTGAACGTTTTTGAAGTTCACGAAGATCCCTTGCGCTGTTTCCGGACGAAGGAAGATTTGGTTAGCAGATGAATCCGTTACACCTTGACTCGTTTTGAACATCAAGTTGAACTGACGGATTTCTGTGTAATCCATTGCGCCACATGTTGGACAAACAATGTTATGTTCTTGAATTAACTCGAACATTTTTTCGAATGGAAGGCCGTCAACGACCAATTCAATTCCTTTTGCATCTAGAGCTTCCTCAATCAACTTATCTGCACGATGACGTGTCTTACATTTTTTACAGTCGATCATTGGATCATTGAAGTTGCCGATATGACCAGATGCTTCCCATACTTTCGGATTCATCAAAATAGCAGAATCAAGTCCTACGTTATAAGGTGATTCTTGAATAAATTTCTGCCACCAAGCACGCTTGATATTGTTTTTTAGCTCGACACCTAACGGACCGTAATCCCATGTATTTGCTAATCCACCGTAAATGTCAGACCCTGGGAATACAAAGCCTCGTTGTTTTGAAAGATTTACTACTTGTTCCATAGATAACATCCTAAACGCCTCCAATTAAAATAAGCACTCGTCTCCGGACATAGTCATGTCCGGGGACGAGTGCATGATGACCCGCGGTTCCACCCCGTTTGGTTTTTCAACCCACTTTCATAATGAATGTTTCAACTCCCGGCTGCCGTTTTCGTGTAGTACAGGCTTTCACTATCCCTGTTCGCTTCATTTTACACTACTTATTAACCATTCTTCGTTTACTTCATTCAAAATTAGTTTAGCATGCTTCTCCTTTCTTCGCAATAGCGAGCGTCTTGATATATAATTAGACAGTAAATACTACTTTGAAGTCTGAAGGCGGTGACATGTTTGGAATTAAATACACGTCAGAATGAGATCCTTGATATCGTCAAAGGAAATGGACCTATTACGGGAGAGCAAATTGCGGAGCGTTTACGTTTGGCGCGCGCGACGATTCGTCCAGATTTGGCGATTCTAACAATGGCGGGCTTTTTAGATGCGCGACCGCGTGTAGGTTATTTCTATTCTGGCAAGAAACCTATCCAATCGGTTGCAGACGGTATGGTAGATATGACAGCGGCGGATTTTCAGTCTAGACCTGTCGTAATTACGGAAAACCTTTCCGTCTACGATGCGATCTGTCAACTGTTTTTGGAAGATGTAGGAACATTATTCGTTGTAGACCAGCAATCGTTATTAACTGGCGTCCTATCGCGTAAGGATTTGTTGCGCACGAGCATCGGGAGAACGGAATTGGATAAAATTCCTGTGCATGTCATTATGACAAGAATGCCGAACATTACGTATTGTAAGAAACAAGACACACTTATTTCTGTTGCTAAGAAAATGATGGAAAGCGAAGTGGATTCATTGCCGATTGTCAATGAGAAAAAGGGTGGACTTGAAGTAATTGGTCGGATTACGAAAACAAATATTACAGCCGCATTTCTTTCATTAGCGGAAGATCATGATATATGAGGGGTGACTTGATGGCGAGATTTACATTATTTATCGTCTCAGATTCTGTTGGAGAAACAGCTGGTCTTGTAACGAAGGCTGCTGCGAGTCAATTCCGACATGATTTGGAAACGGTTTCTATAAAAAGATTTTCTTATATTGAAGAAATTTCGCAGTTAAAGGAAGTTGTGTTCTTGGCAAAGCAACAGCAAGCACTCATCGTTTTTACGTTAGTCAAAAGTGATATGAGAGATCAATTGCAAATACTTTGCGAAGAATTAGACGTTAAGTGCGTCGATTTGCTAGGTCCGTTAATAGAGGAGATTGGCAATCAGTTAAAACAATTACCTTTTGAAGAACCCGGTCTTGTGCGTCAGTTAGACAATGAATATTTCAAAAAAATTGAGGCCATCGAATTTGCGGTGCGCTATGACGATGGAAGGGATCCAAAAGGGGTTCTTGAAGCGGATATCGTATTGATTGGTGTCTCCCGAACTTCTAAGACGCCGTTATCTCAATTCTTGGCAAATAAAGGATATAAAGTTGCCAATGTTCCGCTTGTACCAGAAGTAGAACCACCAGCGGAACTGTTTTCTATTGATCCAACTAGATGTTTTGGATTATATAGTTCAATTGAGCAATTGCACTCGATACGGAAAGCACGTTTGGAGACGTTAGGCTTGAAAGATGATGCGAACTATGCGAAAATAGCACGTATTCAACAAGAGATAGACTATTGCAAGAACATTACAACTAGAATTGGTTGCGATGTCATTGATGTGACGAATCGCGCGGTGGAAGAAACAGCCAATACGATTCTCAAAACACTTACAGTTAGGAAGGCCAACTGAACTAGAAAGTTGGGTCTTCTTTTTTCTGTGCGTCTTTCTAGGAAGTGTCTTTAGTATCGCAAGTCTTCGCCATTCTTTGTAACAATATGTCCACACTAGTTGCAAAAAAATTGTAGTGAATCCTGTCGATAAAAAAGGGTTTTTGTGAAAAGTATCGAATGTAGGTATATAGAGTAGAAATGGTGATAGAATGACAAGAATATCTGACGAGATAATTGAGGAAATCCGTACTGGAACCGATATTGTCGATTTAATCAGTGAATATGTTCAACTAGCAAAAAGGGGCAAAAACTGGTTTGGGCTTTGTCCATTCCACGAAGAGAGCAGCCCGTCGTTCTCGGTTTCTGAAGACAAGCAACTATTTCATTGCTTTGGTTGTGGAGCAAGCGGCAATGTCATCACGTTTATGATGGATATGGAAAATCGTACGTTTGTTGACTCCATCATTCAACTCGGTGGCAGGATGGGAATGGAATTAGAGGCTTCGCAAAGTGAACCAACGACGAAGACTTCATCCAATCAGCAGATGCTGAAAGCTTATACGCTAGCCGCCAATTTTTATAGCCATCTGCTCTTAAACACCATAGAAGGCGAAAAAGCATTAGAATATCTAGAAAAAAGAGGATTTACGCGTGATCAAATCGAACAATATGAGATAGGATGGTCTCCTGTTCAATCAGATGCACTATCAGCACTACTCAAGAGACAAGGCTTTGATCTGAAAGAAATGGAAACCGCAGGACTTTGTTTTCAAAAAGAAGATGGATCGGGTTATTTCGACCGTTTCAGAGGAAGAATTATGTTTCCTATCCAAGATGATAATGGTGCCACAATTGCGTTCTCCGGAAGAAGACTGGAGGATTCTACTTCTGACGCCAAATATATCAATAGTCCTGAAACACCCATCTTTGAAAAGAGCAAGGTTTTGTTTAATTTTCATCGTGCACGTCTTAATGTTCGGAAAACGGGTAAAGTAGTATTATTCGAAGGTTTCATGGATACGATCGCCGCAGATCGTGGAGGAATAGGAAACACGGTAGCTGTCATGGGTACCGCGTTATCTGGACATCATATTGTGAAGCTAAAGCGAATGGCAAAAAAAGTCGTCATTTGCTGTGATGGTGATTCTGCTGGCTGGGGGGCCGCCAAACGATTTGCCGATAGCTTGATGGATAGTGGTATAGATGTATTTATAGCCACTTTACCCGATCGAATGGATCCCGACGATTATATTACAGAGCACGGAGCCGAAACGTTTATAGAAAAGATCCTTAATCAGCCACTTTCTTATAACTCTTTTGTTGCAGCTTTTTATAAAAGAGACAAGAATTTGACGATTGATCATGATATTAAGCAATATGTTCATGAAGTATTTAGTGAACTCGCTCACCGTTGTTCTCCTATTGAGAAAGATTTACTCATACAACAACTCCATAGTGAAACACATGCTTCAAAAGAGTCGCTTGGGCAGGAGTTTACCAAGTCGATCGCGAAAAGGACTAAGCAAACGCGTGATACAAGTCCTGTTGAAGAAAGTCGATCTGTACACATCACAAGAGCACCCGTAAACAAATCAGAAACAGATCGCGCTGAACAGCTACTACTTGCACGTCTGTTAATGGATGCAGACTTATTCGAAGAAAAACGCATAGAACTTCAAGAGTTATTTGTTAGAGAAGATATTATGAAAATATTTTTCAAGTTAGCTGCGTTTTATGAACAATATGACATGCCGAACTATCAGCGATTTGTTGAAACGCTTGAAGATCGGCAGTTGCAGAATGTGGTCATGGCAGCGGTTAGGGCCGATATATCACAAGAACATACAGCGCAAGAAGTAGAAGACTGTATCCGCCACTTGAAGCGAAATCAGCTAAAACGTTTAATTGAGCAAAAACAGCACGAATCAAAAGAAGCAGAAAAAAGGAACGACCTATCAAAGGCAATGGAGTTGGGCTCAGAGGTAATCCGACTTTTGAGATCGTTAAAGGTTCTGTAAGGAGGTATAGTCACTATGACAAAAGAAGAACAAGCGAGCGGAATAGAAATGACCCTAGAAGAAGCAAAAGCGGCTATTATTGAGGCTGGTAAAAAAACAGGTGAACTTTCATTAGAGGATGTAACCGAAAAACTGGCATCCTTCGAAATGGAACCAGACCAGTTTGAAGAGTTCCTTGATCAAATAGAAGCGCAAGAAATTGAAATGGATAGAAAAGAAGAGGCTGATCCTAAGAACGAGAAGGAAGAGCAATTCGACTTAAATGATTTAAGTGTACCACCAGGTGTTAGAATCAACGACCCAGTTCGCATGTATTTAAAAGAAATCGGTCGTGTAGACTTACTAACAGGTAAAGAAGAAGTGGACTTAGCTATTCGAATCCAAGATGGGATCGAAGCGGAGGCAGAGTTAGCAGAAACAGAGAAAATGACCCCAGAAATTGATGCAGCTATTATTCGTGGTGAAAACGCGAAAAAGAAATTGGCTGAAGCCAATCTCCGGTTAGTTGTTAGTATCGCGAAGCGTTATGTCGGACGTGGCATGCTGTTCCTTGATTTGATTCAAGAAGGAAATATGGGATTGATTAAAGCAGTTGAGAAATTCGACCATACAAAAGGGTTTAAATTTAGTACGTATGCGACATGGTGGATTCGCCAAGCAATTACACGTGCTATTGCAGACCAAGCCCGTACGATACGTATTCCTGTGCATATGGTCGAAACAATCAATAAATTAATTCGCGTACAGCGTCAGCTTCTTCAAGATTTAGGACGAGAGCCTTCTCCAGAAGAAATTGGCGAGGAAATGGATTTAACGCCAGAAAAAGTTCGCGAAATATTGAAGATTGCACAAGAACCGGTTTCTTTGGAAACGCCTATTGGGGAAGAAGATGATTCTCATTTAGGTGACTTTATTGAAGACTCGGAAGCCCAATCTCCATCAGACCATGCTGCGTATGAGTTGCTGAAAGAGCAACTTGAAGATGTCTTGGACACACTGACAGATCGTGAAGAAAATGTGTTGCGACTTCGTTTTGGTTTAGATGATGGACGTACACGCACGCTAGAAGAAGTAGGGAAAGTCTTCGGTGTGACACGTGAACGGATTCGTCAAATTGAAGCAAAAGCTCTTCGGAAATTGCGCCATCCTTCACGCAGCAAACGTTTAAAAGACTTTTTAGAGTAATAGATGCATCGGCTTCAAATTAGCCGATGCTTTTTTCTGTATGGATTACCAGGTGTAGTAACCATTCGTGCTATTGGAGGAGAAAGGATGGCTAAGGAGAAAAAGCAGATCATTATTTCTGAAATCCGTTATTGGAAACAGAATAAACTTCTACCAGAACATTATTGTGATTTCTTAATTACACTGTATGCGCAAGGGGAAGACCCCGATAAATTCGTAAAAAAGGAAACTTCCACACTACAAAAAGAACGTAGGCAATTGCGTACGAAACGATTTATGCTCTTTTTCTTTAGTTTGATGCTAGCGGGCGTAGCGACTGTTGCGATGTTCTTGTATAAAGAATATCAGACGGTCACGTTTGTCGCAGCTGTTATACTATCTCTTGGCTTTCTTCTGATTGTTACGAGAAAAACATTTATCAAGAATGGCTTTGCGCCGTTTTTATACATATCATTGGCTTTTCTATTATTAATGATGTCGTTGAAAGTCTGGACAGCGTATTTCGGTGGAGATACTACATTATTGATTGGACTGCTCGTATTGAACTGTAGTCTGTGGCTATTTACAGGAAGAGTGCTGAATCTATTATACTTCACGATTTCAGGTACACTCGGCTTGTTGATGATTATCGCGTTCCTGATTTTATCCCTATAAACACTAAACAAATGGACAGATTGCAATGAAATCATTTCTAATATCTGTCCATTTTCTATATAATGAATTGTAAGGGCCTTCATAAAGAGAGGATGATCAAAATGAACTTTGATTTAACTCAAGAACAGCAAATGGTCAAAAAGTTGATGAAAGATTTTGCGAATAATGAAGTAGCACCAGGAGCAATCGATCGTGATCGAACAGGCGAGTTTCCTGTAGAAATTTTCAAAAAGCTATCTGCGATGGGTATGATGGGTTTGCCGTTCCCTGAAAAATATGGTGGAGCAGGTGCGGATACGACTAGTTTCGCAATTGTCACAGAAGAATTAAGCCGTGCTTGTGCATCAACTGGTATCACCTATTCAGCGCATATTTCATTAGGTGGAGCACCATTGCATTTATTTGGCACGGAAGAGCAAAAAGAACGCTATTTAACGCCTATTTGTACAGGTGAATCATTCGGTGCATTCGGATTAACGGAACCGAATGCAGGATCAGATGCAGGTGGGACGGAAACAACGGCTGTATTGGAAGATGGTAACTTTACAATTAATGGATCAAAGGTATATATAACGAATGCTAGCTATGCAAAGCACTTAGCGATTACAGCAATCACAGGTCGTTCTGAAGGTAAGAAGGAGATTAGCGCAATTATTGTCCCTACCGTCACAGAAGGCTTTACAATCATCGATAACTACGAAAAAATGGGACTACATGCATCAAACACAACTGAATTAGTATTAGATCAAGTCATCGTGCCTGAAGAGAACTTACTTGGTGAGCGCGGGAAAGGATTCCAACAGTTCCTCGTGACGCTAGATGGTGGACGAATTGGTATTGGGGCTATGGCAGTCGGTATCGCGCAGGCCGCGTATGAGCGCGCGCTAAGCTATTCGAAAGAACGTAAGCAATTCGGTCGGACGCTTTCTTCATTCCAAAGTACGCAGTTCAAGCTCGCGGATATGGCGTTGAAAATCGAACTCGCGCGAATGATGGTTTATAAAGCGGCGTGGTTGAAGGATCAAGGAAGAAATTTCACGAAGGAAGCGTCGATGTGTAAACTGTATGCTTCAGAAATCGCTATGCAAATTTCAAATGAAGCGATTCAAATCCATGGTGGCTACGGCTATATGCGAGAATATGAAGTCGAGCGCTATCTACGGGATGCCAAGCTTTTGGAGATTGGCGAAGGGACTTCAGAAGTTCAACGAATGGTCATAGCCAGACAAATCGGCTGCTAAATCTAGAATTATGACGAAACTGTCACAAAAGACGGAAAGTCCTTCAATAACACTTTCAGTTTCCCCATAGATACAGTACAATGTTAAATGTATACTGTATCTTTTACAGAATAGATTTTGGTGAAGGAGGGTAATCCAATGAATAAAAATCCTATTGTACCATTTTTCTTGATTTTCGCGCTTGGAATTGGACTGATTTTCTTCTTCTCACTTTATGGTTTAGAGCAAAAAGAAGAAATTGCTGGACCAGATGAAGAAAGCACTACGCAAGAAGAAAATGCAAACACTGGCGAATTTGATGCAGAAGCTGTCTCTCAGCAAAAGTGTATAAGTTGTCACGGTGAAAACTTATCTGGCGGAATGGGGCCTGCTTTAAACGGTCAAGCATTCGGTGCTGAAGAAATGCACGCTGCAATCAAAGACGGCGTTCCAGGAACTGCTATGCCTGCTGGACTTGTTCCTGATGAGCACATAGATGAAATGGTAGACTACATTTTATCACTAGACTGATTGCTTACTTACTAAATAGAGCTATTGAACCTTGGAATTCCTTGGTTCAATAGCTCTTTTGCATTGCATGAAAAGCCTACTGATTATACAATAGTGTGGAATGAAAGGCGGGAATTTATGAACACCAACCAATTATCTGAACGTCTTGCGCTAGTCGCGAGTTTCGTTCCACAACATACAGTGCTCGCTGATATCGGTAGCGATCATGCGTATTTACCGTGTTATTTGACGAATAAAGGGATCATTTCAAAAGCGATTGCAGGAGAAGTAGTAAAAGGTCCATATGAACAAGCGAAGCGTAATGTAGAAGCTAACGGTTTTACGAACATGATAGAAGTGCGCTTAGCGAATGGATTACAAGCCATTCAACCAACAGATGGGGTAGAAACGGTTACAATCGCAGGAATGGGCGGCACATTAATTACGTCGATTTTAGAAGCAGGGAAAGATCTTTTGTCGGGAGTGACGCGCATCATTGCACAGCCGAATATCCACGCCATAGCGATTCGCGAGTGGGCTGTCGCAAACGATTTTTACCTTGTAGATGAAGAGATTTTACAAGAAGATGGCAAAATCTATGAAGTGCTCGTGTTGGAGAGAGGTACAGCTAGTTATACACCAACCGAACTTTTAGTAGGTCCTATTCTAAAAGAAAAAGCTACAGCTGTTTTTCATACGAAATGGGAAAGAGAAATGCAGGAATGGACGCGTGTACTGGTAGCTCTTGATCAAGCCGAGCAGACAGAAGAGATACAACAGAAAAAAGCGTTTATTGAGCATCAGTATGAATTAGTCAGGAAGGTGTTAACTACATGAGAAAAGCGAATGGGCATCAGATTATTGAGATTTTTGAAAAGTGGTCACCTAAACGATTGGCATTTGAAGGGGATCCCGTCGGTTTGCATATCGGTCAATTGAATCGTCCAGTAGAAAAAGTGCTCATCACGCTCGATGTCAATGAACAAGTTATAGATGAAGCGATTGAACAGGGTGCGAATCTCGTGATTGCACACCACCCACCATTGTTCCGTCCGGTGAAAATGATTTGGACAGATACACCGCAAGGAAAGATGATCGAGAAATGTATTAAACATGATATCGCAGTCTATGCTGCGCATACAAATCTTGATATCACAGAAGGTGGCGTCAATGATATGCTGGCTGAGCGACTTGGCGTTGTTGAGACGGAGCCAATTGACGTGACAAATTCTGAGCATTTGGTAAAGCTAGCAGTCTTTTGTCCACAATCAGACGCAGACAAACTTCGCAAAGACTTGGCGAAAGCAGGAGCAGGTGCAATCGGTGATTACGTAGCATGTAGTTTCAGCTCGCAAGGTGTCGGACGTTTTACGCCGGTTGATGGGGCGAATCCGACGATTGGTGAAGTCGGAGAAGCAACACGAGTAGATGAAGAGCGTATCGAAGTCGTCTTCCCGGAAAGTCTTCAGTCTAAAGTCATAAAGGCGATGTTTAGTACACATCCATATGAAGAGCCGGCATTCGATCTATTTAAGATGCAGCAAAAAACGAATGTGCAAGGAATCGGACGGGTAGGCCGGATCGCTGAAGAAATCACATTGAAGCAATTTGCTGAACAGGTGAAACAGGCATTCAACGTACCTGCATTACGTTTCGTTGGTGATCCAGAAACACCGATACGTAAAGTGGCGGTACTTGGCGGTGACGGTAACAAATACATCACAGCAGCTAAGCGTAAAGGCGCGGACGTCCTCGTCACAGGTGATTTATACTACCACGTCGCACAAGACGCACAAGCGCTAGGACTTGCGGTAGTCGATCCAGGACATAATATCGAAAAGATCATGATTGCAGGCGTCGCAAAGAAACTAGCAACGCTTTGCGAAGAAAAGAACCTAGACGTTACGTACATCGAATCTAAAATTATTACAGAACCATTTCAGTTTTTGTATTAATTTACGTAAATTCCGAACCACTCACCAAGTATCCGTTTCTACTTACTGTTATCCACAAGCAAAACACCGCCAAGAGAAATCTCTGGGCGGTGTTTTTTATGAAGTCAACTTATGGTTCAATTCGAATAACGGGACTTGGATTTTTGATCTTCGGTAAGATCTTATCAAGCTTAAATTTGCGTTCAGGGTGATGCGTAGCAGGGTCAGCCGCATCGAAGTCGCTCAAGTAAGAAATAACTTCTCTAACGATCACTGTAGGCGTCGAAGCACCTGCTGTAACAGCTACTGTCTCAATATCCATCAACCATGCGGGATCGATTTCTGAGACGTCTGAAATACGGTAAGAAGGTGTATTCGCGATCTCTACAGAAACTTGTGTCAAACGATTGGAGTTATTACTCTTTGGATCGCCAACGACAAGTAGTAAATCTGCATCGCCCGCTTGTTGTGCAACTGCTTCTTGACGAACTTGCGTCGCTAAGCAAATTTCCTGATGGACTTCAATATGCGGGAACTTACGCTGTAATTCATCCATCAAATGTGCAACATCCCATTGGCTCATCGTTGTTTGATTCGTAACCAACAGCTTTTCGTTATTTATTTGTAAGTTTTCGATATCTTCTATTCTTTCAATTAAATGAACAGAATCTGGCGCGACACCAATCGCTCCTTCAGGCTCTGGATGATGTTTTTTGCCGATATAGAGAATATCATAGCCTTCCGCTACTTTCTCTTCGATCAAATGATGTGTGACCGAAACATCTGGACATGTTGCATCAATCGCAACTAATCCTTTTTCTTTTGCAAGTTTACGTACTTCGGGCGATACGCCATGTGCTGTATAGATGACCGTTCCCTTATCTACTTTACGTAATATATCTAGTCTATTTTCGCCATCCAACGTAATGATCCCATCTTCTTCGAATGCGTCCGTTACATGTTTATTGTGGACAATCATGCCTAATATATAAATGGGTCTCGGCAAGGATGTATCAAGCGCAGCGTTTCTAGCAATGACCATCGCATCCACCACACCATAACAATAACCTCTTGGTGAAATCTTGAGTACTTTCATTTCTTCCACTCCACTCCTCTAGTAAGTTCTCTTTCATTATAGCGGAGATTGGCGGGTGATTCAAAGAGTTCAGAAGGGTGGTTGATAAATTCTTGGTGCTGCAGGCTGATCATTAGGTATGGGTGGTGCTTGAGCACGTGGCGCAGCGGTATTTATAGGACCAGCAGATGGTGGAGTAGGCGCATCTGGCAAAGATTGAAACCCTTTATATAATTTCCACATAGCGGGTAAGTTTTGAAGCATTGGCGCAACCTGTTGCATAAGGGGAGCAAATTGTTGGGCGGTATTTAAAAAGCGATTGGCGGTCTGCATGTACTGGTCTGCTCGTGACATGCCCGATTGTCCTGCTTGTGACTGTGGCATACCTTGTGAAGTCATAGAACCTTGAGGGGATCCTTGAGGTCTAAAACCGCCAGCATTACCTTGCATCCCTTGAGGAAAAGGTTGTTGAGTTCCACCACCCTGAAATTGCGGGGGACGCGGCCCAGGTGTCATAGGCTGCTGTTGATTACTAAACGGATAAAAAGAATGATATCTCATGACGAACTCCTTTCCGAAAATTTTCTGTACAACTATGCTATCCTATGCGAAAAAAACTACTGATGGCACCGAATCATGTTACAATAAGGAATAAGCTAGAGGAGGAACGATATGTCGAAATTTACAGATTACCAGTTCAAACCATTTTTGAGGGAAGCCATTCAAAAATTGGGGTTTGAAGAACCGACACCGATACAAAAAGAAATGATTCCATTAATCATGAAAAATACAAGTGCGATTGGACAAGCGCATACAGGAACAGGGAAATCCCATAGTTTCTTAATCCCACTTGTTGAAAAAATTAATACAGAACAAGATGAACTACAAACAGTCATTACTGCGCCAACGCGTGAATTAGCTGTTCAATTACATGATGAATTGAAGAAGTTAATTGACGGGACAGACATTAAAAGTGCTATCCTCATCGGAGGTACTGATAAAAAACGCTCTGCAGAACGTTTGCGTAGCACACCACATATCATCGTCGGCACGCCAGGTCGTATACAAGATATGTCGGAAACAGGTGCTTTAGCGATTCATACGGCTACACAGCTCGTGATCGATGAAGCGGACCTAGCATTTGATATGGGATTCATTGAAGATATCGATAAATTCGCTTCAAGAATGCCTAGTAAGCTCAACATGTATGTATTCTCTGCGACGATTCCTGAAAAATTGAAGCCGTTTTTAGCGAAATATATGAATTCACCTATACATGTGCAAATGGATGATAAAAAGCCATTGACAGAGAATATGCATTATTCTTTAGTGCCTGTTAGAAGTATGGATAAAAACAAGAAATTGCTCCATGTGATGGATGCAATTCAGCCGTACTTGGCAATTATCTTTATGAATACAAAACAGAATGCCAATCAACTAGCGGATTATTTGGCTGAACACGGCCATAAAGTAGGACGAATCCATGGTGATTTAACACCACGCGAACGCACACGGACGATGAAACAAGTACGTGATCTTGAGTATCAATACATCGTTGCAACAGACTTGGCGGCACGTGGTATCGACATCCCAGGTGTCAGCCATGTTATCAACTTTGAATTACCGGAAGACCTTGAATTCTTCATCCACCGTGTAGGACGGACGGCGCGTGCAGGTCTACAAGGCACAGCGATTACGCTATATAAGCCAGAAGATGAAGATGCGATTAACCGCATTGAAAAGCTTGGTATCCCGTTTGTTCATGAAGATGTCAAAAATGGTGAATGGATCGAAGTCAAAGAACGACAAGCGCGTAAGAAACGTGTACGTGAAGTAGATGAAATTGATTTGAAGGCTACTTCCATAATTCGTAAACCAGATAAAGTAAAGCCAGGCTATAAGAAAAAGATGGTTGAACAACAAGAAAAATTTAAAAAGAGACAAAGGAGAATGAAGAAGAGATCATGATACCAAACGAAATCCTTCTAGGGTCCCACGTATCGATGAGTGGCAAAAAAATGTTGCTCGGCTCTAGTGAAGAAGCGCTAGGCTACGGAGCTAATACATTTATGATTTATACGGGAGCACCACAAAACACGAGACGAAAACCTATTGAAGAATTGAATATAGAACTTGGTACGGAACATATGAAAGCCAATGGTCAATCCAATATCGTGGTCCACGCTCCGTATATCATCAACGTCGCCAACACAACGAAACCCGAAACGTTTCGCTTAGGTGTAGATTTCTTGCAACAAGAAATTCAGCGCACAGAAGCACTGGGAGTGAACCAAATCGTCTTGCATCCGGGTGCCCACGTAGGCGCTGGGGCAGACGTAGGAATCGCGAAAATTATCGAAGGTCTGAATGAAGTCCTTTCTGAAGACGCGAACGTTCGTATTGCGCTTGAGACGATGGCTGGTAAAGGAACGGAATGCGGTAGAAGCTTCGACGAAATCGCAAAGATCATTGATGGTGTGAAAAATAACGAGCGCCTATCTGTCTGCTTCGATACGTGTCACGTTCACGACGCAGGTTATGACATCGTCAACGATTTCGCTGGTGTACTGGATGAATTCGACCAAATCGTTGGACTTGATCGAATTTCTGTCATTCACGTGAACGATAGTAAAAACGAACGCGGCGCCGGAAAAGACCGTCATGAAAACATTGGCTTCGGTCACATCGGTTTCGAACCACTTGCTTATATCGTCCACCATCCGACATTCAAGGACGTTCCAAAAATCTTGGAAACGCCTTTCGTCGGAACAGACAAAGCAAATAAAAAAGCACCCTATGCGATAGAAATTGATATGTTGAAAAACAATCAATTTACGCCTGCTTTATTGCAGGAATTACAAAACTAATCTTCAAGCGTTGCTTAACCGCAACGCTTTTTTTATTGTAGTCGATACTGTTCCAAATAAAGCATCGTTTTCTCATAACCGATAATTTGTGCCACTCGCTCGATGAATGTTGGCGGAATTCCCGTGAACAGCCAAGAGAGAGATACTTCATCCAACATTGGTCGCAACTGCCGGATTTCTCCTACAGATAACTCTACGCCATTGTCTGCTGCATAGCGCTTCGCCTCATCATCCGATAACATTTTCATCTGCTGAATCAACTGTAGTAAATCCATCCTCATCAAATCCTTTCAAATGGTTGTATCCCGTCGTAGATTCCTATATAATTCATAAAGTAATCGGAATGATTACGAATTAAAGGAAGGGATATGTATATGGCCAGTTCCATCATCAAATTAGAGCATATAACACATAAATATCATCACTCCGTTGCGCTTTCTGACGTTAGTTTAGAAGTGAAGCAAGGGGAGTTTTGGGCGTTAATCGGTCCAAACGGCTCGGGTAAATCGACATTACTTAAAATTATTTTAGGGCTACTAAAGCCGACAGAAGGGACAATTCAGTTGTTTGGTGGCCCAATTGATTCATTTAAACAGCAACAACGAATTGGCTATGTGTCACAAAAGTCCAATGCGTTTTCGACAAAGTTTCCTGCAACGGTGCTTGAAGTAGTAAAGAGTGGATTGACGAGTAGAAAAGGGCTGTTCAAACGATTAAACAAAGAAGACGAACGGAAGGCAATAGATGCGCTACATGTCGTTAAAATGGGGGACTATCAACAGGAGAGCATCGGCAATCTGTCAGGCGGCCAACAACAACGTGTATTTATCGCGAGAGCACTTGTCGGTCAGCCGGATTTGCTGATTATGGATGAGCCGACAGTAGGGATTGACCGGCAAAATGTTGAATCCTTTTATTCTATGCTTAGCGAATTAAATCGTGAATATGGAATTGCAATTTTATTGGTTACGCATGAAATTGATGTAGTGACTCAACTCGCGACACATGTCGCTTGTTTGAACCGCACAATTCATTTCCATGGGGCGCATGAAGAGTATGATAAAATGACTGAGTCAGAATTGTCCGGCTGGTACGGACATCCAATTCGTCGGCTTCATCAAAAAGAAACGGAGCCGATTACATGATTGAAGCGATTTTCACATATGAATTTTTACAAAACGCGGTGCTGTCCGGACTAATTATCGGTATTATTGCACCGATGCTAGGGCTGTTTATCGTGGTCCGGCGAATGGCGATGATTTCTGATGCATTGAGTCATGTCGCATTAGCAGGTATAGCGGGTAGTTTGTATTTAAGTCAGCAGGTGTTATTTTTTGCTGCGTTAAATCCCGTTTATTTAGGAATGGGTGCAGCAGTTGTTGGCTCATTGCTCATTGAACGTTTGCGCAGGGTGTACAAAAGTTTTGAAGAGCTGGCGATTCCGATTATTTTATCTGCTGGTATCGGCTTCGGTGCGATTTTCATTTCATTAGCAAAAGGCTTTGGTACGGATTTGGTCGGATATTTATTCGGCTCGGTTTCCGCAGTAAGTCGTCAAGATTTATATATTGTCATCATGATTGCAATCATTGTTATCGCATTCTTATATTTTCTGTACAAAGAGTTATTTTCATTAGCGTTTGATCCAGAGTATGCGAGAGTGTCTGGTGTGAATGAACAAGTGATTCAGGCGGCATTTATGATTATTACCGCGTTAGTGATTGGCGCTTCGATGCGGATTGTTGGGATTTTGCTCGTCTCATCTTTAATGACTTTACCCGTGGCGGCAGCTATTCAAGTGGCGAAAAGCTATAAAGGTGCGCTTATGTATTCCATCGTGTTTGGTGAAGTAGCCGTAATTATCGGCTTGATTTCAGCTTATTATTTGGATATCGCGCCAGGTGGTACGATTGTTGTCACATCAGTTATCATTTTGTTATTTGTGCTTTTTTGGAAAAAGATACGGTCATAAAGATCGTGGAAAGGGGCGCGTTGATATGACGATAGATGAAGCGTGGGACATTTTATTTAAACATGATTATAAACGGACGAAAAATAGAGAGATTTTGCTTCGATTTTTTGATGAAGCCGATAACTATGTAACCGCCATGGAAGTTCGTGTGGCGGTAGAGCAAGATAATCCCGGCATTAGCTTTGATACGATCTACCGTAATCTAGCGGTTTTTTCAAAGCTTGGAATTTTAGATGAAACGGAATTAAATGGAGAACGACTATTTCGTATGCAATGCGCAATAGACCATCATCACCATCATTTTATTTGCACTACTTGTGGTAGCACGAAACCGATTCCGAGCTGCCCGATGGATATGGTGACAGTGAATTTGTCTGAGTATGAGATTGAAGGACATAAGTTTGAGATTTATGGCAGATGTCCGAAGTGTATTGAATAGGTAGAAAGTAGAACTTTCAACTTTTTATATAAAGTTTTAGGAGATATGAATAGACAGTTCCAAAACCGGAACTGTCTTTTTTTATTGGTAGATCCTATTCCATAGTTAAGAACAAATTCCTTGCACCTTGTTTAATAAAGTATCCAGCTCTTGGCTGCATTTTACAACGCTTGGATGTGTAAATCCTAAATGTCCTGCTTTCTTATACATAGCCATTCTTTTTACTTTAATTCTAAACAAGATTAAGTTCCTTTTGACCGCGTTCTTCATTTATATTCCTCCGCAATATATATTACGCTTCAAGGCATGTAGTATTTTCTTGTTAGTATTGAAGCTTCTTGTACATCATATAAATTCTAGAATGAAAAGTATGTCGTTTTTTGGGTGACTTTTAAATTGTTAGTGAATCGTGACGAAAATGTGTATAATGTTTAACTATTCAATATTTTCTTACATATGAAAAGGGTTTTTAATTCGCTAATTTACTTGGAATGAATTTATGAAAATAGAGAGGAGAGTCCATATGGAAGTCGTATATTTTGCGGGTGGATGTTTATGGGGAGTACAGGCTTTTATAAAAACTTTACCTGGTGTTAACTTTACAGAAGCGGGAAGAGCCAATGGAATAAGTCATACACTTGAAAGTGATTATGATGGGTACGCTGAATGTGTTAAAACCTTATTTGATCCGACAGTTGTAACGGTCAAAGAATTAATGAGCTATTTATTTGAAATCATCGATCCATACAGTTTGAATAAACAAGGACAGGATGTTGGCGAGAAATACAGGACAGGTATATATAGTGAAAAGCCTGAACATTTAAAAGAGGCGCGTGTGTTCCTTGAGGAAAGAGATGATTATGATCGTATAGTTGTTGAAGTATTACCGCTTACAAACTATGTCAGAAGTGCAGAAGAACATCAAGATCGGTTAGCCAGATGTCCACATGATTATTGTCATATTCCAGAAGAAATATTAAGTAAGTATAAGTAAAGGATAGTTCTACCAATTCCATACGCGCGCTCTGATTTTTATATAGTATATAGTAGGTTTAAGGCGAATCTCACTACCATATAAACATTCTTCTATATCCATTTGTTCACATATACAAAAAGAGCATCGCAATCGTGCGATGCTCCATCATTTACTTATTCGTAATCATTTCCGACGCATAAAACAATCTTCTGACGTATTGATCGGCCTGCCGCCAATTTGCCACGCGTATGACACCTTTTGGAATTGGATCCTGATTGTACGGTGTATCGAACAAAAAGACGGGAATGTCTAGTTCTTCATGGATTGCTACCGCATTGTCATGTTTGTCCTCGAAAAAAGCATCCACGTTAAATTGTTTTGCTGCTTCAATCTTATAGTGTGTGCCAATCAATTCCACATGATCGTATGGGATTTGCTGTTCGTGGAACCAATTTGTTGTACATTCTAGCACGTTTTGTCCGCGTGCTGAAATATAGAATAATTCAAATTGCTTCTGCCAGCTCGTCAATACTTCTTTTGCAAACTGTTGCGCAGGTGACGTTTGATAAATCAGTTCCTCTGTTTCCTTATACCATTTTCCGAATAGCTCAGGGTCCACATCGAATGCTTTAGTTAGATCGTACTCTTTAATATCAGCGAGTGTCAGATTCGAACCAAAACGTTTATTGATGTGGGGTAATAGGGCAGTAGGACATGTTACAGTTCCGTCAATATCGATGCCGAAACGGATGTCTTTCATTCCGAAGCGCCACCTTGGATAAGGGCTTCTTCCTGTCGTTTCTTCTCGAAATATTGTTCAGCAAGAATATCGATTTCTTTCTTTAGTTCTTCAACCATTGTTTCTTCCGGTACTTTACGAACTGTTTTACCGTGCATAAACAATAAGCCTTCACCACGTGCGCCAGCAATGCCGATATCGGCTTCTCTCGCTTCACCTGGACCGTTTACCGCGCAACCTAGTACGGCGACTTTAAGCGGTGCTTTGATGTTCGAGATGTATTCTTCCACTTCATTCGCAATCGAGATCAAGTCGATTTCGATACGTCCACATGTCGGGCAAGAAATTAATGTTGCGGAGTTTGAAGACAAGCCAAATACTTTCAATAGCTCTTTCGCTACTTTAATTTCTTGAACTGGATCAGCGCTTAACGATACGCGCATCGTATTCCCAATTCCTGCTGATAGTAATGAACCAAGACCCGCCGCACTCTTGATAGATCCTGCAAATAATGTACCAGATTCCGTGATACCTAAGTGTAATGGATAATCGAATGCTGCGGCAGCTAGTTTATAAGCTTCAATCGCCAAGTTGACGTCAGATGCTTTGAGCGACACGATAATATCGTGGAAATCCAAGTCTTCCAAGATTTTAATGTGGTGCAGGGCACTTTCTACCATACCTTCAGCTGTTGGATAACCATATTTTTCAAGAATCTTTTTCTCTAATGAACCTGCGTTGACACCAATACGAATCGGAATACCTTTTGCTTTTGCTGCATTGACGACCGCTTCTACCTTTGTTTGACGGCCAATGTTTCCTGGGTTGATACGGATTTTGTCTGCGCCTTGTTCAATTGCGATCAAAGCTAATTTATAGTCAAAGTGAATATCTACAACCAGTGGAATATTGATTTGTTTTTTGATTTCACCAATAGAATAAGCCGCACGTTCGTCTGGACAGGCCACACGCACAATTTGACAACCTGCCTCTTCCAAACGCTTAATCTCCGCAACTGTAGCCTCGACATCATGTGTTTTCGTAGTCGTCATACTTTGAATAAATAGTTCGTCGCTTCCTCCAATCGTTAGGTTACCAACTTTAACGGGGCGCGTTTTAGAACGATGAATCATTTCAGTCATTACTTTTCTCTCCTTCAAATGAATACATGCCATCATGAGATGGAATGGAAATTAGTTTTTGTCGTTGTCCTGACAGGCAGGCTCAGATTGTTTGCCAATCGGTAGTTGAATTTGTTCACCAGCCTGGAATTGCTGTTTCTCTAGATGAGGGTTCATGGCGTAAAATTGTTCTAACCTCTCGAGAAAGTTTTGATCTGGATCTGGGTATAATGCGAATAACGATTCTATTGTATCACCTTCCACCACACGAATGACAATTGTGTGATTGGGTGTTTTCTCTATACAGGACGATTCTTCCTCAAAAAAGGCTGCAAGAGGGATTGTCCCATCGGTTAAGTCCACACGAACGAAATGTACGATACAAAAAACAGCGAGTGCAAGTAGAAATATTCTCATAGTCCATCCCTCCTGCCTCACACTATGCGAGGAAAGGGAAGACTATTCATCGTGGCTGTTTTGGATAGTATGTAGCCGCTCGCCAGACATAGAGCAAATGGATAAGTGACGCGATCCAAATACTGTAGCGTTGCATCATCGGTAAAAATTCAAACGCCATCGTCAGCAAGATAGGAAGTGTCGCAGCAATCGCAGCTGTTCGCCACATAAAGCGGAACTCACCGCGGCGATGCAATAGTTTCAATAGCAATACTCCTATAATAGCAAAAATACTGATGCGAATAAATAAATACGACGTAATAATAACCAACTGTAATACAAAAGCGATCGGATAAATTAATAAACCGATTGTTTCGCCTATTTTAGCTAATTCCGGGGATGACTGGAATATGGAATGATCACCTAGTACAAACTGTAAAAATGATACAGCCGTGTAGAGAAAGATGAAAATAAATATGTATTGTATGACTTTACCGATAGACAGTAAGCGAAACGCGGCAAGTTTCTTCGGTTCGTGCAATGAAGCTGTAAAGAGCTGTTGGAATTTCACTGACTTGGCCTCCCTTTATACTCTAGTCTATCATTTTTATGAAACTTGCACGTTAGGCTAAAATTCGACATTTTAATGACAAATCATTGTTGCTTTGTTAAGGTGATGTAAAGATTGTTGTTCAACACTTTACAATCATCTTCTTTCCCAACATAATAAGGTGAACTTCTTGGACACGTAAAGTGTGGAATGAAGTGGTTAGACAGTAGATAAATCGTTTGATGGAGGTTGACAATTCAATGGATGTAAACTGGCAAGAAGTTATATTCCAATTTCTTGGGGGACTAGGAATTTTCCTATTCGCAATTAAGTATATGGGGGATGGATTGCAAAAAGCTGCGGGAGACAGACTACGTGCAATCTTGGATCGTTTCACTACCAATCCATTCATGGGTGTTCTTGTCGGTATTATCGTAACGGTGCTGATTCAGTCTAGTTCGGGTACAACTGTTATTACAGTCGGACTTGTAAGTGCTGGGTTTATGACGCTTCGCCAAGCGATCGGTGTCATTATGGGTGCCAATATTGGTACAACTGTGACAGCATTTATTATCGGTCTTGACGTTGGGGCTTATGCATTGCCAATCATGGCATTTGGTGCATTTCTGATTTTCTTTGTTCAAAAAGCTAAAGTTAAGAACTTAGGGGAAGTCATTTTCGGCTTCGGGGGATTGTTTTTAGGTTTGGAGTTAATGAGTGGCGGTATGAAGCCTTTACGTTCATTAGAAGCGTTTACCGATTTAACATTGGCGATGAGTGAACACTCTTTACTCGGTGTTGTAGCAGGTACGATCTTTACGTTAATAGTACAGAGTTCAAGTGCAACTGTCGGTATTTTGCAAGGTCTGTACGCTGAAGATCTTGTGTCGATGAAAGCCGCATTGCCAATCCTTTTTGGTGACAACATTGGGACAACCATTACCGCTGTATTAGCTTCCATCGGTGCATCAGTTGCCGCTAGACGTGCCGCTGCAACACACGTACTATTTAATGTTGTCGGTACCGTCATCTTCATGTTGTTGCTGATCCCATTCACCGCGTACGTAGAGTGGATATCTGGTGTCTTGAATTTGGAGAGTAAAATGCAGATAGCATTTGCTCACGGTTCATTTAACATCGCGAATACGGTTCTTCAATTCCCGTTCATCGGGGCGTGGGCGTATTTCGTTACGAAGATGATTCCAGGAGAAGATGTGACGATCGAATACAAACCGAAGCACCTTGACCGTCGTTTCATTGCCCAATCTCCAGCTGTTGCGATTGGACAAGCGAAAGAAGAAATTATCCGTATGGGTGATTTCAGTGTGCAGGGTCTTAACGAAACATTCGAATATTTGAAGACGGGTCAGAAAAAGCATGCAGAGACGGCCTATCAAATAGAAGATGCCATTAACAACCTCGACCGGAAGATTACGGATTATTTAGTTGAAGTGTCTTCTGTAACCGTATCGGCAGCAGAGTCCGGACGACACGTCATGTTAATGGATAGCGTTCGCGACATTGAACGAATAGGTGACCACTTCGAAAATATTGTTGAGTTAATCGATTTACGTGAAACGAATAAATTGAAGCTTACAGACGATGCAATAGTTGATTTGACAGAAATGTTCACATTGACGATTGAAACAGTTCAAAAAGCAATTGAATCATTGGATAAAAATGATACTGGACTGGCTCGTACGGTTTCTGAGAAAGAAGATTTGATTGATAATATGGAGCGCCGTTTCCGTAAAAATCATATCCTTCGCCTAAATGAAGGGCATTGTAGTGCACAGGCAGGTATGGTATTCGTCGATATCGTTTCAAACTTGGAACGAATCGGTGACCACGCAGTAAATATTGCAGAAGCTATTTTAGGTAAGCACGTTTGATGAAGGAGGGGTGATGGGTATGATATGGATCGGCTGGATTGTAGCAATTGTCATGTTTGTCATTGCGTTTGTCGGATTGATTTATCCCATCATTCCTTCTGTCATCTTCCTTTTCGCCGGCTTCTTATTATATGGTGCGATTGTTTCATTTGAAGAATTGACTTGGTTGTTCTGGGTCATCGAAGTGTTGTTTCTCGTTTTGCTGTTTGGTGCGGATACCGTGGCGAACCTTGTCGGTGTAAAAAAGTTCGGTGGCAGTAAGGCGGGGATGTGGGGCAGTACGATTGGCTTATTAATCGGTCCTTTCGTCATTCCGCTGGCTGGTATTTTAATCGGGCCATTCCTAGGAGCAATTATCGCAGAATTAGTCATTACGCGTTCCGGTCTCAAACAAGCAGTCAAGACGGGCATTGGTTCTGTTGTCGGTTTCTTGACGTCGGTGGCAGTAAAAGGTGTTCTTATGGTAATCATGATCATTATATTCCTCATATTTCTCCAATAAAAGTCCCTTTTAATTGAATGCTTCCTCATATTTTGATAATGTTAAGGGGTAGGGCAAAACATAGATAAATTAGAGGAGGAATGGAAAATGGCTTATGAATTACCAGAACTACCATACGCTTATGACGCGTTGGAGCCACACATTGACAAAGAAACGATGAACATCCATCACACGAAACACCACAACACGTATATTACAAACGTGAACAATGCATTGGCAGGTCACGATGAACTTCTTAACTTACCAGTTGATGAGTTAATTGCAAACTTGGATAATGTTCCTGAAGAAAAACGTGGAGCTGTACGTAATAATGCAGGTGGACACTCAAACCACTCATTATTCTGGACAATCCTTTCACCAAACGGTGGCGGCAACCCAACTGGGGAAGTTGCACAAGCAATCGACAAAAAATTCGGTAGCTTTGACGCTTTCAAAGAAGAGTTCGCTAAAGCAGCAACTACTCGCTTCGGTTCAGGCTGGGCGTGGCTATCTGTAAACAACGGTGAAATCGAAGTTACATCAACTCCTAACCAAGACTCTCCATACATGGATGGTAATACACCATTACTAGGTTTGGACGTCTGGGAGCACGCATACTACTTAAACTACCAAAACCGTCGTCCGGATTACATTTCAGCATTCTGGAACGTAGTAAACTGGGACGAAGTTGAAAAGCGTTACCAAGCAGCTAAATAATTGAAACCTAACACACATCTAGTTCGTCTAGATGTGTGTTCTTTTATTCAAAAGCGGAAAGCGCCGTTTAGCCCCGACAGGCGTTGGAAGACTAGCAATAAAGGCGCTTTTTGCCTTTCTTGCTAGTCTGAAACGACCCGAGGGGCTGGTGCGTGAAGATGCAGTTGATATTTACAACATATACTTTAACATTGATGTTTTCATGCTATAATTTATCGTACATATAAAATCGTAGAAAGGAGATTCCTGTTGAAGAAAAACCACAGAAAGACGGATCAGCCAAACGCCAATCAACGTCAACATATCCCTTTTCGAATGAACGTCCTTTTCGTTACAATCTTTGCTCTATTCTCATTGCTTATATTCCGTCTTGGTTATTTGCAAATCGTCAAAGGGGAAGATTATACACGAGCACTCGAACGTACGGAAGAAATTGCTGTTAATACGAGTACACCACGAGGAAGAATTTATGATCGCAATGGGCAAGTACTCGTAGATAATGAAGCAAAAAACGCGATTACATATACGAAGACATCTTCTACCACTACAAAAGAAATGTTGGAACTTGCAACGAAAGTTTCTAAATGGATAGATCAAGACACGAGGCGTGTGACAATGGGGGATAAGCGAGATTTTTGGATTTTGTTAAACTCTGAAAAAGCTGCTGAAAAAGTATCGAAGCAAGAACAAATCGACTTAAGTAAAAACGATAAGTTGTCTAAAAAAGATATTCAAAGACAAATCAATCAGTTGACGCGTGATCGAATAACAGATGAAGAGTTGGCGTCGTTATCTGCTGAAGATTTGAAGGTTCTTGCGATTTATCGGGAAATGATGGCAGGTTATGCATATTCACCGCAAATCATTAAAAGTGACGGAGTGACCGATAGGGAATTTGCTATTATCTCTGAAAGACTGGATGAATTACCGGGTTTCAATACGACCACGGATTGGGCTCGCGTGAAGAAATCATATAGTGCGATTCTTGGTTCTACAACGAGTCCTTTAGAAGGAATTCCACGTACGCATGTAAACTACTTCCTAGCACGAGATTATTCGAGAAATGACCGCGTTGGTAGAAGTTACTTGGAATCATACTATGAGGATTTATTAAAAGGCCAAAAGACGATTGTGAAAAATATCAAAGACAGAACAGGTAAAGTGATAGAAACGAAGACAGTGAGAGAAGGAGAGCCTGGAAAAGATCTTGTTTTAACAACTGATTCTGATTTACAACAAGCATTAGAAAATGTCGTGTCCAATAAATTATTGCGATTGAAACAAGGACCGAACACGGGCGCATTGGAATCTGCCTTCCTAGTCATGTTAGATCCGAATAATGGTGAGATTCTCTCATTGGTCGGTAAAAAAGTTGTGAAAGATGAATCTAGCGGAAAATGGGCAATACAAGATTATACATACGGTACGTTTACATCTGCCTATGAAGTCGGTTCCACTGTCAAATTGGCAACAATGCTGACGGGTTACCATGAAGGTGCGGCACGAATCGGTGAAGTGAAAATTGACCAACCGATTAATGTCGGGGGCACTTACAAACGATCCTTATTCAATCCGAATGGCCGCGTAGCGCTAAATGATATTTCTGCTATCGGGCGTTCTTCAAACGTTTATATGTTCCGCATTGCGATGGGACTAGGAAACGCGACGTATCGACCCGGACAAGGTTTACCAATCGATAAGAAAGCATTCGATACATTCCGAGAAAACTTCGCTTCCTTTGGCTTAGGTGTGAAAACCGGAATTGATCTGCCGGGGGAATATACAGGGGTGACCGGTACTGAAACGATTCCCGGAAAGCTACTTGACTTTTCTATTGGGCAGTTCGACACGTACACGCCCTTGCAAATGGCACAGTATGTAGCGACGATAGCATCAGATGGCTATCGGATTGCACCGAGAATCCTCAAAGAAATACGTGAACCTTCACCGGACGGGGAAGTACTCGGCCGATTGGTTGAAGAAAAGCCTGTACAAGTATTGAATCGTATTAAGAATTCGCAACCTGAAATCGATCAAGTAAAAAAAGGTATGCATTATGTCTATTACGGAAATAATGGAACGGCATCCGGTTTACTAGCAGGCGCTTCATATGACGGCGCCGGAAAAACAGGTACGGCTGAATCGTTCTACTACACAGGAAATAAATCAAATCCGGTCATTCCGACAATCAATCTATCCCATGTTGGCTATGCACCATCTCAAAACCCACAAGTTGCCTATTCGGTGATTGTGCCGTATATCTCAACAAATACCAAGCGCTATCCTTCTGCAACAGCGAGTGAGATTGCGAGAGAAGCATTAGATGTATTCTTTGATTTGAAAAGGCAACGAAGTGCAGAAGCGGTTAAATCTTCTTCACCAGAGATTAAAATTAAAAAGTAGATAAATGAAAACAACCTCCTGCATGATTTGCAGGAGGTTGTTTTGCCGTTATAATCCAAGTAGCACCCGTGCGATGTCTGGGAATCTCATGCCGTCGTATAGCGTGAATGTGCCGGATTTCATTTTGTCTGTATAGTTGTTCTCTTCCATATACGCATCAAACTTCTCTGCGCCTTCAATGAACTTCTCTTGCTCTAGCTGCTTGGATAAATCAGTAGAAACAGTTCCAGGCGCTACGATGAACTCACGGGCGTTAGTGAACTTTTTTGTATTCGTTGTTTTGGAAGAAACGGTTTGTGAAATTGCCAACTCTTTTTTCACAACTGCCAATTCTTTTTGAATCGCAGTCAATTCCTTTTCTAATGAAGCATCCGTTTCTTGCGGGGTATTGACTATATACAAAATACCGCCAGCTAGTAAACAGCCGATGCCTACTGTTCGTAAAACTTGTCTAATCATAAACGTACTCCTTTAGAGCGCAGAACAGCGACGACTTCATCTTCAGGAAGAGAAGATCTCTGCGAAATTTCAGGGACGGTATAGCCTTGACTATGCAATGAAGTGATTTGATTGACGATAATCGCATGAATTGTTTTTTTAGGCGCCGAAAAGTTCTCTTGTGCTGGTGCTGCAATCATTAATTCCTCTTCCAACAGACGCACGCGTTTTTTCAAATTACTCGTTTCTTGATGGAGACTAATTGAAACCTTTTCCAGTTCATCTTCCACTACCCGAGTATCGCTACCTACGAAAAAAGAGGCGACGACAGCGACTACACCGATAATAAGCAATAGTAGCGGGATATCCATTGTATGTACCTCCAAAATAACTAGAGTTTTCTACATAATACCATAGGCTGCAGATGAATGATATTTGAACATTTCTGCTGTACAATGAAAAAATATATGATATAATTTATTAGTCGTATAGATCATGCTCATATTTTATTTTATATCTATCGCTAATGAGTGGGAGGGACAGTAATGCGCGTAAATATTACACTCGCTTGTACAGAATGTGCAGAGCGTAATTATACTTCAAAGAAAAACAAGCGTAACAATCCAGAGCGTATTGAAATGAACAAATATTGCTCACGTGAAAAAAAGCACACGTTGCACCGTGAAACGAAATAATTATTAAAACCAAAACCTGCTTCGGTTTTGGTTTTTTCTTACGGGAGGTAGCGCAAATGGAAAAGCAACATCATCGTAACCAAGTGTTGAAGCAATTACATCGATTAACTCCATCTGATCACGAACAAAAATCAGCTTTGATACATGAAAAAGTTCTTGCTTCGGATGAATTTAAGAATGCACGAACGATCGGAATCACACTGTCTAGATTTCCGGAAGTAGCAACGCATCATTTGATTGAAATCGCTTGGCAAGCTGGGAAACGAGTTGCGATTCCGAAATGCATTGCGGCTACTAAAGAAATGGATTTTCGTCTAATTGATTCATTTGAACAGACAGAAACGGTCTATATGGATTTACTAGAGCCACGTATAGACTCTACAAAGTCTGTTACACCTGAAGAAATCGATCTGCAAATTGTGCCGGGTGTCGTCTATTCGGAGGAAGGCTACCGCATTGGTTTTGGTGGTGGCTACTACGATCGTTACTTAGCAGACTATTCATCTCAAACGGTATCATTGGCATTTGAACGACAAATAACCGATACTATAGATAGGGAGTCTCATGATCTTCCGGTTTCATATATATTCACTGAAGAACGTATAATAGATTGTCAGAAAGTACGTGAAAAGAATGAATGAGTTTTACGATGTACTCCAATTGCTTAAAAAGTTTGGAGTCATTATTTACACAGGTAATAAACGACAAGATAGTATAGTGATGGAGTCAGAAGTGAAAGAGTTATATGATCATCAATTTATTGATAAGCAAACGTATTTACAGGCTCTTTTAGTGTTGCGAAGAGAAATTAATAAAAATGATGTACGGTAACCATATATAGGATAATCTACTCATTCGTCATGATATGTGAAACTTTTCACTCAGCGAAACGTCTATAATACAGTAAGCAAAAAACAAGCCACGGCATATTTTTAGAAACAGAAATGAAAGGAAGAGATGGAATGAGAAAGATTTCATGGCCTAAGCATTCCGTACTCATTATCGCAGTAATCGCTACTTGGTTGACTACCTATATTGGGTATCTTACAAGTTTCAATATGAAAATCGATAATGCTATGCAACAATTTATTTTGTTTATTAACCCATTGGCATTCTTGCTATTTATTTATGGGATTGCGCTATTTATTAAAAAAACTAAAACACGTAATCGCTATATTTTAACTATCAGTTTCTTAACATCGTTTGTGATGTTCAGTAACGCAGTATTCTATCGTTTCTTCACGGATTTTATTACAATCCCGCTGTTGTTCCAGACAAGTAATTTTGCAGATTTAAGTTCTTCTATTACAGAGAATATGCGTTTTCTAGACGTCTTCTTCTTTAGCGACGTGCTGATTGTATTATTAGCAATTAAGTTGATTCCACAAGAGGCTATTCAAGTGACGGAAAGAAAAGTAGGACGTAAAGTGTATTTCGCAGCTACTGCAACGTTATTGATGTTTAACTTGGCAATGGCGGAAGCGCAACGTCCACAACTATTGACACGAAGCTTTGACCGTGAATTATTAGTGAAAAACATTGGAACCTATAACTATCATCTGTATGATTTATTTGTTCAATCGAAGTCACATGCACAGCGAACATTTGCAGATGGTACTGAATTAACAGAAATTGAAAACTATGTAAAAGCGAATCACGCGCAACCGGATCCGAAAATGTTCGGTTTAGCGAAAGGTCGTAATGTGATTATTGTTTCACTTGAGTCTTTACAAAACTTTGTCATCAACAATGAAATGGACGGCCATGTGGTCACGCCATTCCTAAATGAACTGACAAACGATAAAGATACATTTTACTTTGATAATTTCTATCATCAAACAGGCTTAGGGAAGACATCAGATTCTGAGTTTATCGTAGAAAACTCACTGTATGGCCGTAATGGTAGTGCAGTATTCTTTACGAACAGTGGCAACACATACGATTCTCTATCTAAACGCATGGGCGAGAATGGATATTTTACAAGCGTCATGCATCCGAACAGCAAAAGTTTCTGGAACCGCGACATCATGTATAAGGCATTAGATGTTCAAAAGTTCTATGATGTAGATAGTTATACAATTGGTGAAGGTGAAGCAGTCAACTGGGGTATGAAAGATATTCCGTTCTTCCATCAATCAGTAGAAATGATGAAAGAAATGCCGCAACCATTTGAAACGCGAATGATTACATTAACAAACCATCACCCATTTGATTTGGATGAAGAGGATAAGTTAATTCCTGAATATACATCAAATTCTAATACGTTGAATAAGTATTTCCAAACGGTTCGCTATATGGATGAAGCAGTGAAAGAATTCTTTGCTGATCTGAAAGAAAGTGGATTGTATGATAATTCGATTATTGTGATGTATGGAGATCACTACGGAATTTCCGAAAACCATAATAAAGCAATGGGTATGTATATGGATAAAGAAATTACCCCATTGGACAATGCTGAATTACAAAAAGTTCCTATGTTCATCCATATTCCTGGATATGGTGAAGGTAAGAAGATGAATGAATTAGCTGGACAGCTTGATATACGTCCGACAATTTTGCACTTGCTAGGGATTGATACGAAATCGGATATGCAATTTGGTTCGGATGTATTCTCACCTGACCATGAGCCATTCGTCATTTTCCGTGATGGACGCTTAATAACCGATAAAAATATCTATACACAGGAAGTTTGTTATGATGTTGAAACTCGAGAGCCGACAGATCAAGCGCAATGTGAGCCGTATGTTGAGCGGGCCACGACTGAATTAAATTATTCAGATACACTCATCAATGGGGATTTGCTTCGATTTAAAGAGCAATCAGAAGATAGTCCAGAGATGGAAGAAAGAAAATAATGTTATGGGCTGCGCGGCTTTCTTATGCCGCGCAGTTTTTTTATACATAGAAAGGAGTGAGATGTTGTGAAGCGTATCATATCACTGACCGTACTGGTTTCTTTTCTGTTAGGTTGTCAGCAACTAGAAGTCAAAGAACCTGAATCTACACCGCCCGTTGATGAAGAAGTGGTAATTCAGAAGTTGAATGTGTCGGAGGAAGAATTTCGTTTTGTTGCAGGATGGCTAGATGATCAAACGATAGGTTTTGTCGTTCATCAGGACGGTGAGGATCACTTGCAGACGTTTAATATAAAAACGGGTGAGACGGAGACATTATATACTGACACCGCCATTATTTCTGAAGTGCTCATTCATCCGTCGAAACAACAATTTCTCGTCAAAACAGCGGATGATTCAACGGAAGCAAATATCATTATGTTTACTAGTGACGCGCAAGTGCTAGATGAATTAGTAGTCGAGTCTACAGAACTTGAGATTAATTGGAATCCAGTGGACCCATCTAAGCTATTACTTTCCGCATTTGCGGACGATTGGAGCTATCAGATGTATTTCTATGACGGGAAGGAACAGGCAGTCACTCCGATAACGCTTACTGACCCATTTCCGCAATGGTTAGGAGAGGAGGATGTTGTCTATATTGAAGATACAGCACTAGTGAAAGAATCGCTCGAAACGAATGAGAAAATAATTCTTGCACGTGAGGCTAATCAATTCCATGCGGCTTCTACACATCTCTTGCTAGAAGTATTCGAGGATGAAACGACGTATTATAAGGTACTTGATGTACAGGGAGAAGAGAAGTTTTCGTGGCTTTCAGAAGATCCAACGCAGTTAGCTATAAATGTAGAGATGATGAATAACAATAATATAATTATGTTAACTATGAATCAATCATCAGCAACTCCGACAGCATTTCTACGTCATTTGAAAAATGGTGAAGAAGTGCATCAGTACGAAGTCAATATGGATGCGGGATTACTAAGTTGTGCATCAGCCAAGAGATGTCTTATGGGTAAACGCTTAGAGACGCTGATCGAGCTAGAAACTGGCGAGATGGTAGAGTGGTTGATTAGTGAATAAAAAAATAAGGACACCCTCTATTAGAAGAGATGTCCTTATTTTTGGAACTTATTTGTGTAGCGGTGGCGGGTATCCTGAATATATGACAGTAGCGATCGTAAATCCTCCGATAACTACAACAGTTACCACATTGAAAATTATACTTAAAAGATTCCGCTCCTTAAAAGCTTGGACCGTTCCAAAGACTGCCAATAACGCAGTCAATCCAAAAATGATTACTAATAAATTCATTGAGTAGACACTCCTTTCCACAATGAAAAAATGAATGCCGTAAAGCAATATTCCTCCTCTATTGTACTGTTAAAGAAACGGTTTGTCGAGATTAAATAATGACGATTGTTTGAAATATGTCTCACGTTTCATTTATAGTAGTAATAGAGGTGAGATATTTGAGAGTACATATACATCCACTAGGTCCAATTCAGACGAATTGCTATGTAGTGGAAGATGACAAGAAGAATTGTTTAGTGTTTGATCCCGGTTATGATGGGGACGCGTTGCTTGCGGAGTTGCGGAAGTTATCGCTGAAGCCAGTAGCTATTTTGTTAACACACGCACATTTTGATCATATTGGTGCGGTGGATACGATTCGTGAGGCGTATGATATTCCAGTATACTTGCATGTGGCAGAAAAGAAATGGATGGCCAGCGCAGAGTTAAATGGTTCTGGTAAATATCCAGTACTACCTGATGTTGTATGCAAGCCAGCTGACGTATTGCTACATGATGAAAAGACGTTGCAAGTTGGACCGTTTACGATAGGGACGCGCCATACGCCAGGACATTCGCCAGGAAGCATCAGTTACATCTTTGAAGACGATGGATTCGCAATTGTAGGGGATACGTTGTTCCAAGGAAGTGTAGGGCGTACGGACTTGCCAGGGGGTAATACAGAGACGCTGCTCACTTCTATCCATGAAGAATTATTGTCGCTTGATGATGAATGTATTATTTACCCTGGGCACGGTCCTGCAACGACCCCAGGACTTGAAAAAGATACGAATCCGTACTTGAATGGCTTTTAATCGAAAATAAGCAAAACAAAAAACAGCTTTCTATAAGAAGGCTGTTTTTTGTATGTACGGATTAGTGTCCTCCACCTGGTACGTGAATAAAAATGGAATAGTAACTGAAACCGACCATAAAGATCATTAAGTATGCTCCGAATAAGTATACGTACATACGCTCTGAAAGTTTCAAGTATCCAAGTAGTATAAAGAAGATCGTGCTTGCGACAAGCAGTAAAGAAGCAGGTACCATGTGTCCTACATAGAACATAACTGCAAAAATACCTGTCCAGAATCCGCAAAGTTTAAACATATTATCCATCTACAAGTCCCTCCTTCACAACAATACAATAAGCTCTTATCCATTATAATAGAACGTCAGCCCAAAAGTAAACTCCAATCAATTTCACATTGTGACAAAAGAGTGTACTTGCGCGGATGACGCAGACAATAGCTTTCTTTAGTATAACAGAACATCGAACTAAAAATAATATGAAAATCCATTTTCGGGCTAGAATATTGCGTAAGAAATGAATTTTAGTGTGATTTTGATAGGTAAAATTGAATTGATGTAATTGTAGCACATTTTCAAACAATTCTTTTCCGTAGTAAACTCCTTTGTAAGACGGGAAGTGGTCTTCTGTCCATTGAAGAAAGGAGAGAATTATGGAAACTATCGAAAATCCAATAGAAAAAACTTGTTTTCAGCTTCTGGAGAAAGCCATTCAGTCAGATGCAACGGATATCCATTTCGTACCGACAGCGGAAGGGTATGATGTGACGATCCGTAAGCATGCCCTATTCTCGAAAATTGGCCAATTCCCCCAAACACTGGGCGGCCGTTTAATTTCTTTCTACAAATTTCTATCGTCTCTGGATATTAGTGAACAACGACGACCTCAAAGTGGTTCCTTTCACCGGTCATTCTCTGATCAAAACTTCTCTTTTCGTGTTTCTACCATTCCTTCTATTCATTTGCGTGAAAGTGTCGCTATTCGAATTCAAAAACATGACAAGGTCGTTCCACTTCATCAATTATGCATAAATCCCGAATGGAGCAAGCAATTATCTGAAGCAATTGCGAATAAACAAGGATTATTTCTCGTCACGGGTCCTACCGGTTCTGGTAAAACGACAACCTTGTATTCTTTGACTTCTCATTGTGTGGCAGAATTAGAGCGCCATGTAATTTCATTGGAAGATCCAGTGGAGAATAATCATAGTCATTTACTGCAAATTCAAGTCAATGAACGATCTGGCATTACCTATTCAGCGGGATTAAAGGCGATTTTGCGACACTCACCCGATGTCATTATGATTGGAGAGATTCGCGATGCAGAAACAGCGAAGATTGCCGTTGAAGCCGCATTGACAGGGCATCTAGTTCTCAGCACTATTCATGCGAAAGATCCGATTGGTTGTTTATACCGTTTACTAGATTTAGGCATTCACTTAGAAGAGCTTCGGCAGACAATTATTGCAATTTCAGCCCAACGATTAATAACGAAGGCTACAGGAGATACAGCGGCAGTTTTTGAGATTTTGAATGAATCTGCTATAGAAGAAGCAACTGGGGCAATTGCAAAAGGACAGCGGTTTACTTCATCAGAGGAAAAGAAAATTGATAAACAACAGATGATTTATGGAAAGGTGCGGGTAAATGCAGAGTAAATCTTGCAGTAGATATTCAGCTAAGAAGAAGTTGGTAAAGCCTGCTGAATTTCTCCATAGGCTATCGGTGTTGTTAGGGGAGGGTTATACATTCCATGAGGGGCTGATTCTGATTTTGCCTTATCATACGAAAGATTATGAAGAAAGGCTGGAGCAAGTAGAAGCGGAGTTAAAGAGTGGTTATGGAGTTTCTCATATATTGAAAAGCTTAGGTTTCAGTAAAAGTATTATGTTGCCTATAGCGATTGCAGAAGTGGATGGAAATTTACTTCGTGCGTTAAATGAAGTGGCTAATCGTGTCAATCGTAGAGCGGATAAACAAAAGCAAATTCAAAAGCTATTAGCCTATCCTGCAGTTTTATTCTCCTTTCTTCTACTGCTCTTAGTAGCGTTTCGACAATTTTTCTTACCAAACTTTGAAGCACTTTCAATCATGCGGACGGATGAACAAACCGGTATAGTCCAACTCTTACCTTATGTTGTATCCGCCATTCCTGATCTATTATTAGCCATGGTAATTCTGACCGTTCTAAGTTATGTAGTCATAAGGTTTTGGATAAAGAGATTAACATCCGCTCAAATCATACGAAAGATATTAACAGTACCGGTAGCAGGTCCGTTTTTTAACGAGATGAAAACAAGGGATTTTGCTAATGAGTTAGGAAGTTTGTTGCAGTCAGGCCTATCTTTGCAAAGTGCCTTAGGAGTCTTAAAGGAACAAACGGAAGATCTTATCTTAGCAGAAATCACAAGACAGCTAAGCAGCTATGTGATTTATGGAGAATCTTTACATGAAGCGATTCGATTAACAGATGGTCTTTCCGATCGACTAGCAGACTTTGCTAAACATGGTGCAGATACAGGGTATCTTTCAAAAGAATTAATGATTTACAGTGAACATACAGGCGAGCAATTAGAGGAGAAAATGAATCAATGGATTACTATTTTGCAACCCGCTCTATTCGGCATATTGGCTATTTGTATTTTGCTGTCGTATTTATCGATTTTATTACCTGTGTATAAGATGATAGATAGTATTTAAATGAGGAGGAAATCCAAGTTGATAAAGAACGAAAAAGGATTTACGTTGATAGAAATGATGATCATTTCAAACGTTATAAGGAGGGAAGTGCGCAAAGATAGTGTTTACGCACGTTTCTAAGTAGTTTCGTAGATTGGAAAACCACAGGAAAACCACATTTATTTTGAATTTAGATAAACTGAAGGAAATATTCATTAATTTTGTCGTCACTTTGCTTCTGCATTTTCTTGGTGACGTGTGTGTAAATGTCTAACGTAATGTTTATGTTGGAGTGACCGACACGCTCCATAATAACAGGCAAGTCCACTCCTGCTTCAACCAACATCGTGATATGCGTATGCCTTAAAATATGCGTGCCGCTCACACCCTCAATGCCGTATGCTTTGTATATCTTATTAAACACGCTACCGATTGTAACGGCTCGAACCGGTTGCTCGTTTCGTCCAGTGAAAACTAAATCGCGCCATTCGGATTTTGGATCTCGTAAACCTATCAGCTTCTCTTTGTTGTATTGCACCTTCATCCTCTTTAATTCTTCAGCCAGCTCTTGGTTAAACGATACCGTCCGATTGGAGTCTTCTGTTTTCGGAGGCATAAACTCAAACCCACCTTCATCCGCTGACTTTTCAAACAGCGTCTTACTTACAACGAGAGTGCGCTTTTCCAAGTTGATATCACTCCATGTGAGCGCCAATGCCTCTCCGACACGTAAGCCTGTAGACAGCATTGTGAGAGCTAGGGGATAAGCGTTCCGTCTGCCAGATGACTTCACACCTGCAAGAAAGTGCTGGATCTCGTCTTTTTCAAGATACTTTTTCTTCGCGTTGATAAGTTGCTGTGAATTTTTCGTAGCTTTCGGGATCACAGTATCTTTCACGAAATTCTTCTCGACATACTCATTCTTAAAAGCATATTCAAACATTAAATTCAATGCAGTTCGCGTTGCGGCAATGTGATGTTTCGAAATGCCTGTATCACGTCTTTCGATCAAGAATTTCTGTATGTCATTAATCTGTAGCTTGCTGATTAAATGTTTCCCGTGCTTATCGATGAAGGGGCGCATAGCTACCATTCTAGTTTTCACTGAAGACGGTTTAACCGTTTCTTTGTAAACGTTCAACCACTCGTCGCATACTTCCTGGACGAGTCTTTTTTGTGGTTGTCTTTGTTTGGATAATTCATCTGCAGCTAGTTGCGCTCGATTCATAGCTTCTTTCTTTGTATCTCCACGGCGCGTTACTTGTCTGCGTTGGCCAGTTAGGGGGTTAGGTGTGGCGTCAGTGGTGCATGACCACTTTCCGTTGTTTAGTTTGCGGCAATACATAAATTTATTTCTCCTTTCGAATAACGTTTTCGGGAATGTATGTTCTTATGTGGGTGAAAATAAAACTCACATAAGTGAGCTTTGATATTGTTTGTTAAAAAGTAGTTTTGTAATAGCGCTGTTAAATCAACTTCTTAATATTTTCATCCAGTAAAGAAATAGTTTCGCTTAAAAAACTGCATAAGTCATCTAATTCAGTTTCAATATTATCAGTCCTATTGTTTTTTATATGAACTTTTAGCAAATTAGTAGTAGTAGCCGTAGTAAGAATAGACATCAAATCATCATCGGATAACTCCGTACTTATCTTGGATGAACTACTAGACCAAGCTTCTGTACTTAACTGATCAATCACATCCACATTTATCTGTCCGATAATATCTTCTTTAAACTCTTCAATTAGCTTTTTATTATAAGTGAACTCTGATTTGAGTAACTTTAAATGTGATATTACACTGTTTGTTGATATTCTTTTTTCATTTTTTAGAGAGCTGCTTATTTGAGTTTTGGCAACTAAAAAAGCGACGAATCCGCCAATTATCCCTCCACTTATATTTCCTAATGCGCTTATAGTCGCAATAACTCTATCATCATTACTTAATAGGTGGGTAGTTACAAGGTAGATAATGATAGACATAAATAATGTCGAAATTATCACAGATATTATTATTCCATATAATTGTGTAGATGTTAATCTAATATCGTTATTACTTCCCATTGAGCCTTCTCATTCTTCCAGCTAACGTTCTTACATTCTTCGAGTCAGAACGTAATATTTTATGTGAAGTTAAATGTGTCGCAGGCTGTTTGCTTACTCCTATTGGCGGGGTAGGAGTAAGTTCGGGGGGGAAGGGATCAACTATTAGTTTGAAAATAATATCTGTGAAATTATCCATGAAATCCGGCTGGATATGCAAACCACACTCATTACAATTCTTAGGAAGATCCGTAATCATAATACAATTTTCTTCAGTGGAAATAATACTATCGCAATTAGGACATTTGGCTATCGAGCGTACATCAAAAACTTTGACATCTGAATAGTGCGTGCATGTCAAAAAAAGCTCTATGGCTGTTTCGATATTTATATTACAGTCAACACTGTATTGCAAGGGATTTAGATAGTTCCAAGTGTTCCTTTTTCGTGTTTGGATCCACCATATAAGCATATCGATATCTTGCTTACTAAATCGATAGTTATTCAAATTCTCTAAAAGCTTCAAAGACATATTGTTGTACCTCCTTATCAACAGAACGTTCTTCCATAAAAGTAATAATCACATAATCTCTATAAACCTCAAATCGTGTTGGATATTTCTCGAAAGTAGATGTAGTTGCATTAAAAAGATCTAATTGGTCATTAATGGTTTCGTGATTCCAAGTTAACCATAGCTTGTTAAGGGTTTTCATTTCATCAATTGTATCACGAACATCAAAGTATATAGTAGCAATCTCTAGTCCATCAATATCGTTAGGTTGAATATATGCAGATGCACCAGTATCGTCTGACATAGAAATCTTTGTAACCTTAGCTTTAGGAGCTTCTACAGGTTCGGTATAGTAAGCGAAGTCTTCCAAGGTTAGAATTCGTTCAATTAGTTTTTTATATCTATTTATAATAGTTTCAGCGGTATTAGAATCTTCTCTTATACCCAACTTTTTAAACATAGGTATTTGGGAATTTACTATAATATCATTATTTTCGTTGACTAGATTGTGATAGGGTAACTCTGCTTTCAGAATAAATTCTTTATACATATTGTACAAAGTTTCTTTTGAAGGAAGCATATTAATATTTAAGTGTACAGAAAATATATTTTCAATCATTGAACGCACTTCTAAATATATGCTCCTAGTTGTATAAAAATTTTGCATATGCTGTTGGTTTCTTACTCTAACGATCATATAATCGTTTTTTATATTTAACTCTACCCAGACGTAGTTGTATAGATATTCTACCTTATCGCCTTTAGGAAATATCTCTTTAAAAATGCACATTTCAATTAATTCTATTTCTCTGTTATGAATTGTGTAATCCAAAAATAGTATCTCATTATTTTTTGGTTCCTCTTTAAGTAGGTCATTAAAGGGTGTGTCAGGAACGGAATTTAATGTAAGTTTTTGTTTTACGATTTTTGGTGTTTTTAAAATACCCCTATTTGTTAACCCTAGGTGATTGTAAAATAATTGTTTGTTTTTATTAAACTTAAGTTCATCAACCAAAAAGGATTCAAACATCTCTTTTTCATCTGGGTTTTCTATAAGTTGTTCTATTCTATTAATCAAAACAGGGACAGTTCCTGTAGTTGATTGTCTTCTTGATTTAAGATGTTTCTGAAAATGTCCTTTAAAAAGACTATCAGAAATAGGTTCACAGATATTGACCATATTTAATCCCCCGCAAGTTATAAGATCTATTTTTGTGTTAAAACGTTAATTGAAGTGCGCGATGTCTTAAGAGGAATTCGATTAAATCATTCAATCCACTCCAGCGTCCCCAACTTCCCACGCGACACAACAAACCCATCCACCTTATGCTGAACGAATATTAAGTGTAAGAATCAACTTGCGTTTCGGCCACTTTAAATCCACCGTAACAAAGTTTATTGAAGTACTGGTCTAGTCGCGTTTCGGCAAAGTGGTATTCAACGGTGAAAACATCGCATAACAGCAACGTAGCCCTTTGTCTGTCGCTCGGCAACTGCATCCTATCCAACATAAATGTTGGCACACAAAAATGATACATGAAGTTATCAGCCTGCCATTCCTGTAACTCTCGAAATGGGGGAGGCATGTGACCCTGGTGTCCTGAGTGACGTAATACATGGCACAACTCATGTCCAAAGTCTTGCCATCTTTGCCGGCCATTTAAATTTCTATTAATGAAAATATAGTAGCGTTCCTGCCAACGAAAAGCTTCGCTCGGATCACTTGCCAAATAGATTCCAATATCTAGACGATCTGCAATAACGTATTTATTTAGTTGTCCTGGATTATGTATAGATATGCCGTTGTATAATTTCTCGATGTAGTCTTCCAAATGGCTTTTTAAGTACATCACATGACCACCTTCGAATGTACGTTCTTTTTAGTTTGAAAGAAAAGCCCTAGGAAGGGCAATTCTATTGACGCATCATATTATTTTGTCGGAATAGTCATCTTGATTTTATCTCCGTGATTCATGAAGCTTTCATCGTGTGAACCATCGATATTTAAACTGATTTCTCCAATTTCTTCTGCTGGTGTATCAACCAGGAAAATGGCATTTCCTTCTTTATTGACCTTACCGAAGAAGTCTCCTCCTACCGAGTCAGAAAGTACGAGACTTGCATCAATTTGATCGCCGGTGTCAGTTGTTAACGTTGCTTGGTCTGGATAGAAGGACATTGTTTCGTCAATTGTGTTTTCAGCTTTCATTTGAACCGTGATCACTGTTACTTTATCTTTCTCGTCAAACATTCCTTTATAGTCCTCGGCTACTTCCAAGTTCGCCAGTTGAACTGCTGAAACGTTTAGTTTCATCGGTCCACTTTCTGCATTTTCGTTTAATTCTTTGTTCTTGTATACGATAGTCATCTTCCCTAGTTCAGATTCTTCGACATTCTCATCCTCTTTTTTATCAGCCTTATTTTCATCTTTAACTGCACTTGTCTCAGAACTCGTATCAGCAGGCGTTGAATCTTCTTTTTTTGTTCCAGTGTCCCCACACCCTGCTAGTGTCGCTGCTAAAACAGTGGCAAGCAAACCTAATAAAAATTTGTTCATGTCCTCCACTCCTCGTAATCAATTTGTCTCAATTACACAACTTAGTGAGATATTCCCATTCTGTATGTAAAAATAAACACGGCAAGTTACACCGTGGTAGTGCCAAGCTTATTTGTTCTTGTTGTCACTCTTGATGATATCCCACATTTGTCGCAATTTCCGAAGATCCTCTTCATCGCTGTCTGGGAGCTGTCTATACCAGCGCTCCATATCGGGATCATTGGCGAATGCCTGGAATTCTTCATCCGCAGTTCTTTCAGGATTATCTGATCGACCGAGAAGGTAGTCGGTGGTTACATGGAAGGTGTCCGCTATTTTTTGAAGTGTTTCTGTATCTGGACTTCTGTTGCCGTTTTCATAACCGGAAATAGAAACTTTGGTTACATTTATTTTTTTACCTAACTCATCTTGAGTTAGTTTTCTTTCTGTTCTCAACTTCTTCAGACGTTCACCTAGCACCAATTAACACCTCTCTTCTATACAATCATTATAAGTTAACTAATAGATAACTTGAAGGTGAAAAGTTTAAGTTAACTAAAAAGAAACTATTTTAGATAAAACGGTTGACATGTTAACTAGGTGTAAACTATACTGTGGTTAACCTCGAGTTAACAAAGGGAGGCGAGAGCCATGATTTTAGAAAAACTTAAAAAAACAAGAGAAAGTGAGGGTATGACTTACCAACAAGTCGCTGATGAAGTAGGTATTTCAAAAGAACATTACTGGATGATTGAGAACGGAAAGCGGGGGTTGACATATTCTCAAGCTGTCAAAATCGCAGCTGTTTTCAAGTCAAATCCAGACTATATTTTTTTAGATAATGAGTTAACTAGAGGTGAACAAGAAGTCGGATAGGAGGGAGAAAGATGTCAGAAGTGATTGTAACAACCGCAACGCAATTAAACGAGCTTATTAATGTAGCAGTAAATCGGGCGGTTGGTGAAGCTTTACGCGAACGTCAACTACCAATCTTACTATCATTACAAGAAGCGGCAGACTTGCTGGGTGTAAGTCTCACAACAATGTATCGCGCAGCAAAGATTCAAGGCTTTCCAGTCACCCGTGATTTTGGACATGCAAAGGTTGTTACGGATCAGTTGCTTCAATGGATTAAGAAGCGAAGTAATTACGATTTGGTTTACAACTTTGGTAGTTGACCCCAATAAGGTGGAGGAGGTGCCAGTGGTGCATAAAAGAAATTCAAAGTCATCGAATGCAATTTCGAACGAGTACAGGAATCTTAAGGGTTCTAGGCGTGAGCGTCTGATTGCAGAAAGAAAGAAGGCGGGTTTAACCCAAACACAATTAGCCAAGAAGTTAGGATGTTCAACAGCGACAATTTCACACTTGGAGCTGGGGAGGGTAAAACCAGGGCTTGATATCTCTTTAGGTTTAGAAAGTTATTTTCAACAGCCTTTTGAAATATTATTTCCTGATTTATAAAAAAGTACTTGACAAGCCTTATTGGCAAATTTCCAGAAATGAAATATTTCCGAAACGCTCAGACAACCACAGAACAACAAAACGCTGAAATTAATTAAAAACAGTTATTTGAAAAGCACAGACAATCACAGAAGAACATTTTTATCCATAAATGGTAAATGGTCGAAAACTATAATAGAAGTTATCAGGAAAAGGAGGAATGAAGATGAATCAAATAACGAAATTATTTGAAGGTCAAGAGTTGCGAATTGGTGGTGAAGAATCAAATCCGCTTTTCTTACTGAAGGATGTTTGCTCCATTTTAGGGTTGGAGCAAGTGGCAGGTGTTAAAAGGCGATTAAACAAGGACGTGATTTCAAATCACCCCCTTCAAACCGCAGGAGGAACACAACAAGCGTCATTTGTGAACGAGGACGGATTATACGACGTAGTTCTTGAAAGCAGAAAGCCTGAAGCAAAGAAGTTCAGAAAGTGGGTTACCGGAGAGGTGATTCCTTCTATTAGAAAGCACGGCGGTTATTTAACACCCGAAACAGTCGAGCAAGTCCTGTCTGATCCTGACACATTAATTAGATTGGCGACGGATCTAAAAGAAGAGCGACTGAAACGTCAACAGGCCGAACTTCGGATTGAACAACAACAACCGAAAGTGCGGTTTGCAGAAGCAGTTGAAACGAGTGATACATCCATTCTAATTGGACAACTTGCAAAGCTGATCACACAGAATGGTTTCCATGTCGGCCAAAATAGATTGTTTAAGTGGTTGAGAGAAAACGAGTTTCTTGGGAAGAGTGGATCGCATTATAACGAGCCTACGCAGTATGCAATGGAGAGAGGTTGGTTTGAAGTAAAGGAGCGAACTATCAACAATCCTGATGGAAGTGTACGAATTACTAGGACAACGAAAGTGACCGGCAAAGGTCAGGTTTACTTCATTAATAAATTTCTAAGTTTGAAAGAAGTGATCTAGCGGAGCGGAGGGGTTTGCTCCACTAGATTATGTGGTGCACTACGAAGCGTAACACGAGGTTAAGAGTGGGTCTACAACAAGAATATCGCACTCTAGAAAAAAGGAGTATTCCAATATGGAATATCGGAAGGGGGTGAGGGAAATGAAATATGGATCGATTTTAAAAGCTTGTCGTGAGCGGAAAGGGTGGAATCAAGAAGAGATGGCGTTCCACCTTCATGTGAATCAGTCGGATATATCTAAGTACGAAAACAACGTAAAAGAACCCGCTTTATCGCTCTTTCAGAAGTGGGCGACTTTAACAGGTTCACAAGATGTGTTAGTTGCATTCATTTGTGGGATGGATGGTGTATCAATACTGACAAACATCCTATCTACAATGGGCACATCAATCATAGGCGGATTTGTAAGTTTCTTACTATAGGAGGAAATCATGAATCTAGAAGATTACAAGACCGAGGATATCGAAATGGTACTTGAAATGAAGAAAGCGGCACTAAATCAAATTGAGGGAATCGAAAAAGCTATCTGGACGGACGATATCAACAAAGCAACCGCACGGATTGCACAGCTCTACCAAACTATGCAGAAAGTGCGAGTGATGAAGAATAGGAAACACGATGAAGCTAACTTGCGGTTTGTTGAGCAAGAGTTTAAGAAACGCGGTATCGACATCAGCATTGTACGCATAAAAAAAGCCGACTAAGCGCTCCAACGCTAGTCGACAAACATCGAATATAGATTACTTACAGTATAGCACAGAACGGGAGCTTTGGCTCCTGTCAAGAAGCCCAGGTTGGTTGGTTAGCCATCGGATAATATGCAGTCGAGTTGGTTGCTCGATTGTACACCTGGTCTTCTTGATGGGATTCAACCATCAATAGAATAGAAAGGAGTTGATAGCATGACGGACTACGGAATTTTGTTAGTTTCAACGGTATTGCTGATTAACCTGGCATTTATGCTCGGTTCAATGTGGGCCGATGCCGGTCATCAACTTAGAAAGGAGCGTGAGGATGATGAAGACTTATCAGTGGGAAATAGTGTTTATGCAAGAAATCGATTCGGTCTACGTGACGACATTTGAGGACAGCGCACTAGAAGCTGCTCAAACGTACTACAACAACTACGGAGATCATTTAAAAGTGTACGGAATCCGTAAAGATGCGGAAATCATTCGTTTTGAGGAGGCAATCTAAATGGGTGAATACGCAGAAATGATGATCGGCGGTGTATGTTGCGAACGTTGTGGCCATTTTATCGGCAGTGAAGTCGGCTACCCACAAACGTGTGATGACTGCCACCACGAGTTGACGATTGCAGAAGTCGAAGAAGAACAAAAATAAACCCACTGCGACAACAGTGAGTTCAGGGTTTCAGAATATTATATTACCTGAATTATAGTACGGAACCCCACAAATAACAAGGGAGGCAACATTTATGAAAGAAATCAAATTGATGAATCTATCATTGAAGAACTTTAAAGGCATCAAGTCTTTGGAATTGGATGCTCAGGGTGGAGACTTAAAAATCTATGGAGACAACGCTACTGGGAAGACGACTATAGCAGACTCGTTTTCGTGGCTACTTTTCAATAAGGATACCCAAAATAAATCAGACTTCTCAATCAAAACGTTAGTTGATGGTAAAGAAGTCAACAACTTGGAACATGAAGTATCGGCGTTGCTCACAGTAGGTGACGTTCCGCTTTCATTACGTAAAGTGTACAAGGAAAAGTGGACGAAGAAACGCGGTGCTCCAATGGCTGAGTTTACTGGCCATGAAACGCTGTACTACATCGACTCCGTGCCAGTGAAGAAAAAAGAGTATGAAGAGAAAATCGGATCCATTGTGAAAGAAGAAGTGTTCAAACTTCTTACCAATCCACTTTACTTTAATGAACAAGTCAAATGGCAAGACCGCAGAACTACGCTGCTCGAAGTGTGCGGCGATGTAGAGCTTGAAGATGTACTGGAATTCAATAGCGAATTGAAAGACCTGCCGGCTATCCTGAAAGGTCGGAGCATCGAAGATCACCGGAAAGTCATTGCTTCAAAACGGGCTGAAATCAATAAAGAGTTAGACCGCATACCTGTCCGAATCGATGAATTGAATAACTCTATGCCGGACACGAAAATTGATGTTTCTTCTATAAAGGTAGAAATCGTAAAAGTAGAAAAAGAAATAGACGCGACATCTACTCAAATCAACAACATTAAAAATGGTTCGGCCCTTACGAACAAAAAGAACAATTTACGACAGATTGAAATGGATCTTGAGTCCATCAAGCGTGAACTGGAATCAGAAGCAACTGACAAGGGCTACCAGGTGACTGCAAAGATTCAAGAAGAAAAATCCAATCAAGCGATTATGCAACGGAAGCTAGATGACACAAACCATCAGATAGTTGTAGGTAAAAAAGATATGGTCGAGTTTGACAAGAAGTTGGTCGCTTTACGAGAAGACTTTGCGACAGAGGACGCTAAACAGTTTGAACACAAAGAAGCATGCGAATGCCCAACGTGCGGACAAGCCTTACCAGAAGAACAACTGACAGCCGCTAGAGACAAGGCGGTAGCTGAATTCAATACAAACAAGTCGAGCAAATTAGAACACATCCAAACGACAGGTAAAGCGATTGCGGCAGACAAAGAAAAAACGCTGAATCGAATCGTGGAATCAGAGAAGGTCGTTGCGCAACTGCAAGAAGGTATTGCGAAGAAGGAAGAAGCAATTAACAAGCTCAACATCCAGCTGAATGAGTTGCGCGATGAAGTGAAGAACGCTAGAACGAATCCAAAGTACACGGAAAAGGTTGCTGAAATGACGACTGCTCAAGAAGAAATCAAATCATTTGAAGCAAATGCGAATGAAGCTATTGCAGAAATCGAGAAAGAAGTAGCTGGACTCAAAGTAAAGCGTTCGGAACTCAATTCGCAGATTGCGGCTCACGACCAAGTGAAAGCGTCTGAAAAGCGTGTAGCGGAGCTCGAAGAACAACAAAAGGAACTAGCTACGGAATTCGAAGAGTTAGAACGTCAACTCTATCTGACTGAACAGTTCATCCGTTCGAAAGTGGAGCTACTTGAAAGCAAGATCAACAGCAAGTTTAAGTATGCACGATTTAAGTTGTTCGCCCAGCAGGTCAATGGAGGTCTGCAAGAGATATGTGAAACAACGTTTGAAGGTATCCCCTTCTCTAGCGGTTTGAACAACGCTGCTCGTATCAATGTTGGTATCGATATTATTAATACACTTTCTGAACACTATGGAATTAGAGCGCCGATATTCGTGGACAATGCTGAAGCTGTCACGCGGATTGCGGATACTGATTCCCAGCTAATCAGCCTGGTCGTGTCAGAGCCGGACAAGCAGTTACGAATTGAAACACAACAAAACGAAATGATGGAGGCTATTTAATATGAGCGGATTAATGGAAAGACCTATGCAGTTTGATGTTAACGGTGAGACGGTGAAATTATCAGGAACGATGGTGAAAGACTACCTGGTACGAGGGAATGGCGATGTATCGGATCAAGAACTGGTTATGTTTATGAATCTATGTAAGTTTCAGAAGCTAAATCCATTTTTAAATGAAGCATATCTAATCAAGTTCGGATCACAGCCGGCTCAAATCATTGTATCGAAAGAAGCATTCATGAAACGTGCGGAGAACCACCCGAAGTATGAAGGGTTTGAAGCCGGTATTATCGTGGATCGCAATGGTGAATTGGTAGAAGTGGAAGGTGCAGTGAAGCTATCTAACGACAAGCTTATCGGTGGCTGGGCCAAAATTTACCGCTCAGACCGAAAGAAACCGATCACAACCAGAATCAGCCTGGATGAATTCTCAAAAGGACAAGCTACATGGAAAGCAATGCCACTAAACATGATTCGTAAGTCAGCAATCGTAAACGCGCAACGTGAAGCGTTTCCCGATACGTTGGGCGCGCTTTATACAGAAGATGATGCACTAACTCAAGCGGAACCTAAAGACGTTACACAGCACGTTCAGGACGAGATTAAGCAATATGCAAATAAAGAAGTGCTGGATATACCGGTATATATGGTAACTGGAGAAATTAAGCAGGAAGAAGAAAGTTACGAAGAACCCGAAAAAGTACCAGTTCAGTCAAGCGGACCAGGGTTTTAAATGATTACAATTCGAACACTCGCAACAGGTAGTACGGGGAATTGCTATCACATCAGTGATTCCAAGACCTCGCTCCTCTTGGAGTGCGGTATTAAATTCAAGACGATACAGCAAGCGTTAAACTTCCAAACTAGCAATGTAGCAGGCGTTTTAGTGTCACACGAACACAAAGACCACTGTAAGGCGGTACAGGACGTCGCAGACCGTGGGCTAGACATTTACATGTCGCAAGGCACGGCGGACGCTATCGGCATTCAGCACCACCGTATACGGCCTGCCAATTGCAAGGAAGCTTTCAAGATTGGTACATGGACGGTATTGCCGTTTGATGTCCAGCACGATGCAGCAGAGCCGCTTGGCTTCTTAATCGCTAATCAAGATGGTGACAAGCTGTTATTTGCGACTGATACCTACTACATCAAATACAAATTCTCAGGACTTACCCATTTAATGATCGAGTGTAACTACTCGCAAAAGATATTAGAAAATAACGTTGAAAATGGACGTATTCCTGAGTTCTTGAAGAATCGTGTAATGCAGTCGCATTTCAGCTTGGAGAATCTATTAGTCTTTTTGAATTCTAACGATCTATCAAGAGTCCAAGAGATTCATTTGCTTCACTTGTCGGATTCAAACAGTAATGAGATCGAATTTAAACATGCGGTACAGGTTGCTACTGGAAAGTTAGTGTATGTAGCTTAATACTTCGACTGGAAGGAGGTACGAATGATGCAAGGTTGGATAAAGCTTCACAGAAAAGTCTTGGATAATGAAATTTGGCAAGATGTCACAGCGTTCCGACTGTTCACCCTATTGTTATTGAAAGCCTCTCATAAAGACGGAATCAAGACTAGGGGGATCGAGATTAACAGAGGGCAGTACCTCCGATCCTACTCGAAGTTAGCGGAAGACCTCGAATATACAGAAGGTAGAGGCGTGAAAAAAGTCTCGAAAAGCACGATTGAGAGAAAAATTAAGAAGTTAGTTGGGTTGGACATGGTGGCGGTTAGCGAAACACTTAGCGGGACACTGTTTACCATACTTAAATACGATGATTATCAAGGGTTTGACGAACCTTCGAAATCATTTAGCGGGACGGATAGCGAGACGAAGACGGGACGACCTCGGGACGATGGTGGGACGAACCTGGTACAAGAACAAGAATTAAAGAATTTAAGAAATAAAGATTCTACTACTACATCAACAGACGGATTCGGCACAGTTGCTCAATTGTTCGAAGCGAATATATGTATGCTCGCTCCAATGCAAAGAGAATCGCTGGGCATGTGGTTCGACGACTTTAACGAAAATCAGGAAATTATTACAGAAGCCATACGAACAGCTGCTGATCGAAATAAGAGAAGTTACGGCTTTGTAGAGTACCTATTGAGAGAGTGGGCCAATAACAAACTGACTACTCTGGACCAAGTAAAGTCTCACGAACGAAACAAGTTTGGTGGCAAAGTACACAAATTTGAACCACAGGCACAGCAAAAGAAAGACGGTTATGAATACGACTACGGTTTCTAGGAGGGGTGACGAATGAAAAGCATCCAGGAAGTAATGAAAACACACGTCAACATGAACGTTCTTGACGAATATGACTGCGAAGGTTGCAAAGAACCAGGAGTCCGATTGGTGGAAATGCCAATCATGGGTGGACCCGAAAAAGGGAAGCTTGAACGATTCGCGCTTGGCTGTAAGTGCCGGGACAAGCCTATCGAGTTAGCAGTAGTGCAGAACGAGCGAAAAGCCAAGATGAATCGAGCAAAAGATGTATTTGATCAGAATTCACTCGTCAATCAGTCGTTGCTGAAAGCGTCGTTCGACAACTACTTTCCAACATCAGCGGAACTTAACTCTGCAAAACAGACATTGCTAGATTACGCGACCAACTTCAATCCAAACGATGGTCACAACCTGCTGATTACGGGAACGTACGGAACTGGCAAGAGTCACTTATCTTTCTCTGCTTCCAGAATGTTGATTAACAAAGGGCATACAGCGCTGTTCTTATCAGTTCCAAAGTTACTCACAAAAATCAAAGACACTTACAATTCTAAAGCGCAGTTCTCGGAGAATGACTTGCTGGATTATATAGAAAATGTGGACTTGCTCGTACTGGATGACATGGGTGCTGAATACACGAATATGAAAAACGGTGGAGATAACTGGACGTGGACGAAGCTGTTTGAAGTCATCGACAGCCGTTCAGGTAAAAGCACGATCTACACGACCAACCTATCAGGCAAGGAGCTTGAAGCGAAAGTAAATTCACGTAACTTTTCTCGAATGATGGAGAACACAGACATTGTGAAAATGTTTGGTAGGGATTATCGAAAAAAAGATTTCTAGGAGGATGCGGAATGACTAACTGGACAAACAACAACGGAATCTACATGGTGCCAATGCCGGCGACAGTAGACAAGCAACAAATCAAGTGCGAAATGGACACACTGGAACAGCGCTTGCAAGTAGCGGAGGCGGCAATGGCTGCCCGAAAGGGGGTGTCAGCATGAGCGCAAAGTTAAAAGTATTACAAATTGCAAAGCACGATGTTGAGAAAAAGTTAAAACATGCGAAGAAAGAACTTGTGCATTCACGCTTCAATTACGAGAACGCGGTACGTAATCATGCACCAGTCGTAAAAATCGAGGGCTACTTACGAGTCTATGAAAATAACGAAGTCAGCTATAACAATTTGGTTGGCATGGTTTCGGCGGCTGATGAAATGATTTTGGAAGTGGAGGGGCAAGAGGCGTGACAGAAAGCTTTTACATTTGCGGAACAGACGCGAGGGAACAGATTCACTGTCACGATTGCGGAAAGCCGATGACCAGTGGTTTCGTGATTGATGAATGGGCAGGCGTGAAACATTACTGCGGATACAAATGCGCACCGCTAGATTATGCAGAATGGGATTTCAAACCTTGGGAGGGTAACAAATGATAAATCGTGTTGTGCTGGTCGGAAGACTTACGAAGGATCCAGAACTCAAATATACAACTTCAGGTATCGCGGTCTGCAGGTTTACGTTAGCCTGCAACCGACCGTTTAAAAGCGAGGGCGGAGAGCAACAAGCAGATTTTATCCAGTGCGTAGCATGGCGCAAACAAGCGGAAAACATATCGAACTACTTAAACAAAGGCAGTCTCGCAGGGGTTGATGGTCGTATTCAGACCGGATCATTCGAGGGGCAGGACGGCAAACGTGTTTATACGACTGAAGTAGTCGCAGACAGTACGCAATTCTTGGAACCGAAAGCGAACAACCCAAATAACGCACAGCAAGCCCCACAACAGACGAATCGACAAGATCAGACAAACACTCTACCTAGTTATCAGACAGGTCAAAGTGGGTACGGTGGACAAGCACGCGACGTAAATGATCCATTCGAACCGGGTGGAGCACCGATTGATGTGACTGATGACGATTTACCGTTCTAGTCCTATGAAACTTTGAAAGGGTGAAATGTTGTGAAACCAAACGAATACGACGCAATCATTATCAATCCAACACCAACAGTAAAGGTGCTTAAAAAGCGTAAAGGTAAGCCAACGGTGATCGAGTACGGCGGTCTGCGGTTTATCCAGGAACAACAGCCAAGAAGTACAAAAAAGAAGTGAGGGAAAGGGGTTTGGTCATGAATTTCAAGAAACTGTTTGAAACGCAGAAAGCTTTGGACTATCACATTGTTGAGGAAAAAGGACTCGAAGGCCAAAATTTGATAGCCAAGAAAGTTGTCGCGCTACAAGTCGAACTAAGCGAACTCATGAACGAGTTGCCTGAAGTTTTCAAGTTTTGGTCGAATAAGAAAAACGACTATGAAAAAGCATTGGAAGAATTCGTAGATAGCTTGCACTTCATCCTGTCAATCGGAATTGAAAAAGGCTATAGCGTTGAAGAGTTAATTGTTATGCTTTCTGGCAATTCCGGAGTTTCCGTAGGACAGGACGTGCTAAAACAATTCAAGTATTTGAATGGGGCGGTTAGCGATTTTAGTTTTGATGGAACAAAGTATTCATACGAAGAACTACTCTTATATTTTATCAACCTAGGCGAAAGTCTTGGTTTCACAACAGACCAAATAGAAGCCGCGTACTATGCGAAGAACGAAGTCAATCACGAGCGTCAGATAAGTGGATATTAAAGTCTTTTGCAAGCGGCAAGACAACAAAACGCTGACAGCGACCGGTCATTTCAATGCAAGAGAAATCAAGTATATGAAACGAGATGGCTGGCGCTGGCATGAGCCGCAAGTAAATAAAAACGGCATACCGCAGAAAGGGGATACATCATGCCAAAGTGCAAACGATGCAACAAACTACTCAAAACAGCGCAAAGCATCAAGGTCGGGTTCGGCCCGATCTGCAAAAAGAAACACGACGAGGCGGAAGCGGAGTTCTTGAAACGGCAGATTACATTGGACGAAGAAATAGCGTATCAGCTGAAGGTGGCGAGATAATGGTGAAAAGTCGTACGTATGCAAACAGGGGCATGCAACTGGAAAAGCTTATTGAAGCAACTAATAAGATGTACCGCGCAACAGGCTTTGCTGATGTAAAGAAGGTACCTACACCAGTCAGAATAACGAAGAACGTAGGCGGTCGTATTAACGGCATGGTAGTTAAAGGAGATCTAGTCGATTTTGTCGGAGTGTGCCAAGGTCGAGCGGTCATATTTGATGCAAAACAAACAGCGACGCGAACGAGTTTTTCGCTTTCGAACATAGCGACTCATCAGTACGAAACATTGATGTCATGGTGGAGGCAAGGTGCTTACACGTTCATTCTTTTATATTTTTCAGAACATGGCGAACACTACATGCTGGATATGCAAGTGCTCAGCATGTATTGGCAGGACGCACAGCGAGGCGGAAGGAAGTCGATTCCTTACGATGTGATTGCTAGTCAATGCGAACTGTTACAAGCGTCAGAGGACTATCAACTGCATTATTTAAAGGTGTTGGAATGAGGAGTGAATGAATTGGAAGTGTATCTGGCAGGCGGTTTGATCTTTATTACTGCGTATGTATTTGGATTTATCCAAGGTAAGCAGGAGTGACATAGTAGATGGAAAGAGGGTAGTAGTGCACAGTGTTTGATGCTTAAAGTTGTGATTTCAAAACAAGAAGCCAATCAAATCGTATGTAATATTTGTTCTGATTGGCTTTATAGAGATCTGAGAGTTTGATTAATAAATATTCCTCCCTTTAATTAGAAGTTTGATCAAAATACTTATTAAGTAATAAATCTAATTCTTGACTGCATTTTACTACGAGTGGATGCCTGAATCCTAAATTTTTCGCTTTTTTATACATTTCTTTTCTTTTTATTTCAATTTTAAACTTTAACAAGAAACTTATCATTATAATCCCTCTCATTATAATATTATTAGTTTTATTTATCTGAGGCGTGCGGTTGAAATAAAACAACATTTTCTATTTTAACCTATTCAAAATGTAAAGAATGTCGAATTATGTGTAAAAAATTGATGTCATAATAATGTCATAAATGATGGGTCCTATACATGATAAACCGATTTAGTCTTGACTTTAATTAACTCTTTAGGTCTTGAATTAGACGATAAAAAATACTGATTTTTAATTGAGATGGGTTTACGAACTTTCATCTGATGATGTTACGCAGTTCGACCATAAGTATCAACAAAATAAATTAACAGGAGAACATCATGAATCCAATCTATGAAATCAGCAGACTGCAAGACAAGCTACCTATTGCGGTGGTGCAAGACTTACACCACCGCATAGCGGACTGGTTGTCGTCAGGAGGCAGCTATGATGATCCCTATATGTTTCAGCAGTTGCTGTATGCGCAGGGGGTTGCAGAAAGGGTGAAATGTAATGATTAATACTAACGACACAAGACGCATAATAGGTGAACTCATCAATCTGCACAAACGTTGGACGCACCCTTTCACACGCAACAAAAAGAGTGTCGAGCGCCAATTCGGAAACTTAATGAACGAGCTAAGTTATCAGGCGAATACCACGCCCGAGGGAGCCCTTGAACTCTTTAAAGAAGCGTTGAAGGAAAGCGATAAAGAACGTCAGCCGACAACTTTCTTATTATCCAGCGCAAATATCAAATGGGAATGGAAAGAGTGGGAGTTAAAAAGGTTCCGAAAACTATGGAATAAAGGTTGGCACATTGACGAAATGGCAGAAAAGATGAGGACGAATCAACAGAGTATCGCGCTTTTGGTCATGGATCAGGAGTTTAAAGGGAAAATTGAGCCACGGAAGTTTGGGCTTTATGGAAATTGAATAAATAAAAAAAGACAGGGTTTCTCCCGTCGTAGCTGACATTATTGTATCACATGGAGGGGTTCTGGTGAATATGGAAAATTTGTCGATTGATGGGCAAGGTAGGTTAAATATTGATATAATGGAATTACCAATGAACTGTGTTGTGGTGATTTCTGAAGGTGTTGCGAAGTTGAGGGAGTTACCAGAGCATGGTGAGTATAAGATTGTGACGCACCAGGGGAAAGTTCGGCGGATGCGGAGGGAAGAGGGAGAGGAGTTTTGAGCTGTAAAAAAACAGAAAACCGTGTACTATGGATTGTTGTCTCAATATTATTAGCATCTATTTTTTTGTTAACAACGGTAGGTATTGATAATGTTAATTCTGTTTGGGAAGAACCTTGGGTTACAGGTATCTTTACTGTTGTAGGCTCCTTTATAGGAGTTTTAGGCGGTGGTGTTGTATCGCTATATGTTTACAAACGACAAACCAACGAAGAGTTTTTGAGGACCAACAGCGAGCTGAGGATTTTTATTTTGGAATATAGCTATGATCTATCCAATGTTACTAATACATTTATCAGTATCATGAAAGACGAATATCCTAATCTCGAAAACATCAGAAAACAGCAGGTAGAAAAATCGGCGATGTGTTTGCTTAAGAAAATCGAAAATTTGAATGTAAGTTCTGATTTCATAAAAGAAAAGAACCTAGTAAAAGTACTTGTTCAAAACATCTCTAACTTTGTAGAGAATTATCCAAATAAAGAAAACTTCAAAGAAAGAGCGCTATCAGATGCAGAAAATTTAATTCGTATGATTGAAGAGTTAAGAAATAGACTTCAAGTGAATGAAATAGTCCGCCCCGGCCAACCAGAGGACAATATTTGATTGCAGCATTGGGCTGCGTCATTTGTTGTTAACGATCCTTTTTCTGTAATAGGAGATGAAATTATGACAAAAACTTTCCCGAGTTTAACACAAGGAGAAATTATTAAGAACGATCAAATTATGAAAACGTTTGGTTGCTCAGGTCAAGGGGGGATGAGAAGGTCGCTTGACACTAACACATTAGTGATAGTTTCTAATAATGTGAAGTCCTTGTACACGAATAGATGGGACGGGAATACTTTACATTATACTGGTATGGGTGCTATAGGTGATCAAACATTAGGAACTCAAAATAAAACACTTGCAGAATCGCATACCAATGGTGTTAGAGTTTACTTATTTGAGGTATTCAAGGAGAGAGAATACACATTTAGAGGAGAAGTAACACTTGTAGATAAACCCTATAAGGGTAGACAGAATGATAATGATGGTAACGAGCGCGAAGTATGGATCTTTCCGATAAAAGTAATTGATCATGAGTGGTCGCCATCAGAAGATCTAATAAAGAATAGTATGAAGAAAAAGGAAGAAAAGGCAAGAAGTTTTTCTGAAGCAGAATTACTAGGGCTTGCAGGACAAGCTCATAGTAACCCTTCAAAAAGAGCCGTCATGGATAAAAATGTTTATGTCCGTGATCCCTATGTGAAAGAGCTCTCATTTAAATTGGCAGCTGGTATTTGTCAGTTGTGTGATTCAAATGCGCCATTTCACGACGGAAAAGGAAAACCATTCTTAGAATCACATCATATTGACTGGTTGTCGCTTGGTGGAGCAGACGTAATTGAAAATGTCATAGCACTTTGTCCGAATTGCCATCGAAAAATGCATATTGTTGATAATGAAAAAGACGTCCATAAATTGAAATCGAGATCTAAGGATTTACTGGATGGGTTACAACGGAGATTATCACCTAAAAAAAATAGATAGGAATGAATCTATTGGATGGGCGAGAAGGGAAGAGGTGAAAGAGTTTTGAGTAGAGATATAGCAAAGTTGCAAATAGTAATTAGAAAAGCTGAATTGGAACTTGATAGAATAATTTCGTTATTAGTAAGTAAAGATGGCCAGTTGAAGGATACGGATGTTATTAGCCTATTAATCTTCAGAAAAATCATTGAAAAAATAGATGCAATTTTTATTTTACATGATAATGGCCACCAAAATACAGCAGATTCAATTGCTCGGGATGCCTTTGAAAATTACGTTTATCTTGCATTTATGCTAGATGAGCGGTATGAATATAGGGCTTCGGCTTATCAATTTCAGAGCCTACAAACGCAATTAGAGTTAATAGACTGGTTTGATCCCAATAATAAGAAGGCGAAAAAGCTAAAATCACTTATTGGAAATAAAGTTGGACAGATGCCCAAACAACTTAAAGAGAGGCGTGCTTATATCAATAAGCGTTTGTTAGAGGAACCTTTCAAGAATTTGCAAGTTGATTGGAAACGTAAAGAGAAAGATAAAAATAAAGGTGGTAGGTATCCTACATGGTACAACATTTCTAAAGGAAAAGATTCTATAGCAGCATTATGCCGATATTTGAAAATGGATGACGAATACGAAACAATGTATGCATTATTTTCCCATGAAGTTCACTCTACTAATGCATTGAATCAACTTACAACGGTTAATAATCAAGGTGCGTTTAAACCTATAAGGGAAGACGTGAAAGAAAGTTTGTCTTTACAAGTAGCAATATCAATTGGAGTTAGGGCAAATTTAAAGATTCTTGGCCATTTTGATATACAGAGTGTAAATGATTATAGTATTTGGTATGCAAAAGATCTTCCTAAAGAAGTTGTCGCAGAATTAAAAATGGAATAAGTCCGCCCTGGCCAACCAGAGGACAACATTTGATTGCAGCATTGCGCTGCGTCATTTGTTGTCCTCTTTTTTTATTTCAGAAAAGGAGTGATTGATATGAATAATAAGCAAAAAGCATTGATATCGGGACCGTTATCGAAACCGTTAAAACTGCCAGAGCATCAACAACCAAAAGAAAGTATTGCAGATTCGGTTCGAAAATTCATTAAAACGGTTGCGGAAGTGTTCAGAGGGATTGCTAGAGCGTTGGCCGATTTCTTTAACAAACATATCTGTCCTGTCATTCGATGGATGAAAAAGTATGAAAAGAATGTAGCGCGGCACAAGCATAACCAACATACGCGTTCTACCTGGCATATCAACTGGGATACAAGAAAAGGTAATCAGTGGATGAATCATAAACCGGTCTTAGTTGTACGGAAAAATCTACGTTGAGGGGTGAAAGGATGAATCGAAACGATACTAATTCATGCAAAAGCGATACTAAATCTATTCAAAGCGATACCAAATACGACGCAAACGGTACGAATAGCAGGGAAAGTGAACAGTTGAGTGATTGGGAGCTTAAAGAGTTGATGGGTATGAATCGGGATACGTACAGACGCGGACCGAGTGGAGCAGTTCGTAGACGATAAAAGGGGGAGTCAGCATGACAGAGAAGCAAATCGAGGAACTTTTGAAAGATTATCACTGGATGGTCAATTCTGTACGAGTTATGCGCGAGAACTTACAGGATGTAGGAGGCAAATTAACTGCACAATATGGAATTGAAGCAGCTATGCCGAAAGCTCAAGGCGGATCTAGTGACCCTGTTTACACAGAAGTCGTTCGACGGTCTAAACATTTCAAAACGATTGAGGGCTACGAAAACAAAATCAAGCTGATTCAAGAGTATATTCACATCATCCAAGACACGCGAGAAAAGGAAGTATTACATTGGATTTTGGAAGGTAAAGGCTACTCGTGGATTGCTAGACACATGGGATTATCTCACACGCACATCAAAAGATTTTTCTCTTCTATCGCTAAAAAGATTTCTAAAGATGTTCAAGATGTTCAGAACGTTCAAAAGTGCATTTAGTTCAGAAGTTTGCATGCGTAGAAAAAAGTTTTATATTGAGGGGGGAGGTTTGGAGGGGGGCGTGTTACCAATACACAAACTCTTAACCAGTAATGCCGAGCCTTATACATAACGATTGATGAAATAGAGGATATTCACCTTCTTTGACGAATATTGTCAGTGGGAGGTGATACTATGAATATCCAAGAAAAGAAAGAACTTCGAAATCAGCTGTTAAAAGGCTTATATGATTGGAATGAACAATCAGCCGGCAGACCTAAGCAAATCACAGTTTCAATGCCGATGACGGAGGATGAAAAGAAAAATCATCTTGCGTATGAATATATAAGGGATAAGAGCTATATCGATTACTCTTCGAAAGCATCAACGTTATTTTTTGCAAAGATAACTGCTTATGGAATCGACAAAATTGAAGAAGAGTTACAGTGATTTTAAGCATCTCTTCGGAGGTGCTTTTTTAATACAAATAAACGAAGAGAATATCATAATGAGGTGATTTAAAGTGAAAGAATACAAGGAGGCGGAAGTGATGTAGATGACGAATTGGGATGAGATTCAAAGAGATTGGGAAACATCGAAGATTACGCTGGCTGCATTAGCGGAAAAACATGATGTGAAACTGGGAACATTGAAGAGTAGAAAAAGCCGCGATAAGTGGTTAAGGGATGCAACTAAAACGAAAAAGGTTGCAACCCTTACCAAAAGGATGCAACCGAAAAAGAAGGAATTAGAGCCTGTTGTTGAGTCGGATAACCTGACTGATAAACAACGGCTTTTTTGTATTTACTACATTAAGTATTTTAATGCGACTAAGGCTTATCAGAAGGCATATGAGTGCGCTTATACAACTGCGAGAGTTGAAGGACATAGACACCTAGCAAACCCTAACATATCAGAAGAAATTGACCGGATGCGAAGTGAAACACTAAGCAATAAGAAATTAAGTGCCGATGACGTCCTGCAAAAGTACATTGACATTGCTTTCGCTGATATAGGCGATTATGTACATTCAGAAACAGGTTACATGATAGAGCTGAAGCCATTAGAAGAATTAGATATGTCTATTGTTAGTGAAGTCGGCAATACCGAAAATGGGCCAAAGATTAAACTGGCTGACAAGATGAAGGCGTTGGATATGCTCGCCAAGTATACGGATCTCCTCTCGGATAAAGATAGAGAACGTTTACTAGAAGAAAAACTAAAAGCTGAAATTGCTAAAACGGAAGCAGATGCAGACTTCTCCATCGAACGTGCTGAGAAGTTGAAAGGTAATAAGAAAGACACTGGTTTACTGGATGCGTTGTTAGAAGGGCGGAAGTTGTATGAGCAAAACAAAGATTAAGTTTTCTTCAAAGCAGCTCGAAGCGATCTATCGTCCATATGACCATACGTTTGATGTCTTCGAAGGCACGCCACGTTCGGGTAAGACAACAGCTGGACACTTCCGGTATGCTGACTACCTGACGTGGACTAGAGACACGAATCATCTAATTGTTGCCTACAACCAAGAGCAAGCCTATCGCCTATTTATTGATGGCGACGGCACAGGTCTAATGCATATATTCGGTAACTTATGCGAAATAAAACATGATGAACACGGATCGCACCTAGAAGTACATACACCAATCGGAATTAAAAAGGTGTATTACAAAGGTGGAGGGAAATCGAACAGCGTCGGCGCTATCACGGGGATGTCCTTGGGAAGTGTCGTTTTTTGTGAGATTAACCTTCTACATATGTCCATGATTCAAGAATGTTTTCGCCGTACGTTTGCCGCTCAAGACCGCTATCATTTGGCGGACTTGAACCCACCTGCTCCATTCCATCCAGTAATCAAAGAAGTGTTCGAAGTTCAGAATACCAACTGGCTACACTGGACCATACAAGACAATCCGATTATTACGGAGGAACGGAAACAAGAGATCTACGAGGTTTTAAAGAAAAATCCGTATTTGTTGCGACGTGACTGGTTTGGTGAACGAGTGATGCCGCAAGGTGTAATCTATTCCGTGTTTGATTTGGATGTGAATAGTCTTCCGGTTATTCGTGGGAAAAGGTATGAAATGTTTTTTGTTGCGGATGGTGGGCAGTCGGATGCTACATCATGTAGCTGCAATATGGTGGTTCGGTTCGAAGGGAAGTTCCGTTTACTACGTATAGCAAACTACTATCACAGTGGTGCTGATACCGGACAGACAAAAGCCATGTCTGTTTATGCTAAAGAGATTAAGCGGTTCATGGAATGGTGCGTTGAAAAATTTGAGATGCGATATACAGAGGTGTTCGTGGATCCAGCTTGTAAGTCGTTGCGTGAAGAAATGCACCTTTTAAAAATCCAAACATCAAGAGCGGATAACAATGCAAAGGACGGTCGACAAAAAGGCGGAGGCATCGAGACAGGCATTGAACGCTTGCAAAACTCCATTACAAATGAACAGTTCTTTATTGTTGAAACAGACAGCGAGTACGATCACTACCACTTTTTAAAGGAAATTGGTATGTATGTCCGCTTAGATAATGGTAATCCGATAGACGACAACAACCACGCATTGGACGAGGCTAGATACGCTAACAACTACTTCTATAATCGTTACGTTAAATAAGAGGCGGTGATGCAATGTTCAAAACTATCATTTCAAAAGTAAAGGCGGTGATGCAACGTATGGGCTTAGTAAAAACAGTCAAGTCGCTTTCAGATATAAAAAGTATTCCTATAGATGATTCGTTCTATCTAATGATTGAACAGTGGAAAGCACTTTATCAAGGATATTTTAGTGAGTGGCACGATTTGCAATACAGGACAATCGACGGTTTAAAGAAAAGACGTATGGCCACTTTAAACATGCCGAAAGTATTATCGCAAGAAATGGCAACCTTGATTTTCAATGAACGCTGTGAAATCAATATTGATGATGAAGGTTTAGCGAGTAATATTGACGATGTTTTGAAAAACAATAAGTTTAATAAGCACTTTCAAGACTACTTAGAATACCAATTCGCGTTGGGTGGTATGGTTATCAAACCATATTTTCAAGATGGAGAGATTAAACTTTCATTTGTTACACCAGATTGCTTTATTCCTGTCGCTTGGGATAACAAGGGGATCTTTGAAGCAGTCTTTACAAATCAGACGAGAAAAGGTCAGAAGGTCTACACGCATCTCGAATGGCATCTACGTGAATCTGACGAATATGTAATTAAGAATGAATTGTATGTAAGTGAAAACGCAACGGAATTAGGGAAGAAGATTCCGTTGTCGGAGCTTTATCCAGCGCTTGAAGAAGAGGCAAGGGTAAGTGGAATCAAGCGTTCGTTATTCGTTTACTTTTCGCCGAATACAGCAAACCAAATCGACATGTCGAGTCCATTGGGGGTGCCGATCTATTCTCACGCGCTTGATACGTTGAAGTCACTCGATGTTGCTTATGATTCGTTCGAAAGAGAGTTCAGACTTGGTAAGCGACGCATTATTGTGCCGGCATCCGCTGTCAGGTCGGTAATTAATGAGCACGGTCAACTACAGCGATACTTTGATTCAAATGATGAAGTCTACGAGGCTATGAATCTTGGTGATATGGACAATGAAAAGATTCACGACAATACCGTGGAATTACGAGTAGAAGAACATATTTCCGCAATTAATGCCCTGCTTAATCTACTCTCCATGCAAACCGGATTCAGTAGCGGGTCGTTCGCTTTCGATGGTAAGTCAATGAAAACAGCTACCGAAGTTGTTAGTGAGAACTCCAAGACGTTCCGCACGAAACAGTCGCATGAGGTCATCGTAGAAGCGGGATTGGTTGAACTTGTTGAGGTTATTGTCCAACTGGCGGAGTTGTATGACGTGTTTAGTCGTCCAAAAGGGAAATACGGTGTCACAGTCACGTTTGATGATTCTATCGCACAGGACAGAACAGCCGACATTAACGAACAGGTCATGTTGTTAGCAAGCGGCATCACTTCTAAAAAGTTAGCAATCATGAAGATTCATGGAGTGACTGAGAAGGAAGCGTTGGAAATCCTTTTGGAAATTTGGAACGAAGAACGAAGATCATCACCAGAACTTGAGGAAGTAGAAAAGGAAGTTAGTTTCTTTGGTCAAAGGGAGTGATGTAAATGGCACGTCCGATCATTACACCTTATCAATTCAACGAGTACTCTTCTCAAATCGTCGATATATACGTTGCCCTTGAAGATGAACTATTTTTTCAGATTGCCAAACGACTTAAAACAAATCCAGCACACGGTAAAGACTACGTGTTGCAATGGCAAGTTGAACGAATGCAACAGCTACGAATGCTCAATCAAGAAACGATCAAAGAACTATCGAAAGCAACAGGGCTTGCAGCTAGTGAAATCGAAAGTATGATTAATGATGTTGGATTCAATTCTATCAAAAGCATTGATGAAGAGTTAAAAGGAGCGCGAAACGTTCTTCCTCTACCGACGCAAATTGATTTTGTGCTTCAAGGGTTTGTTACACAGACTTTTCTTGAACTAGACAACTACGTAAACCAAACGCTCATTTCTACTACATTCGGACGCGGAACTGTTGCAGATATGTACCGTAAAATTGTTGAAGAAGCTACTGCACAAGTTTTAGCGGGCAACAAGACGATTAATCAAGCGGTGGCTGAAACAACGATTAAATGGGCGAGTAAAGGTTTTGCGACAGGATTTGTCGATAAAGGCGGCAGAACCTGGCATTTAGAACAATACGCAGATACTTTAATTAGAAATACAGTCAACAACACATATAACGAATTGCGCACATCCCGTATGAATGAGTATGGGGTGGATTTGGTGTTGGTGAATAGTTATAGCGATCCACGTCCTGCGTGTTCACAAATACAGGGTAATGTTTGTTCAATGAGTAATCCGTCCAGCAACCCTAAGTACCCGTCTATTTATGAATTTGGCTATGGTGAACCGTGGGGCATCCGTGGCTCTAATTGTCGCCACATACTTTATCCGTTCATAGACGGTTTAAATACCAACAATCAACTTCAATTTAGCGATGAAGACATGAAGAAAAAATATGATTTGTCGCAGAAACAGCGCTATTACGAACGGCAGGTAAGGAAGTCTAAACGCTCGTTAAACCTGGCGAATGAAATTGGTGACATCGATACTATTAATAAATATAAGCAACAAGTTAGGTTGAGGCAGGCAGATGTTCGTGAGTTTATTGGTAGGCATGGTTTGCCACGCAGATATGACAAAGAGAGGGTGATTTCATAATGGATGCACTTCGTGAATTGATTCAGACAGTTAAAAAGGCTTGGAATGAAATCAAAGCGTTTATCAAATCTATTCATAATGCTGTCGATCAAATCAAGCAAAAGAAGAAATTGCGTTCCACTTGGTTTGTGTGTTTGGATAACAGAAAACCAAGTCAAGTATTATCACGGAAACCTGTATTTCAAGTGCGAAAAATCATTTGAAAGGAAGTGATCCATATCTCGGTTTGCTGTTCCGTTATGCAGCTTTATAAAAAGCGAAAAGGAATGATTGTATTGAATTTCGGACAAGCGATTGAAGCACTTAAAAATGGCAAGAAGGTAAAGCGGAAAACTTGGGGTGGTCATTGGCAATTGTTTAAGTATCCTTCGTGTAAACAGGGAAATGAAGATGGTTACAATACATCATTCTCATTTCTAAATGGTTTAATCCTTGCGACGCTTAAAGACCATGGCGGTTGCGCTCCTGCACAGGCATATCAAGCGGATATTCTAGCAGAAGATTGGGAGGTAGTTGAATAATGGATAATCAAAAATTTATTGATAATTGTAAGCTGATTGTACGTAGTTATGCCAACGAACACTTAGATAAAAGTGACGACAAACAAATCGATGATAAAGATGTTTTTGTCGTTTGGAGTTGTAAAACATTACAAAATAACAAAGCATTATTAAGTACAACTTTGTTTGACGGTATGTATTACGAATTGACTTACAACGGCGATAAAAGTGAAATTTATTTTGATGCTTATAAAAAGTGGGAAAACAAGTGCATCAAATTGTAACACGCGTCTTTAAGCAATAGACGATATAAACAGGCTTATTTATTTCGCCTTTTATTCGTTAGGCGTTAAAGAAACGAAAGGAAAATACTATCCATAATTGGAGGGACTATAGATGTTCAAACTTTTGCGATTAAACCTACAATTCTTTTCTGCTGATCCGGCAGGAGAGGGAGCAACACCACCAGTTGACCCGGCAGGAACGCCCCCGGGAGGAAGTGGGCAACCAGCCCCACCGACACCGCCTGTAGAAACGCCGCCAACAGAGCCGAAATCATTTTCGCAAGACGATGTAAACAATCTAATTGCCCGTGAAACGAAAAAACAACAGGAAAAGATGCTGAAAGATTTGGGCATCGAGGACTTTAAAGGGGCGAAGGAAGGTCTTGCAAAACTGAAAGAATTTCAGGACGCGCAAAAGACCGAATCGGAACGTCAAGCCGAAGCTTTGAAAGAGTTTGAAACTAAAAACGGTACACTTTCAAGCGAAAACGAAACACTCAAGGCGCAACTGTCCGCTATGAAAGCGGGTGTCATTGCTGAATCAATTGAAGATGTCGTGGTGCTTGCGAAGACGATGGTCAACGATGAAACGGATATGAATGCGGCGATTGCGAAAGTCGTTGAAAAATATCCTCAATTTGCGAAAGCGGCAGAACAGGAACCAGATCCAAACACACCACCGAAACCACAATTTTCAAACGGACAGCACCAACAGCAACCACAATCCGAAACGGACAAGTGGTTAGCTGCATTCAAATAAAATTAGAAATAGGAGTGGTATACAATGGCAGTAGTCAATTACGCACAACAATATTTAATGGCGCTTCAGCAAAAATTCGCACAAGGACTTTCTTTTAATGCGCTATTCAGTACGCCGAACAACGCAAATATCAAATGGGTTAATGCAAAAACAATTCAAATCCCGCGCATTACAGTGGGCGGATTTGTTGACGTTGACCGTGATGTTGTCGGTTCATTTACTCGTCGGGCTGATAACGATTGGGAAACGAAAACGATTGAACACGACCGTGAATTCCGCACGCTGGTAGATCCTCAGGATATTGACGAAACGAACCTTGCATTGTCGATTGCAAACATTACGCGAGTGTTTAATGATGAGCAGAAAATCCCGGAAATGGACAAGTACGCAGCATCTAAGTTGTATTCAGAGTTCACGACATTCGGCGGGACAGCTAATACAGAAGTTCTTACAGCGGCAAATATCCTTGAAGTGTTTGACGACTTTATGGAAAAAATGGATGACGCGGAAGTTCCACAAAGCGGGCGTATTCTTTATGTCACGCCAGCTGTCAACAAGTTACTAAAAACAGCACAAGGGCTACAACGTCAACTTGATGTAGCTGGGAATAGCGGAAACGTGAAGCGTAGCATTTATTCACTTGATGATGTGACGATTCAAATGGTACCATCACCACGCATGAAAACGGCATATGATTTTACGGATGGAGCAGTTGTGGATCTAGCTGCTAAACAAATCAATATGATTTTGGTGCATCCGTTATCAGTTCTCACACCACAACGATACGAGTTTGTTAGTTTGGATAATCCGTCTGCTGCTACTGGTGGTAAATACTTGTATTTCGAAAGAAAATACTGGGACATCTTTGCGATTGAAAAGAAAGTACCAGGCATTTTGTTTAACATCGAGCCAGGCGAATAAGAACTATTCGAGGGGGCAAATCGCTCTCTCTTTTTTGATAATATAAGGAGGTTTTTGTTTTGAGTAAATCGGTAAAAATTAAGAAGAAGAACCGAATTCTACACGTCGAAACTAGTCGTTTAGCAAGTTTCTTGAATCAAGGATATGACCAGATTGATGATGAAGGAAAAGTAATCAAGCTAGCGACGGGTGGACGAGCCATTTCTCTTCCTGAACATAACAAGGTTATCGAAGAGCTTGATAAAGCGAAACAAGAAATCATGTCATTGAAAGCTGAAGTTAAAAAACTAGAAGCGCCAAAAAAATAAGGCGGTGATCAGATGCCTTACTTAACAAATGCCGAGTATTCCTCTTTACCGTTCGAACCTGTGGAGTCTACAGAATTCGATAGATTGGAAAGACGTGCAAGTGATGTACTTGATAGTCTTACCAGTAATTTCTATCAATTCAATGACCTTGCAAATGATATTCCGTTCAGACGCGATAAGTTCAAAAAGGCAGTCGCCTGTCAGATTGAATATTTTCAAGATATGGGTGCAACAACGTCGCACAGCTTGAATGAACCTGGTTCGGTTACAATCGGCCGGACTAGCATGTCTAGTGGCGCAAGCGGCAGTGCAACGTCACGGGAACCGGGAATCAAACTCATTTCTGTTGATGTGTACATGTACCTTCATGGCACTGGGCTTTTATATCGTGGAATTGGGGTGAGGTAATGCGAATCAAACCGCTTCCAAAATCGTGGTTGATCCATACGATTGTATATGAGGAGTACACAAGAAATAAAGATGATTGGGGCAACCTGGTATACAAACGGCCTGTTAACATTCGTTTTGTTCGCTTTGATGAATCTACCGTATTTAGTCGGGATAACACACAAACAAAGATTATCGCAGAAGCAGTGGTATTCATTGATGCAGCCAACAGTTCACCAGTACCCGAATTCACAGAACAGTCCGTAATCACGTTCGGCGGAAAGCGGTACATCTTAAAAAAGGTGGTACCGTGCTATTATCCGAATCAGAACAAGGTTCACCACTGGGAATTAGAGGTGATCTAATTGGCGATGACAATCAGAATCAAGCGCGATCTACGTGGCGTGAAAGCGAAAGTGGGAAAAATGGTGAAACAAGGGCAATACGCGCTTGTTAACCAGGTGCACGCTGACAGCAATATCTATGTGCCTAAATTATCTAGTGATTTGCGCAATCAATCCACTATCGCAATTGACGGCAAGTCCATCATTTGGAGCACTGTATATGCAAGACGCCAGTATTATAACTATGGGGCCAAATTCACGACACCTGGAACTGGTCCTAAATGGGATAGGAAAGCACTAGCTATCCACGGTAATCAATGGACAGCGATTGTAAAGGCGGCGATGAAGTAATGGAACTTGATTTCATGACGAAACTCAATCAAAGGATTAATAGCCTGTCCTTGTATGCCCATTCGTCAATTGGCTTGTTGGATGTAGGTGAAAGCCTATCCATCATGGCAATGCCTGGTGGCTCTGAGGTGGAGTACATGGACGGCATGCGAGACAAAGATTATCAAGTGCAGATCAATGCGAAAAGCAAGAATCAGATGAACTGTTTAAACGCCTTGACCATTATCTATCAAGCGTTAGAAAATCTAGCTGACTTACCCAGTGGGAATGGTAGCTATGAATTTAATAGGATTTCAACACCCTCCCTGCCGTCGTTGGTCGCACAAGACGAGCAGGGTTTTTATGTGTACGCATTATCGATCAGTGCAAAAATAACAATCTATAAAGGAGTGGCTTAAATGAGCAGAAAAAAGAACGCGTTAACGGAATATCATGTGGGTGCAGTGCCGGAATCACCAGGAGAGACTACTTACCACGAGCTCGCAAAGTGGATTTCCAACGTGACTGATGATTCGAACGAAGAAACAGAGGATCAGGGATTCTACGATGGTGACGGTACACCGGAAACGGACGTCATCTCAGTGAAGAAGACGTACACGTTTGAAGGCATGTACGATGACGCAGACCCAGCGATGAAGTTTATTGCAAATCTTGAGTTCGCAACGGGTGAAGATCGAAAAGTGATGTTCAAGCAAGTCCGTACAGATGGTTCTACACTTGAAGGTCCTGCAACATTGACAGGTATCAAAGTGACAGGCGGCGATGCGACGGAGTATGCGGCGTTTGAATGTGCAGTGTCTTGGGACAAGAAACCAACAATCACACCCTGATGCACCCGACAACCTAACAGCGAGCGGTGAAACCGATACGACGGTCGATCTAACTTGGGATGCTGTTAGCCACGCTGTCGGCTATCACGTCTATAAGGACGCAGTAATGATAGATACAGTTAATACGAATAGTTACATGGTCACAGGATTGACAACGGCTATGCCGTATGAGTTCCACGTCACGGCATTCATCAGCGGGGAGTCCGAACCGTCAAATGTGGTGGAAGTAACAACGTTATAAGTTAGTGGAGGGTGGGTAATCCCACTCTCTTTTTTTAATACAATATTGGAGGGATTTACATGTCAATTATTAAGATTCAAACGAAAACACCAGCGATACCAATTGAAATCGGTGAGCTGAAATTCGAATTCATTACAACAGATGAAAATGTAATCGCATTCCGAAAGAATGGGCAAAAACTGCTCGAAGAAATCGAATTATTGGAAGCAAGTAGCGCAAGTGAAGAGGATGTGGTGTTATTGAAAAATATACTGCGTAAAGGCTACGACCTCATTTTAAGTGAGGGTGCATTCGACAAAATCTATGAACAGACACCGTCCGTAGCTATTACAGCAGAGTATCTTGTGCAGTTAGGCAACGCGCTGAACGGTGAATTGAACAACCGGGGATTCGTTGATCAACAACAAGCGAAAGTGGATAAATATCTCAATACAAAAAATAAAAAGAAGTAGGTGAGAGGGTGTGTTTACTCTTGCTTACCCTCTGACAGAAACAGTCGAGATTGACGGAACGACATACCCGATCGATATGTCGTTTGATAACATTTTACGTTTAATCGAGATGTTGAATGATCAGGAAATTGACGATGTGACGCAAGTTGAATTAGGCATGCAGATGTTCATAGGCGTAGATCTTGACTGTGATATTAATCTAAAAGGCAGTATCTTCAATAAATTATTTGAAGATGTTGTGTCAGAAGGAGAAAAGAAATCAAGGCCTGTGGATATTAAGGGAAACCCAATGCCGTCCAATGAAGAGTCTGAAGGCGGAGCTAGTTACTCACTTACAGAAGATGCAGAGTATATCTACGCATCATTTATGCAAGATTACGGAATGGATCTATTCGAATATCAAGGCAAGCTCCATTGGTCTAAATTTAGGGCGTTGTTGGCTGGACTTGGCGATGAAACCAAATTCAAAAAAGTATTGGAGATTCGCGGCATGGAATTGCCAACAGGTAAGGGTACGGAGAAACAACGAAAATCAATACTGGATGCCAAAAGAGCATACGCGCTGAAAGGCCAACCACTACCAGAAGCTGAATAGGCTTTTTTTTATTGCCTTACGAAAGGCGGCATTTTATGAAGAAATTAATCATCGTCCGTTGTGTAGATTGCGGACGTTTTTTAGGAAAACTGAAAGGGCACGCAGAAATTAAATGTCCGAAATGTAAAAAGGTCAATTACTTTAGCGAGTAATTAGAGAGCCATCGAGCACCGACCACACCAGATTCACGTGGAAGGGGTGTTTAGATGGCAGGGGATGGAACCATAGTAATTGACGTCATATTGGATGACGGTAGTGTAGTAAAAGGTGTTACGAATCTTGACGGCAAGATAGGCAAGTTAGGCAACACAGGTGAAAAAGCGTCATTAGGTATCGGCAAGATTGTAACGGCTCTTGGATTAACTGCTTTAGCCGCACAAGGGATAAACATGGTCAAGAAATCACTTGATGGTGCGATTAACCGATATGACACGCTAAATAGTTTCCCACGAGTCATGCAACAAATGGGATTCGATGCCGCGCAGTCGCAAGGAGCGATAACCAAGCTATCCAAGGGTATCGATGGACTTCCCACTACTCTTGATAGCATAGCGAGTAAGACGCAACGAATTGCGATATTAACTGGTGATTTAGACGGAGCGGTAGAAACTACCCTCGCACTTAACAATGCCTTTATTGCGTCCGGTGCAAGTACTGCTGATGCAGAGCGTGGTCTAGATCAATACGTCCAGATGTTATCTAAAGGTGAAGTAGACCTTCAATCTTGGCGAACCTTACAGGAGACGATGGGTGTCGCACTTAACGAGACTGCGAATGCTTTCGGTTTTACGGGGCGATCTGCACAAAACGATTTATACGATGCGCTAAAAAAAGGCGACATCACGTTTGATGAGTTCAACGCAAAAATCATTGAGATGAGTAACAAAACAGGCGGCTTTGCAGATATTGCAAAGGAAGCTAGCGGTGGTATTAAAACGTCGTGGGCGAATATGAAAACTGCTATCGTCAAAGGAGTTACGGACATCATCGCAGGGATTGACCTAGCACTGGGTGGCGTGGGATCAATAGAAGGTATTATCGATGGGTTGAAAACGGCTATTCAGCTAGCGTTTAAAACCATTGTTGCCGCGATTCCTCCTATAGCGGAAGCAATTCAATCCGTATATAGCGCATTAGTACCGTGGTTGCCGTTGTTAGGTTCCATTGTGGCAGGCATCGGAACGGTCGTACTGGCCTACGCTTCATTCAATTCTGTCAAGTCCATTCTTGCGGCTGTCAAAAAGGCGCAAGTAGCATTGAATGCATCCATATTAGCTAATCCGTGGGTACTTCTGGCTGCGGCTATCATCGCTGCGGTAGTCCTTGCTTACAATAAATTCGAGTGGTTCCGCGAAGGTGTCCACGCCATTTGGGACGTTATCGTATCAATTGTTACGACTACCATAGGAAATCTAGTAGCTGTGGTAGGCGGTATGGCTGACCAAATTACTGCGTACTGGACAGCAAATAGCGAATCCATTAAATCGAGCACGACAGAGGCATGGAATGCTATTAAGTCTTCCATTGAATTAGCCCTAAGCGGCGTGGCTAGTTTCGTGCAGGGTGTAGCTACTAAAATAGCGACATTTTGGAATGAGAATGGCGAAACTATTAAAGCTGCCACGAAAAGCGTGTGGGATGCAATAAAAGCTGTGATTGAATTCGTTATGCCTGCAATTCAAGCGATTATCAAAGTCGCGTGGATGGCCGTTCAATTCGTGATAGAAGCAGTCTGGACCAATATCAAAGGCGTTATAGAGGGCGCGTTAAATATCATCTTAGGACTGGTTAAGACCTTCTCTAGTTTGTTCACAGGAGATTGGGCAGGTGTGTGGGAAGGTATTAAACAGTTATTCATCGGTGTAATTGAATTTTTATGGAACGCTGTGCAACTTATGTTGTGGGGTCGTATGTTGAAAGGTATCGCAGTCTTTGCCGGATCGTTCCGAGGGGCGACCACAAGTATGTGGGGAGCCGTTAAAGGGGCATTTTCTTCGGCGGTTGAGTTCGTGAAAGGGATATTCACGAAAGGCTTCCAGTCCATGCAGTCGGCTGTCAACACGATTATGAACGGCATTAGTAAAGTTATCTCAAGTGCCTGGAATGCAATCAAGAGTGTTTTCGACAATGCAATAAACGCAATAAAATCAGCATTCAAAAGTGGATTTGACGCAATTAAGTCTACGGCTAACGGCGCCATGAATGCGATTAAAACGCTTATATCTATGGTGTGGAATGTAATAAAAACAGTATTCAGCGGGTCGATGACGGCTATCAAGAATTTAGTCACTAGCGGATTTAATTTAATCAAATCTACAATCACAACCATCATGAACGCGGTCAAGTCGCTAATCACAACTATATGGAATGCAATCAAGATGACCGTCACGACAGCAACCAACGCAATCAAGTCGGTTGTTACGTCTGTATGGAATGCTATTAAATCCATAATTACAACAGTAATGAACTCAGTAAAGAGTGTGATTCAGGCAGGATGGAATGGCGTTAAATCGGCAATCACGGGTGCGGTAAACTCTATCAAATCAGCTATCGCGAGTGGTTTTAACGCTGTAGTCTCCGCAATCAATTCCGCGATGTCGAAGGCGGTCGGTACCGTTCGTTCAATGATGACTCAAATGATTTCGGCAGTCACTGGCGTAGCGGGTAAATTCTTGCAAGCGGGTAAAGATTTAATTAGAGGTCTAATTAACGGAATTCTCGCAATGGGAGCAGCGGCAATTGACGCGGTTGCGGGAGTGGTCAATGGCGTTGTCAATAAAGCGAAAAACGCTTTAGGAATCAAGTCCCCTTCTCGCGTTTTTATGGCTATCGGTGATGATACTATGCAAGGATTTATCAACGGTTTAACTGAACGCGAACAAGATGTAGTGAAGGTGTTGAAGGATACCGTTCATCTCATGTTAGACGTGGCAGAGCACTATCGAAGCGAAGAAAAGAAAATCACGCGTACTGCTAATGCGGAGATCGCGGAGTTGGAAAAACGTTCAAAAGAGGACATCGACAAAATTCATCGCGCAGCAGCAATGAAGAAACGCAAGCTGACGAAAGACGAAGCAATCAAAGTTCAACGCATTCAAGAAAATACGGCGAAAAAGGTTGCGGAGATTGAAAGTAAGGCTGTATCAGACAGTGTGGAACTTATGTCGAAAGAACAAGCAGACAAATTAAAGGAACTTAAACTGTTTGTCGAAGATAAGAAGTCGCTTAATGAATTATCTGCACAAGAAGAAGTAGCAGTGTGGGAACGCTCACTCAAATTTTTTGTAGCGGGTACAAAAGAACGCGTTGAAGTCCAGAAGAATTACAACAAAGCCGTAGAAATATTGGATAAAGAAAGATTATCTAGCGTAAAAACGTTTATCGAAGATAAAAAGTCTCTTGATCAACTATCTTTGAAAGACGAAGCGGCTATCTGGGAAGAAGCAGTGAAGCTGTTTAAAGATGGCACGAAAGAGAAGATTGAAGCGCAAAAGAATTTGAAGAACGCACTGGAAGCAATCGACAAAGACATGATGTCCAGCTTGAAATCCTTCATTGACGAAAAGAAGACACTTGAAAATCTATCTTTGCGAGAAGAAGCGGAGATATGGGCGAAAGCCGTTGATTATTTTAGAGAAGGTACAGAAGAAAAAATAGAAGCGCAGAAATCTTACGTGAAAGCGCTTGGTGATTTGAACAAGGAAATTGCTGACACAAATAAGTTCTATGCTGACCAAATCACAAAAATCAACGAGGATCTGCAGAAGAGTGAAGAAGAAATAACTGCAGCTTATACGAAGTCACTGGACGATCGTGAAAAAGCGCTATTTAGTTTTTCTGGCATCTTTGATGAATTTAAAGCGAAAACCGAATCTACAGGCACTGAGTTACTTTCTAATTTACGCGGACAAGTTGATGGCTTTAAAGATTGGCAAGAAAGTATCACTACATTATCGGAACGGGCCATTGATGATGGGCTACTGGAAGAATTACGAGCGATGGGTCCGAAAGCGGCAGGCGAAATTGCAGCGCTCAACAAACTGACGGATGAGCAGTTGACCGAGTACAGCGACTTGTACCGGGAAAAGCAGGCATTGGCACGTCAACAAGCCGAAAAAGAACTGATTGGCATGAAGCAAGATACCGCGGATCAGATTAGTAGTTTACGTAAAGTGGCAAACGAAAAATTAGATGAAGTCAAATCAGATTGGCAAAAGAGGATACAAGAAATCACGAGTGTGACAAGCGATAAGCTAAAGGAATTAGAGACGATTGGTCGGGAAGCTGGCCAAGGTTTACTAAAAGGTTTTCAGTCCGAACGTGAAGCGATTGTCGCAGAAGCTGAATCCATTGCAAATGCTATCAAATACGCAATGGCTAATGCATTGGATATCCATAGTCCAAGCCGTTGGATGAGGGATTTCATTGCAGGCAACATGGGCAAAGGGTTTATTATCGGTATCGATAAAACCAAAAGCTCCATTGTGAGAAAAGCAGGGCAGATGGTTGACTGGATGAAACCCGAAATACCACAAACGAACTTTGTAAATAAGTTGAGGGGTGTATCGGCTCCCATAAGGGGTGTAATGCCAATTAACCTGTCTGGAGGTTCGGGGAGCGGTAGCAATACAACTACAGATAACAGCAAATCATTCTCGCCTAATATAACGAACCACTTTACGAGGGTTGATTCATCGCCATCGGAATCGGCACGTAAGCAAGAGCAAATGCTTCGTCGGTTGGCGCTAGATTATTAAGAAAGGAGAACGGATATGTTTAAATTAATCTTCACGAATTCTCGAAATGAAAGTATTGAGCTGTTTGGTTCTCCCTTTCGACTTTCAAGTGTGGAGGGACTTGGTGACGTTGGCGCGGATTTACAATCACAACGCGCTCCTTACCAAGATGGTGATACGCTACTAGACGTCATACTGGAGCCGCGGTTTATGTCGTTAGAATTAACCGTACGCGGTAAGGAGGTAAAGGCGGTCGAAACGAATAGGCGACGACTTGCTTCTGTCTTCAATCCAAAATTGGGGTTAGGGCTACTCAAATATATACGCGGTGACGAAGTGAAAATGATAAATGTAGTCGCAGAATCAGTTGCAAGCTTCCCAGACGGTGATACTAATAGGGGCACACAATTTCAGAAGGCGCTCCTATTCCTGAAAGCGCCAAGTCCTTATTGGCTTTCTATCGAGAAAGTTGAACAACTAGTCGTATGGGAAGGCGGGCTAACATTCCCTTTAAAACTACCTACAAGATTCGCCCGTCAATCGGAATCAAAATCGAAAACCCTGTTGAATAAGGGAGATGTTGAAACACCATTACGTATTGTGTTTAATGGCCCGGCAACCGCGCCTATCCGAATTGAGAATAAAACAACAGATGATTTTATTCAGGTCAATCAACCTTTGGCTATAGGGGAACGACTAGAAATCAATACAGCATTTGGTCAGAAACGTGTAGAAAGAGTTCTTGCAGATGGAACGAGGTTTAATGCTTTCCACTACATCAAACGTGGCAGCAAGTTTTTCAACCTTATACCAGGCAATAATCTATTGGACTATTCAACGGGTGAGGATTACGAAAGGGCGGGGGTCTTGATTACCTGGCAGAATCGTTATTTAAGCGTGTAGGAGGTGACAGTATGGCAGAAGAATATAGTTTTTTTAACGATGTAAATGGTGACCGTGAATATGACATGGAAGCTTTTGCGACTTACTTTAAGCAGTTTTTGTCCAATGGCCTGTATCACACGGACAATATGCCGGCCTTAAAAATTTCTCATGTGAATGGACTGCAAACAAAAATAGATCCCGGTTGCGCATATATCGAGGGTTTTATGTATCGCAATACAGAGGATATTCTTTTTACTCATGATCAGGCCGATGCTACAAATGCTCGTGTAGACCGCATCGTATTGCGATTAGACCGAAACGTAAATGCTCGATATATTAAAGCGTTTATTAAGAAGGGAACACCGGCAACCAATCCAAAGCCGCCTACATTACAAAGGGATAGTGTTATCTATGAAATTAGTTTGGCACAAGTCAAAATCAACGCAGGAGCGACCACTATTGCAACTATTAAAGATGAACGATTAGATCCGGCAGTAGCCGGCCTGGTATCGTCTTTAATCACGATACCTACAGATGGATTTATTCAAGAGTGGAACGCATTCATGGAAGAAATGGAGTCCGCAAAGGGTCAATATGAAACATCTTTAGCTAGTTGGATGAGTCAATTAAATCAAGATAAGGTGGACTATGAAAATGCTTGGGAATCTTGGTTTAACGGCATACAAAATCAGATTGGTGTCCGGACGCTTATTGGAACGACTGAACCAGCGGAAGCTGTAGCGGGTGATTTATGGATCAAAACGATAGGGTGATGAAAATGCAATCTATCAGTATATTGACTCCGGATTTTCAATGGCTAGGCGAAATCGACGACTATGAAAGTTTACAGTTTACCAGACGGTTTATTAAGCCTGGGTCATTTGAGTTGCATATCAACTTAAATAAAAATTTAATTGGAACCTTATTGGAAGAAAACTTAATCGTATTATCAGAAAAGAAAGTAGGGGTTATCCTCCATAGGGAATTGAACCGCGAAAACAGTGAAGAACTTGTCATTCGGGGTTACACTTTATCAGGGCATTTAAGTAGAAGACTCACTCTCCCACCGGAAGGGCAGTCACAAGATAAAGTGGATGCACCTATAGAAACGGTTTTAAAACATTACGTCCGACAAAATGCAGTAAATCCAACTGATACGACACGTATCATTCCGCAACTTGTCATAGCGGAGGATATGCAACGTGGGCAAGTTGTTGAGTGGCAATCCAGGTACAAGCAATTGGACGAGGAACTGGAAAAGATAACGAATGGTAATAATTTTGGATGGGATGTCTATTTAGATGAGAAGAATGAGAAATGGGTATTCGAAGTATTGGAAGGTAGAAACCTAACGGATTCACAGGAAATTTTACCGCCTGTCATTTTTTCGATCGACTTTGACAATATAAAAGGTCAAAACTTTACGCAAAGTGCCATCGGACACAAAAACACAGCCTATGTAGGCGGTCAAGGCGAAGGTGAAGCGCGTAGGATTGTGGAAATCAGCAATTCAAGTGGCCTTTCACGTATTGAAACGTTTGTGGATGCCAGGGACGTTGACGAAACAAGATCCACGGAAGATGCAGAAGGTAACACTACCGAAATTCCGATTCCTGAAAACGAAGTGATTGCAACGCTATCCCAAAGAGCTAATAAAAAGTTATTAGAACTTCAGAAAATCGAATCATTTGAATCAGAAATTCTTACGTATGGTCCATTCATTTACGAAAAAGATTGGGATGTGGGAGATACCGTCACTGTCCAAGACTCGAAACTCGGTATCACTCTCGATAGTCCGATCACTGAGGTGACAGAAATTTATGAGCCGGGTGGATTTAGGTTGGATGCCGTTTTCGGTAATACTCTTCCCACTCTAATCGACAAGATCAAGCGTGTTATTGAAGCGCCCATGCTCGAAAAAGCGAATGTCCCAAAAAGAACATCCGATTTAGTAAATGATGCGGGGTACGTTACGAGAGATGAAGTTAGCATTATCGCTAATGACAAATCACATGAGCATAGTCAACTCTCACCATCATCATCTTGGACGGTAATCCACAACTTGGGTAAACATCCATCCGTCATAATTACTGACAGTGCGAAAAACATTGTTATGGGGGACGTTAAATATGAATCAATCAATAAAGTAGTCATAAGCTTTACTGCTGCGTTTGCGGGTAAAGCCTTTTTTAATTAAATAAAGGGGGGTGGAATCTTGCAGTTTTTAACGAACATCGATTTATCGAAAAATGAATTACAGAATGCTAGGATACAAAATCTTGCAACTGCTCCAGTTAGTCCGGTGCCGGGACAAATTTATTACAACACGACCGACAAGACGTTCTACGGATGGAACGGAACTAGTTGGGTCGATTTAGCATTGTTTTTCAATAATAAACCTATTCTCGAAGCAATGACAGCTGTGTTCACGACAACCTTAAAGTCTAAGCTAGATGGTATTTCGTCTGGTGCTAATAAAGTTGAAAACAGCGTTACTAACGGCCATATCAAGATTGATGGTGTTGAACAACAGGTCTATGTACACCCTTCCGGAACGAACCCGCACGGCACAACAAAGGCGGACGTTGGTCTTGGCAACGCGGAAAATAAGTCATCGGCAACGATACGCAGTGAATTGACTAGCGCAAACGTCACAAATGCTTTAGGGTACAGCCCCGTAAAAGGTGTTGGTGTTCCAGAAGTTCATTCCGGTTTAGAATCCGCTAGACCATCGGCGAATAACAGCGGCTTGCTTTATCTGGCGACTGATACCAAAAAGATATACCAAGATACCGGAACGTGGGTGCAGCTAGGTGGACAAGATTCGATAGCGTGGTCGGCCGTCACTGGCAAACCGTCTACATTTGCACCATCGGCTCATACACATCCGTGGAGCGAAATCACAGGAAAGCCGACAACGTTCACGCCATCAGCGCACAATCACGACGACAGATACTATACTGAAACAGAGATGGACCAAAAGTTAAGTGGATTAGCGGCATCTAATCACACTCATGCATGGAATTCTATCACTGGCAAACCAACAAAGTTTAATCCAACAATTGCCACACCTGTACAGTTAGGTGGTATCAAGGTTGGTGCTAACTTAACCGTCACGCCAGACGGTACATTAAATGCTAATGACAACCCCGCATCATTTATCCGTAAACAAGAACGCTTCACGGTAGGTGCGGGGCAAACGGTATTTAATCTAACAAAAGGTATGTACAAACCAAATACAGGTGCAATAACTTGGTTTCTCAACGGTGATAAGCAAGATGACCGAGCTTTGACCGAAACTAGTTCCACCAGGGTGACGTTACCTACTGGATTACGTGCGGGCGATGACGTTTTACTAGAGTATTATGAGGTTATCAACTGGCATCCGTTTCCTAGACACGCAAGCGAGCATTTAACAGGTGGTGTTGACGCAATTCCGCTAGTGACTAGTGGTTCTGATGGATTAGCTAGAAAAGAAGATAAGGCGAAATTAGACGGCATCGCAACAGGCGCTAACAACTATACGCACCCACCCACACATCCGGCATCTATGATTACGGAATCAACAACTCAAAGATTTGTCACAGATGCGGAAAAGTCCACATGGAATGCAAAACAGAATACGTTAGGGTTCGCGCCTGAAAACTCCGCGAACAAAGGTAAAGCGAATGGCTACCCGTCGTTAGATGCGAATTCAAAAATACCTATCGCACAACTACCCGACGTGGCTAAGAGTCAGACGTATGTGGTTATAAACGCAACGGCCAGGAATGCACTGACAGGGATGCTTATTGGTGATAGAGCCTATGAGACAACAACTGGTGATTCGTATATCTGGAATGGTACTGCGTGGGTGGTCTTGTCTAAGGCGGATTGGGAAAATATTAATCTACAATGGGCAAACATCATAGACAAGCCGAGTACATTTTCACCATCAGCTCACCATCATGACGATTTGTATTATCGCAAATCCACTATAGATGCTCATACAGGCGATAATACAAAACACATAACAGCGGCAGAAAGAACCGCATGGAACGCGAAAGAGACAACAAGCGGAGCACAAGCGAAGGCTAACACAGCAGAAACTAACGCTAAAAGTTATGCTGATGCGAATTTCGAGCCCAAAAACGCGAACATCCAAAGCCATATTGCGGACAAAACAAATCCGCACGCAGTCACTAAAGCACAGGTCGGATTGGGTAATTTGGATAATATTCAACAAGCTACAAAAGCGGAATTTAATACTCATAACAATGATAATACTAGGCATATCACAGCTTTAGAAAGAAGCGAATGGAATGCCAAGACGGCTAAGTATGCGGCGAATGTAGGTAATGCAGTTGCTACTACTTTTGCAGTTAACCACAAATTAAACTCTCAAGATGTGACGGTAACACTAAGACAGGCTGTCGCGCCTTTCGCCGTTGTCTTTGCTGATGTCGAAATAACAGACGCTAACAATATTAAGTTACTATTCGCCAGTGCTCCGTCTACCAATCAATATAGAGTAACGGTTACTGGATAGGAGGAGGTGACAATGTGAATTTTGTCGGGAAGGATTTAAAGTTTAACGGTGATGATGTGTGGCATAAGGGGAACTTTACACCCCCCACCAGTTTACCCGCTAATGGAGGTAATGCTGATACCGTTGATGGAAAGCATGCTAGTGATTTTCAGGAACTAACGAATGGAGGAGCTTATGGTTTATTCCCTTCTACGGCCAGCACTATGGTAGGTAACGAATATAACGTCTTGCTATATGCCCAAGAAAGGGGATACGCAATAACCCAAACTGGTTCAGCTAAGCTTAATTTGACGTCGTTATTTGATGGGAAGTTAGCGCCTACTTACTCACCAAACGGAGTTGACCCAAACGATCCATTGGTTATAACTGTTTCTGGGTTACCGAATATTCATACACAAACAGGTGGTGTATTTGGGTGGACTAGCAGATATTATTATCCTTCGAAATTCAAAGTAGAGGCTTACGATTCTTACAACAGTAGAGGATGGAAGACGATAATTGATAAAAGCACAGTCTATACACCGTCTAAAGAATTACTAGTACCTATATATCCGAGTGGGTTAAGTGGTGCTTTGACACAGTTTAGAATTACAATTTACGACACAGTCGGTGCTGTAGGTAGCAATGGATTTAATAGGATCGGTCTAAGTGAAATATTCTTTTGTCACCCTGAAGCAGTGGCTGTAAATCAATATTTAGACTATGTGTATTCTAGACTCAACCATAAGCACGATGCGGATTACGAACCCAAGAATTCAAACATCCAGAGTCATATTTCAAACAAAGCGAATCCACACGGGGTAACAAAAGCGCAAGTAGGGCTAGGTAGCGTTTTCGATTACGGATTAGCCACGCAAGCAGAAGCAGAATCGGGAACATCGAACGCGAAATATATGACGCCACTTCGAACGAAACAAGCAATAGATAAATTCAAACCCACCAAAATGTCAGAATTAGAAAATGACATCGGAGCAGGTGGAGGAATAAAAATAACAACAAGTCCAACAGCCCCGTCGAGTATATCTCCTGGGGATTTTTGGTATAAGGAGGTTCAATGAATGGCTGAAAAAAATATTCAAATGACTCAACGAAATACTGCTAATACCGGATGGGATGATTTATTCCCGAAAACAAAAGCCGAAAACGTAGCTATTAATCCAATAAGTGGACTAACGGGCGCAAATGTTCAAATAGCGATGCAAAACCTTTTTCAATTTGCCAATGACGGGAAAACACGTGTTGCCAATGCGGTGACAGCAAAAGGCGTAGCGGCAAGCCCTGCTGATACGTTTGCGGTATTGGCTACTAAGATAGGGCAAATTAATACGGGTGCAAAGTGGGCATCGGGGAAATCTATTTATACCGATAGTTCATATGATGGCGGTTATTTACAACCTGTAAATAATTTAGGATTCAGACCTAACTTTATAATTGCCTGGACCCCAACAACTCGCAATCCCGGGGTGCAACAGGAAGTTATCTATGTCAGTTTGGAATTAATACAATCACTATCGTTTGTAGGTGATATTGAAGTTTCTGGAGCACCAAGTCAACAGATTACTAAAAGCGGTTTTAACATTACCGACAACGGATTCCAAGTGAGACAAATAACGAGATCCGGTAGTACAGGTGATGTTTGGAACTGGATAGCATTAAAAATTTAAGAAATACAAGGAGGTAGAAACAATGAAAATTCTATTTATTCATGACAATGAAGGAGTAATCCTATCACAACAAAGCGGACATCCTGCGCCAAGACTTCCGGTAGGTGTTCCGTATATCTATGAAGAAATACCGGAAGGCAAGCGAGTTACTGGTGTTGATGTCTCTGTAACACCTTGCAAGCTTATATTAGAGGATATTCCGTCTAGTGAAATCGACCAGTTAAAACAGACGGTTGCCGATCTGACAGAAATCGTTTTATCGGGAGGTATATAAAATGAGTACAAAAGCGCGGTTGTATAAATTTTTAATTGACATGAAACGTACGACTGTTGAGGAAGTCTCTGAACCGTATAGAACAGAGATTATTGAAAATATGTAAGACGATTTCGGTTGATAATAAGTCGTACGGGTGTGTCGTTATCGACACTCTTTTTCTTTGTCCAAGCAAGAGTTGGCTGGTGTTCGGAAAGAGGTTGTTAGGTGACTGATCATTTGGCATGACTCATATTCTCTTTAATTGTAAGATAATTACCAGGATATGAGGAGAGGTTTGTCGTGGAAGTTACAAAAGAAAAAGCGGGAGTAGTTTGGTTTCTATATTATGTCAACCATTTGATTGATAGGGGGTATAAAGAAGAGATTGATGTAATAGAAAAGCAAATTGAGAATAATATATTGGTGAGAAATACAAAAACATAGTGGATTTATCACCTTATACAATTAATACTTATTCCATTGAGGATGTAAATCAACGATTCAATAATTTCTCCGGTTATGTCGAAGGTAATGAAGGTCGAAAATACTGGTGTCTAACAATAGATTGAATTTAGTTGTAGCATTGGGGTTAGACATAGTAGTACAGATAACAGACTAGAACCGTCCACACCGGGCGTTCTTTTATTTTGAATAAAGAAGGACAACCTCTATTTATGTCGAATTAACCAAACGTAAAGGGGGAAAGTTTATGAAAGTTAACATCAAATACAAGGATGAAATCATCAAAGAAACAACAGTTGATCAAATCACTTCTCAAAAACATTCTATGAAAAAAGGTGCGAGATGGGCAATTAACGGCTTGGATCTCCAAGTAATTAATTTGGAAATCAATCATCCTGCTAATTACATGGATTTAAATTTTGAGGATTACAACAAAGTGATAGATATTAAAACAAGATTCAAGTAAGAGCGTCCAATTGGATGCTCTTTTTCATTATGTCGCATTCGGAACGAATTAAGTCATTCTAATATATGTAAATGAGACAGAGCATATAGTCTATAAAGCCATAAGGAGGTACAGACTATGAATAAATCAGAGATGTCTCACGAAACCTTTTTGACGATTAGAAACCAACGCTTTTTTAGAGAGCGATTTAAGACGAATACCTCTTCGTTTCGGAAACTCTTTGGAAATTTGCTAAGTGCAAACGCTTTTGCAAATAATACAGAAAAGAGCTTTTTAAATTTTTTGCTTGATATGTCTGAAACTAAATATTACTTATCTTCTTCATCGGACGCGACCTTCATCCTTTTAAATCGGGATTGGAAAAGTTTGGTATCATTTAGATATTGCGCCACTTTAAACGAAGCTACGAAAAGAGTATTAGGTAATCAAGCCAAATGTATAGAAATTGTAGAATTACATTCGGCAGAAAAGGGTCAAGGTTCTTTAATTATGGAGGATTTCATATCGCTTTCTGAGGGAATAAAATTGCCATTAGCCCTTTTCGCAGAAACGGAAGATTTAGTAAAATATTATAAAAGATTCGGTTTTATTAATCACGGGAATCTAGGTATTGATAATGAGTTTTTATTACTGAGGATCCCTCCTAATATCTGAAGAAGACTGAGTAAAATAATGTTGGTTTTCAAAACGTCCACATCGGACGTTCTTTTTTTGTCGTAATTGTGTAAAAGCTACTTCTTTTAAGTAATGGGATAGATACAGGTCATGTACCTAGTATCTTAAAAGGGAGTAGTATCTATGATTGAAATATGTGTTTCTTTCTCTATTGACGTAAAAATAATGTTTATTATTATTACACTTACTTGGGCTAAGAGAAAATAAAAGAATGATATGAAGAACGTTCCAATCGGAGCGTTCTATTTGTATCCATTTATAAAGGGAAAAGTGTGGTGGGGTGAGAGATGGCGCAGCCGGAGGAGGAGCTGGATATGCTCGAAAGACACGATGAATTGATACATCATGACATTCTACCGCGATTGGAAAAAGTCGAGAAAGCACAGATGGATTTTAACACGCAAGTAGAAGCGATCACGAATCAAGTCACGGAAATCAAGTCATCACAAACGAATTTAGAACTAACAGTGATGAAAGACGGGCAAGAAACCAGAGGTATTTTGAACAAGTTTGTGGATCATTACTTCGCTGCAGACAAGCAGCGTTTGCAGACAGAGAGAGATGTCATTCATGTAGATGAGCGGATCACACTAAAGCGCTTTTCTACACGCGAGAAAATCGTGTTAGGCATCGTTGGTGCGTTTGCGGGGTCGGGTGGAGTGCTTGGCGGGATTGCCGCATTAATGCAGTTTTTAAAATGATAGGAGGTTATTAAATGAAAATCAATTGGAAAGTGCGTGCGAAAAATAAGTTGTTCTGGCTGGCCTTAGTGCCGGCTTTTTTGTTGGTCTTGCAGATTGCCGCGGCATGGTTTGGAATGGAATTAGCGGCTGACTTGATTGGCCTTGAAGCTACCAAGTTTATTAACTCTGTGTTCGCTTTACTCGTGATCTTAGGTATTGTCGTGGATCCTACTACTGATGGTACTGATGACAGTGAGCAAGTTATGAGGTATCAAGAACCGCGAAAAGATAAAAAGAAAGGGCTGAAATAATATGAATAAATCAGAATGTGTAGTGTGCGGAAAAGAAATCGAAGTACTGGATCAATTCAATGGTGAAATGATGTGCGAGGAATGTTATCAGAATCCAGAAAATGAGGTGTTTGGCGATGAGTAAGATTTTTATTGATCCAGGTCACGGTGGTCACGATCCAGGTGCAGTAGGAATACGCTCCAGAGAGAAAGACAATGTTCTAAAAGTAGCTTTACGACTGAAGACGATTCTAGAAGGTTATGGGCATGAAGTGAGACTATCACGTTCAACTGATGAATTTATTTCGTTAGGAGAGCGTGCGAGACTAGCTAATGCTTGGGGAGGCGATTACTTTTTCAGCTTACACGACAACTCGGCTACAGCATCAGCAACAGGTTTCGAGACGTTCGTCTATAACGGTAGTATTAGCGCCGCTACAACAAAACTACAGAACGCTGTACACAGTTCAATTGCTAATCAAATCGGTATTCGTGATCGTGGTAAAAAGAGAGCAAACTTCGCGGTGTTGCGCTTAACACATATGCCGGCTGTTCTCGTAGAGTATGCGTTTATTTCGAATTACAACGATGAAACTATCTTGATTAGTGAAGTCGAAAAGTTGGCATTACTGACAGCGCAAGGAATAATTAATTACACTGGAGGTAGAAAAGTTGTAGCAGCAGTTCCTAATAAACCTAAACCAACGCCAGATAAGCTTACGATCGAGCTAGAATTCACATCTGGTACATTACGTAAAGAAGTGGAGACTTTTCTAGGTAGCAAATTACAGCAGGAGATTGCAACGAAGGCGGCATCAGAACGCGGCTATTCTTCGGCGTGGATTGGTAAGCAAGCAGACGGATCAGCCGCTAACGGTGATTTAGTTGCTCTATTGATGGGTGCTGGAATCAAAGAGTTTAAATAAGATGCAGTTGGCCATAATGCAAACTTTGATATGCAGGGCTTTGGAAAGTGGCCAATGTAAAGTTAAAGCGACTCTATCCGATCTGGACTAGTCGCTTTTTTTATTTCATAGTTGAAAACTTCATCTTCATATTTTCGTTTAAGACTTTTCCTGATTTTGAGATTACGTCTTTTACATATATGTTGTAGTTGCTACCTCGTTTATACGAACCGATAGGCGCAACAGTTACCCATGCTTGATTTTAAATCTGTATTACATAATTTAGTACGAAGGAAATAGATAGATGTTTTTGTATGGTTCACTACTTATCATTAACATATTGTTATTTTTCACTTCACAAACGAACGTACGCAAAACATTAGAAAAGTCGGGAAGATATGGTGAAACGCTAGAAATCATGTACATGGCCAAGGATAGATCCATCAGCAAGCGAAAAGTAAAGGTTCTACATATGCATAAGGAAACCTTTGTAGCATAATGCTTCCTACGAAAATCTAAACGAACTTTCCTTATCGACAATGTATTAGCAGCCCTTCCTGTACTACACAGAGAAAAGGTAATCGTATGATGGAAAATAACAAAGATCGTGGCAATATCTAATGGACGTCTCTCTTCCTGCCTGAGCACCTGGAACGACTCCGCGAATGGCGAGCGGAAGACGACTACATAATGCAATCACAACTGGACCAGTTTGATTGGGATAACATTCAGGAAACGCTGGAAATGGCTTACTTGCGACAATGCGAAGCGGAGATCCAAACATGGCAGGATGGCAAGGTTATCTATCATCAAGGATAGATACGAGAGATTAACGTGCAGTCAAAAGCCATATTATTAGAAGATCCATTTGGCATTGACCGGATTTCGGTCGCTGTAATTATTGCTGTGCAATGCATCGAATTAAAATACATATTACTTAGATAATTTGAAGGATATTCCTTCCCCATGTCGAATTGACTATTAAAGGGGGAGGTATAGTGAATTACGAAGAACAAATGGAATTGGATGGGACTGAATTTCTAACGACATTTTTTAGCCCAACAAATGATGCGGTGATGATTTTAGTGACCGGGGATAATATGGATGGCAAAAAAGATGGTTTATCGTGTGTATATCTTTATCTATGTGTCGCAGGAGAAGTGAAACATGGCATTCAGTCGTTTGCTTTTATCGACCCTAAACAAGCGTGGTCTTTTGTAAATGATTTACCACAAATGTCTGCACTTGATTTTATGGTTGCATCGATCGGCGTTAGGACTAAATTGCATTGAAATTAAACAGCCATTTCTCTCTTATAGAAGGTGGCTGTATTTTTGTGTATTGTATACTGACAGGTGCGCCTAGTATTGGAAAATATATCTAGACAACGTACACCTGACAGATTATGATAAATAATATATTACAAAAGGGGTGCATAAATTGAAAAAACTAGTAACACTCATCGTGACTATGGTTCTAGCCATAAGTCTGATGCCTATTTCTACGGACGCAGCAGCAAAAGAAATGAAAGTACATTTTATTGATGTAGGACAGGGGGATGCAATCCTAGTCCAGTCGCCAAACGGTAAAAACATGTTAGTGGATGGCGGTCCTAAGGCGGCTGGAAGTAAAGTCGTTTCATTTTTGAAAGAAAAAGGCGTTAAACGTTTGGATTACGTGGTAGCGACGCATCCAGATGCAGACCATATTGGTGGATTAGAAGCTGTATTAAATGCATTTCCGGTAACAAACTTTATCGATTCTGGTTATGTACATACGTCACAAACGTACTATAATCTGTTGACGTTAATCGACAAAAAGAACATCAAGTTTACAGTTGCCAAGGAATTGGACAAGTTGGCACTTGATTCACAATTAATTACACGTGTACTATTTGCAGACGAAAAAGGAAAAGACAGCAATGCTGCATCAATCGTTTTGAAAATTACTTATAACAAAGTATCCTTCTTGCTTATGGGTGACGCTGATACTGTTACAGAGGATTATATTAGATCAAAATATGATGTCAAAGCTACAGTTCTTAAAAATGGCCATCATGGATCTAAAACGAGTAGTTCTGCTGCCTTTATCAGCAGTGTTAAGCCAAGTGTAGCAATCCTAAGCTATGGCGAAAACAATAGCTACGGACACCCACATGCTGCTATTGAAGCGCGTTTGAAAAATGTTGGAGCGAAGACTTACAAAACGCCTGTTCACTGCAATATCACGGTGACGACTAATGGTGCAAAGCACTCGGTAGAGAATAGTTGCGGCAAGGGATCTGCTCCTGTTGCTAAGCCTAAACCATCTAAACCGGTAGCAAAGCCGACACCAGTCAAGCCAAAGCCAGTCCCTTCTAAACCAGTTACAAAGCCTGTGACTCAAACTAATTTCAAAAACTGCACAGAGTTGCGCAAAGTTTATCCTAACGGTGTATCTAAGGGGCACCCTGCATATCAATCCAAGATGGACCGAGACAAAGACGGATGGGCGTGTGAGCGATGAGTAAGAAATATACATTGGATAGGGTGGAAGAAGGACAGTATGTATTCCTAGAATACCCTGACGAAGTGAATCAATTACTAATTTCGAATTCAGATATTACCGAGTCAATCACAGAAGGTGATATCGTTGAAATCTATTTAGATGGTAAAATTGTCGTGCTGAAAGAAGAAACTGAAATCACAAGAGAAAAAGTAAATGATTTGCTTGAAAAACTTAAGAATAAAAAATGATACCCAAACAGCCACCACTCAATAGAGTCGGTGGCTGTTTTAATTTATTGACGCATCAAGAAACGACACATTATATAGAAGGTTCTTAATAAATGTGGTCTTTTTTTAGGAAACCACATTTTAAAACTAGGTTATGTGGTCTTTTTAAGTGGTCTACTCACATAAAAACCACGGAAATATACAAGGACAGATAAGCGTAGCAAAGAAAAAAGACAAAGAAAGTGATTTACACCTATTTAAATCAAGCTTTTGGGTGGACTGAAAACTACAGTAAAAGCTGTTTTAAATGATGATCGTTTTGCTGATCATTACAGTCTTAATATTAATTGCGATTCCTAACGTTACAAAGCATTCCAAATCAATAGATGAAAAAGGGTGTGAAGCATACGTAAATATGGTGAATGGGCAAATACAAGCATATAAAATGGATATGAAAAATATTCCTACGATTCCCGAACTAACAGCGGGTGGCTATTTACCAGCAGAACCTTCTTGTCCAGATGGAAGTGCGATAGCGATTGATGCGGAAGGAAAGGTGACTGTTGTTCAAACGGGCGGTTAAATTGCACTGGAGAAAAGAACATGGATTCACTTTTTTGGAATTACTATTGGTATTATCCATTATCGTCATTCTGACCGGTGTCATTCTTCCATTCAGTGAAAAGCGCTTGCAGAAAATATCAGAAGAGGATGCATTGAAAGTATTTATGACATTCGTTCATGAAACGCAATTATATGCTATAACACATAATGAGCCTATGCTAATAACATTTTCCGGCAATGGGGTATTTTATCGGTCTGCAAAAGAAGACAAAACTGTTATATTAGAAGGTCAATTTCCTACTGGTATGAGAAGGGCTGAGTCCACGAAGCTAAAGGAATTATATTTTATGCCCAATGGTAATTTATCGCCAACAGGAACTATGACATTTGTTACACAAACAATAGGAAATAAAAAAATTAGTTTTCAATTTGAAAGGGGTAGGATGATAATCAATGAATGAAAAAGGGCAATCGTGGCCTGAAGCTATGCTATCTTTAGCCATCATCATGGTTATTTTTAGCTCCCTCTTACCAATGGCAATGAAGTTGACGACTTCTGTAGTAGCAAAAAAACATGCGATGATAGCAGCCCAAACTAGTTATCAAGCAGCAATCTACTATCGTGCAAGTGGTCAAACGACTGGCGTGCGCACACATGAAGATTTGGATTATCATTGGACAGTAAATGAAGAAGAAATTTGTGTACTATATGAAAACTTACGAGGGGCTAGTAACCATTGTGTGAGCGTATGAAAAGAATCGATGAAAACGGATTTTCGTTATTCGAAAGTATGATTCATCTACTTATATTTACTATTGTTATACAACTCACCCTATTATTTTTTTATTGGAAAGCACCGGTTGAGTCGAGCTATCAAAATGATTTTCTTAGCGAATGGGAAGTTTTCTCCCTAGAAGTTCAAGAATTATTGGAAGAAGTCCACGTAATAGAACAACCTAAAACTACTAGTTTCACCTTTCACACCGACAGGGGTCGAATTACACTTCAAGTATACCAGCAAATGATCCGTAAGTTAGTAAACGGAGAAGGTCATGTGCCGTTATTAGTGGATTTACAGTCTGCTAGCTTTACGGTAGATGGCAATCGTTTAAAGATCTCTGTTACAAAAAATAATGGAATAAAAAAAGAAGGGACGTTTGCGATTGGAATATCTATGTAATGAGAAGGGAGGATCATTTATTTTCGCCATTGTTCTACTTTTTTTCGTAAGTCTCTTTCTTTTCTCCCTCGTTTCATGGCATGATAGGTTATACGGGATATATGACTCGCTAGAAACATATTACACACAACAAGCGGTCAAATTAATGAAACGGGATGGTTGACTATGAAAAGGATTTACTTAGTAGGATTTATGGGGTGTGGGAAAAGTGCGATCGGTAAACGACTGCATACGCTAACGGATATACCTTTCTATGATATGGATCATGAAATTTCAGAACAAATGCAATTGACGATTCCTGAAATTTTTGAGAAGCATGGAGAACCGTACTTCCGCCAATTAGAAACGGAATTTTTGCGGTCGTTTCCAGAAGAGTATTGTATCGTTGCGACAGGTGGCGGTGTGGCGGTGAAAGAAGAAAATATCCAACTCATGCGAGAAACAGGGATTGTATTTTTCTTAAATGCGTCGTTCCGTGATATTTGGAGAAGAATCTCGACTGATGTCAATCGCCCAATCGTGCAGCAGTCTTCACGTAAAGAATTGGAAACACTGTATAGAAAACGTAAACCAAAGTATATACAGGCATGTCACTTTACGGTAGAAACATCGGGCAAGTCACTGACGGATATTGCTGAGTATATTATTTTTCAAATTGAAAGATATCAGTAAAGGTACTTCATAAGACGAATGATTTGATGGTTTCACATCTTATCATTCGTCTTATTTCCTTTATTAGAAATAGATTGCGCTTACTTCTATGAAATGTTAAGATATCAGGGAAGAAAAAATTAATTAAATAATGCGAATGATTGTATGGGGAGAGCGCGCATTAGGCGCCGCCGAAGGAGCAAGTAACGAATGTTATGAATCTCTCAGGTAACAAAACGCATACATGACGCATCTCTGGAGAGTGCCGATTGAATCGGCGGCCGAAGAAAGTATGGAAACTGTAAAGCTTTCAGGCAAAAGGACAGGGGTCTCTTACTATAGGAGACCTCTGTCCTTTTTTGTACTACAGACTGATCTATAAGATCAGATGATAAAGGAGGAAGCAGTTTGACAAATCAACTATTGCGTACGCCCTTATTTGAGAGTTACAAAGAGTATGGAGGGAAGACGATCGACTTTGGCGGCTGGGAATTGCCTGTGCAGTTTTCAAGCATTAAAGCAGAGCATGAAGCAGTCCGTACGAAAGCAGGTCTTTTCGATGTGTCCCATATGGGCGAAGTTCTTGTTACAGGTAGTGGGTCGCTTGAATACTTGCAGAAGCTAGTGACCAATGATGTATCGAAGCTACAGATCGGTCAAGCGCAATATACCGTGATGTGTAATGAGGATGGCGGTACAATTGACGATTTCCTAATTTATAAACTAGCAGAAGACCGCTATTTATTAGTTGTTAATGCATCCAATATCGATAAAGATGTTACCTGGATGAAAAAGCAACAGACAGAAAACGTCGTTATTGAAAACCAATCAGCTGATTATGCATTACTTGCACTGCAAGGTCCCTTAGCGCAAGACATACTGCAAAAATTAACGGATGAGCCACTAGATAAGATCAAGTTCTTCCGTTTTAAAGAAAATGTGCATGTGGGCGGGGAAGATGTCCTCGTTTCACGTACTGGCTATACAGGCGAGAACGGCTTTGAAATCTATGGTTCTCCAGCAGCGATTCAAACGTTATTTCCGAAGATTTTGCAAGCTGGGGAAGCGGAAGGTGTGGTGCCGGCAGGACTTGGTGCGCGTGACACATTGCGTTTTGAAGCGGGATTGCCGTTATATGGTCAAGAATTGTCAGCTACGATTTCTCCTTTAGAAGCAGGTCTTGGATTCGTTGTGAAGTTAAACAAAGAACAAGACTTTATCGGTAAGGAAGCATTGAAGCGGCAAAAAGAACAAGGGTTGAAACGTAAATTAGTTGGTCTTGAAATGATTGATAAAGGGATTCCACGAACAGGTTACAAAATCTATTCCGGCGAGGCAGAAGTTGGAGAAGTGACGACAGGAACGCAATCTCCTACATTAAAGAAGAATATCGGTTTTGCGCTACTTACTACAGAGTTGACAGAGCTTGGTACAGAAGTGGAAGTAGAAATTCGTTCGAAACGTTTAAAAGCCAAAGTAATTGGCACACCTTTCTATAAAAGATCATAAGCGAAAAGGGGTAAAACTATTATGAAGCATCGGTATCTTCCAATGACGGAGCAAGACCAGAAAGATATGCTTGAAACAATCGGAGTTTCTTCTATAGATGAATTATTCTCAGACATTCCTGAAGCGGTTCGATTTACAGGAGAATATAAAATTAAACCAGCAAAATCTGAAACATCTTTATTGAAAGAATTGGGCCGTTTAGCTGCGAAGAATAGTAACGCGCAAGACTATGCTTCGTTTTTAGGAGCGGGTGTTTACGATCACTACCGACCAATAATTGTCGATCATGTTATTTCACGTTCTGAGTTTTACACTGCGTACACGCCATACCAGCCGGAAATTTCACAAGGTGAATTGCAAGCCATTTTTGAATTCCAGACGATGATCTGCGAATTGACTGGTATGGAGCTTGCGAACTCTTCGATGTATGATGGCGGGACTTCATTGGCAGAGGCAGGAACGCTTGCAGCTGGTCATACACGTCGTAAGAAGTTGCTCGTGTCTTCTACAGTTCATGCGGAGTCCCAAGCAGTCGTTCAATCGTATGCAGATGGACAATCGATTGAAGTCGTGACGATTCCACATACAGACGGTGTAACGTGCGTAGAGAAGCTGAAGGAATTAATTGATGATGAAACTGCTGCGGTACTCGTTCAATACCCGAACTTCTTCGGCCAAGTAGAAGATCTTCAAGTAATGGGCGATATTGCACATGCAAACGGCGCATTATTCGTTGTTTCAGCTAATCCGTTAGCACTTGGTGTTTTGACACCTCCAGGAGCGTTAGGTGCGGATATTACGGTAGGTGACGCACAACCATTTGGTATCGCGGAATCATTCGGTGGACCTCACTGTGGTTATTTTGCGGTAACAAAAAAGTTGATGCGTAAAGTGCCAGGTCGTTTAGTTGGAGAAACAACTGACGATCAAGGACGCCGCGGTTATGTATTAACGTTGCAAGCACGTGAACAGCATATTCGTCGGGACAAAGCGACTTCTAATATTTGTTCGAATCAAGCATTAAACGCGTTGGCGGCTTCTGTTGCGATGACAGCTCTTGGTAAAGAAGGCGTCAAGGAAATCGCGTATCAAAACATCGCGAAAACAGCCTACGCACGTCAAGCTTTTGAAAAAGCAGGATTCGATGTGAAGTTCGGCCCAGCTCATTTCAATGAAATCGTCGTAGATTTGAAATCTCCTATTAAAGAAGTGAATAAGCGTTTGCTAGGGCAAGGCATCATCGGTGGCTATGATTTAAGCTTGGTAGATGCAAACTTAGCAAATCACGCATTAATCGCTGTGACGGAACAACGTACTAAAGAAGAAATCGATGCATTCGTGCAAGAACTGGAGGCTATCCATGCATAACGAAAATCAATCGCTCATTTTTGAGATATCTAAAGCTGGACGTGTCGGATACAGTTTGCCTGAGTTAGATGTACCGGAACTAGATGTATCTTCTATTCTACCGAAGCAACTGATCCGTACAGAAGATGCAGAACTACCGGAAGTGTCGGAACTAGACATTATGCGTCACTATACGGCGCTATCCAACCGTAACCACGGAGTCGACACAGGATTTTATCCGCTCGGTTCTTGTACGATGAAGTACAATCCGAAAATCAACGAAGCCGTCGCGCGTTTCCCTGGATTTGCACGTATCCACCCATTACAAGATGAGTCTACGGTACAAGGCGCTTTGGAAGTGGCGTATGATTTGCAGGAGCACTTAGCTGAAATTACGGGAATGCCTCAAGTGACACTACAACCCGCTGCTGGAGCACACGGTGAATGGACAGCATTGATGATGATCCGTGCATTCCATGAAGCGAATGGCGACACACAACGTACGAAAGTTCTAGTACCAGACTCTGCTCACGGTACAAATCCTGCCTCAGCAACAGTTGCTGGTTTTGATACGGTGACTGTGAAGTCCAATGATAATGGTTTAGTAGATTTAGAAGACTTGAAAGCAAAAGTTGGACCGGATACAGCAGCATTGATGTTGACGAATCCGAATACACTTGGTTTATTTGAAGAAGAAATTCTTGAAATGGCGAAAGTGGTTCACGGAGTTGGCGGAAAGCTTTATTATGACGGTGCGAACTTGAACGCGGTTATGTCCAAAGCACGTCCTGGAGATATGGGCTTTGATGCGGTTCACTTGAACTTGCACAAAACATTCACAGGTCCTCACGGCGGTGGCGGTCCAGGTTCTGGTCCAGTCGGCGTAACGGAGGAACTTGCAGCATTCATGCCAAAACCAGTCATTACAAAAGTGGACGATCGTTTTGTCTTGAACTACGACGTGCCACAATCGATCGGTCGCGTGAAGCCGTATTATGGTAACTTCGGTATTTATCTACGTGCTTACACATATATCCGTTCTATGGGTCCAGATGGCCTGAAAGCTGTTACGGAATATGCGGTACTTAATGCGAACTATATGATGCGTCGTCTAGAGCCATACTTCGATCTTCCATATACACAGCATTGTAAACATGAATTCGTCTTGTCTGGCCGTCGCCAAAAGAAACTTGGCGTACGTACACTTGATATGGCGAAACGCTTATTAGACTTTGGCTACCACCCGCCAACAATCTACTTCCCATTGAACGTAGAAGAAGGCATGATGATCGAGCCAACAGAAACAGAGTCCAAAGAAACATTGGATAACTTCATCGAAGCGATGATCCAGATCGCTAAAGAAGTAGATGAGAATCCAGAAATTGTTCAAGAAGCACCACATACAACAGTTATTGGTCGCTTGGATGAAACAAAAGCTGCACGTAAGCCAGTCTTGCGTTATACGAAAGAAGCGTAATAGGTAAATGAAGAAATTCGCATCGCGTAAAGCGGTGCGAATTTTTTTTGTTTAGGATTAGCTGGGGATTTTGTCGCAATGAGAGGTACCTGTGTACACATGGATTTCCTCCAACCGAATAGGGAACTGGATTTGTCCAAAGGGGAAAGCAGTTTTATATGTATTAACTGGGATAAGGGCGTTTAGCTTAGGACAAACGTCGGTACATAAAATATTATCAGCCATATATTAGATTGAGAAAGGAGATAGGAAGTGGTTCACAAGAACGAGACAAAGCTTTCAGTTTTATAAAGTGTAATAGGGCAGTAGTAGAGAATTGTAAGATCCGTTCAGAAGTTATCTATTTTGATTAAAAAATATTAAGGGGGAATTTTATTATGGAAAATGAAAATCAAGAATTAGTTGAGGTTAATCAAGACGACCCAGTTAGCGTGGACGTTGATTGTTGTTCAGCTGGTAGTGATATAAATCTTGGGAGATGTCGGTTTTTCCCACAAAGAACGACCACACATTCGTTATTGTGTACAGGTAGAATTTTAAGGTTAAATATAGATCTTTTAGATGTATGTCCAAATAGACTAATTTACATGGCGGTGGAAATCTGTGATGAAAATAACAGAAACTTAGGATTTAAGGTGGCTGAAGTTTATACGGGTGATCCTGGGGGCCCATGCAGGACGACTCGAGTAACTGGTTTTTGCTTTGCGATTCCTGGAGATGTTTGTACTGCCTTACCGTTAAAAGTGAGAGTAGTTGCACAGTACGTTCCAACAACACCAGCACTAAGAAGCCGTTGTGTATAACGTAGTATAAAAATTCAATTAAAAAAGGAGTCTATACTTGGTGAGAGTACTAGACTCCTTTTTCTAAATAATGTAGAGAATTACAGATAGAGCTAGAAACGTTTGGATGGGCAAAATATTTATAAATATAAACTGTAAATAGGGGAATACATCACATAAGAATTCTATTTTGAAAAATTGGGTTTGGAGGAATTAAATGATGGAGATTATAGCATATGTCTTTTCGTTATTATTTTTCGTTTCTGTTATTGCTTTCGGCATGTATATAAGGATGAACCAGAAGGAGAACCGCATGAAAGAAAAACAGTTTACTAGTTTACAAAAGCAGCTGGAGTATATTATATCTCAGAAAAAAGAGGAAAAGGAAAGGTTGGACATATTAACTAACAGGGATCAACAGCAGTATGTGCAGACTAGTCCGCAAGTTCAACATCAACAGCATGTGCAGACTAGACCGCAAGTTCAACATCAACAAATTCAACAACATGACTTGAGTACATCAAATAATTCTTCCGATGAAATACATGAAGTGAAAATTACTGATGGATATGACTTTGAGACGACAATCGATTTATCGTCTGGACAGGATGATTATAATCTTAATATAAAATTATAAAGTGTTGAAATATATGAAAGAGGCGTAATAGGTAAATAGAAAAATTCGCATCGCAAAAAGCGGTGCGAATTTTTTTACATGAATTTTCCTGATAGAAGGGGAGTAACAGGAGGTTTGATGTAGCGGTTATTTTCTTTACCTAAACACTTAATAAATTTGCCTATCCCAAAATCGTTGCTGGGTGATGGCCCTTACAAAATCATCGCTAAACTCGGGGGTGTTTTCGGCTTGTATAATACCGGCGCCTTCCTTTGCGTCAGAATCCTTAAATAGGGAGTTGCCTGTTGACGCAATGCCAATGGGTTTGTAATGTTTAAATGCTTCATTAATAAAATAGACACTTTCGGAATTAAACTTCGCCTGATTTACTGCTGTTCCACCCACCACATAAAGGGAATCAAATAAGACAGGTGCCGTTGTTGAAAACGTATCACTTATATGGATCGCTAGTCCGTTTTTGCCTTTTACTGTACCGATCTTTTCACCAATCGTGTAAACCCATACACCGTATTTCGATAGGTTTTCAATCGTTGACTTCACTTCCTGGTCATTAAACTGGTCGCCTATGATGATCCCTACTTTTAAACTATAAGGAAAGCGATTCGTATGTTCTTGACTTAAGGCAGGTGATGATGCTGTAACATTCACATGTTCACCCGTTGGCTTGTTAACACCTATATTTATCGCAATCGTGGTTGCCATGACCTTATCCACATTGCAAAACATATCTACCACTTGTTGTCTAACGGCAACACTAGTTACTTTTCCTAGTTCAAAGCTAAATGCTTGAATGATATGTTGTTTTTCTGGAGGCGACATACTATTCCAAAAGAGTCGAGCTTGCGAAAAGAAGTCATCGAACGATTTACTTCGGGCTTGAATCACACGTCCCTCAACTTTTTCCGCGTAATGAACGAATCCGCCTTCTTCCGCTGTAGAGGTGGATGGCGTATTATTGGCTAAGGAATTGTTGTGATAACTTACCGGGCCGACATCAATTCGCTGACGATTAAACCCATTGCGTTGATTATTATGAAATGGACAAATCGAACGATTGATAGGTATTTCCGTGAAATTTGGACCGCCTAGACGATAAAGTTGTGTATCTAGATAAGATAAAAGTCGTCCTTGTAACAGTGGATCATTGGTAAAATCTATTCCTGGGACAACATTGCCCGGATGAAATGCAGCTTGCTCGGTTTCAGCAAAAACATTCGTAACGTTTTGATTTAAGGTCATTTTTCCAATGATTTTAACAGGCACAATCTCTTCAGGCCAGAGTTTAGTTGAATCCAGAATATCAAAGTCGAACATAAATTCATCTTCTTCAGCAATCATCTGGACACCAAATTCATACTCAGCAAAATAACCATTTTCAATGTTTTCCCATAAATCTCTGCGCTGAAAGTCTGCATCTTTTCCAGCAATTTTCTGCGCTTCATCCCATACGAGTGAATGCACCCCAAGTACGGGCTTCCAGTGAAACTTCACAAATGTTGCTTTACCTTCGCTGTTTATAAAGCGAAATGTATGAATACCGAACCCTTCCATCATCCGCCAACTTCTAGGAATGGTACGGTCTGACATTTGCCACATGACCATATGTGCTGACTCTTGATTATTGGCTACGAAATCCCAGAATGTATCATGTGCTGAAGCGGCTTGCGGCATTTCTGTATTAGGTTCTGGTTTGACCGCATGAATTAGATCTGGAAATTTTATACCATCCTGAATGAAAAATACGGGTAGATTGTTACCGACTAGGTCATAGTTTCCTTCTTCTGTATAAAACTTTACCGCAAAACCTCTTACATCTCTTGCTGTATCAACAGAACCAGAGCTTCCCGCCACATTAGAGAAGCGTGTAAAAACAGGTGTCTTCTGTCCCGCTTCTTGAAGGAAACTTGCTGATGTATACTCTTTCATCGATTCATAACACTCGAATTCGCCGTGTGCAGCATATCCTCTAGCATGAACTACACGTTCAGGAATTCGTTCACGGTCAAAATGCGATAACTTCTCTTTTAGATGAATTCCTTCTATTAAAGTAGGTCCACGTACACCTGCTTTTAAAGACTCTTCATCATTTGAAACTTTGACTCCTTGATTGGTGGTAAGTTTTGTCCCTTCATTATTTACTCTAAACTGATCTAACTGTTGATCTTTACGATTCTTTTTTATGTTATTTGCTTTGTTTGAAGAATGATTCTTCACATCATCGCCTCCAAGTCATTCCTAGCATCTCATCGATAGTGTATGTGTATGTCTAGATGACTAGTACAAATAGTCATGCAACGTTTTTGGAAGAAAATTGAGAGATTATTGAAATGTTTGCAGATTAAATGAAACTTATATCAAGACTAATCCGTTAATAGAGTAAAGGAGAGTTAGATAGACTGAGAAAATGTGACGCGATATAGTTTTTTACACCCATTAGAATGTTCAGAAGACATATTTTGAAAAGTGAGGTGATCTAATGGATAAGTCACTTTGGATTCCATTACTAGTTTCATTTGGAACGATGATAGTATTATATTTACTAGGTTATATAGCGGATATTGATATCCTTATATTTAGAATGTCACTGTCGGATACTGAGATTTCTCTATTACCCATTGCTGTTGGAATGTTAGCTGGGTTTATTTGTGAACGTGTAATCAAATCGAGAGCTAAGTAATATGAAATGTTGTACAGCGAATGATGTGCCGTGACATTGGATAGTACTATGACAGCAAAGCAATCGGTACGTTATGTAAAGATTTTGCTGATTAATTAAATAGGTGATGCTGCGAATAGGTAATTTCTCGGGAAATATATGTACAATGTTTCACGATGAGGAGGAGTGATTTAACTATGGAATTATTGCTCTATATTATATTCATCTGTTTTCTTGCTTTCATGTTTAGTTCTTTATTAAGCAATCAACAGAAGAAAATTCAAAGTAATAAAAGAATAGAAAAGAAATTGGATAAGTTAATCGCTTTGCTCGATAAAGAAGAGAGTGAAAAGTGAGGATAGGAGCTGTCGCATGAATACAGAAGAATGTGCAAGTGTGGAGTGTCTGCAAATATCAGAATCCGAATCTCCACACTTGCAAGCTAAACAAACTACTATTCATTCTTCAATGTTGATTATATATGTTCCCTCAAATTTCAATGATAAAAGAAAGAATCATCGGTCTTCTTTTCGTTCGTTCAAATAATAAAGTTTCTACAGATTTTTTTACATGTTGTCTTATAACGGTTCGTTTACTACCATTTACTGCTTTTAGATTATTTACCGTTGTTTTAACAACTTCATTTACTTCATTAATAAGTTCCTGTGCATCCGGCTGATAAACAAAACCACGTGAGATCGTATCTGGTTCAGCAATCAGTTGACCATCTGTTTTACTAACTGTAATCAGAATCATGAGCATTCCTTCTTCTGATAATACTTTGCGATCACGCAATACAATATTCCGAACATCACCTACACCTAATCCGTCTACAAAAACACGACCGGCATGAACTTTACGTGTTTGGTATGCTTTTGAAGGATCGACATCCACAACGTCTCCATTATTAATAATAAAAATATTTTCTCGATCCACACCTACAGCTTCAGCCAGTTGTTGATGTTTATAGAGCATCCTATATTCCCCATGAATCGGAATGAAATATTTCGGTTTCATAAGTGTTAGCATGAGCTTAAGTTCTTCCTGATTGGCATGTCCTGATACATGCATTCCCGTAGCAGTACCCCCCGAGCCATAAATCACATGGGCTTTTAGAAGATATAAATTATCAATTATACGTGAAACATTCTTTTCGTTACCCGGGATTGGGGATGATGCTAAAATGACGGTATCATCCGGAAGCACTTCCACATGTCTAAAGTTTGAACTAGATAATCGCGACAAAGCAGCCATCGGTTCTCCTTGGCTACCGGTGCATAATATGGCAACTTTTTCAGGACTCATTTTACCTACTTCATACGGCTCGATCAACATATCATCAGGTATTTTTAAATGCCCGAGCTCCGAGGCGACATTCACTACATTGATCATACTTCTTCCTAGTAACGCCAATTTTCTTCCTGTTTTTTGTGCTGCATCGATGACTTGTTGCACACGGTGTACATTTGAGGCAAAAGTAGAGATAAATACTTTTTTCTTTGCTTTTCGAAATTCTTCTTCAATATGCCCACCGACAGTTATTTCCGAGGGGTTAAACCCGGGACGCTCTGCATTGGTACTTTCAGATAGCAATACTAACACACCGTTTTTTCCAATCTCAGCCATTTGGTGGATATCTGGCGCATCATTATTAACAGGTGTTAAGTCGAATTTAAAATCTCCAGTATGGACAACAGTTCCAATCGGTGTATGGAATACGATCCCCACACAATCGGGAATACTATGATTCGTTCTAAAAAAGGTGACATCAACATTTCCGAACGGTAATTTTGATGCTGCATTTACAATCGTCATGTCAGTATGTCTAAGTAGTCCATGTTCTTTCAATTTAATATTTATTAATCCTGCTGTTAATGCCGTTGCATAAACTGGGATATTCAGTTGTTTTAAAAAATAAGGAATACCGCCAATATGATCTTCGTGGCCATGCGTAATAAGTAGTGCCCTGACTTTGTCTTTGTTTTGTTGTAAATAGCTAATATCTTGGATGATCAAATCAATCCCTAAAAGGCTTTCATCGGGAAACTTTGAACCGCAATCAATAACAAAAATATCGTCTTCATATTGTACAACATACATATTTTTCCCTATTTCATTTATTCCGCCCAATGCAAAGATTGACAAAGTATTTTCGAGTGTGGTCATACATGCTATCTCCTTTAAGTTTTAAGATTCTTTTAAGTATGCCCTTTAAAAGTAAATTTATTATGAAAGAAGACTTCAATGGGTTGCCTTCAAATCTTCTTCGTGTCCTTCTAAAGTTTTTTATGGATATTTTATGGTAACGGGAATTAGTAGTATATTTAAAGGGGGGGAAATTGAGATAGTTGGATTGTTTGAGAAAAAGAATGGAAAGGCAGTGTGAAAACATGAGAAGATGCATAGTGCTACTAGTATTACTAACTAGTATGGTATCGGGATGCGGTAAAAAGGAAGTATCTTTTTCAGAAATACGTATAGATCAAGCGACGCGTGATGTGAAAAGTTTTATTGAAACTAGCGTAACGACCGAAGATAGTAATGGGATTCATATCCTTGGAAATGCATCAGACACGCGCTATCTGTATCTTGATCAAGATTTTTTGGAAAGTGGTAAGGGGTTTGGAAGTTTGGATATTAAGACAGATGATAACTCATGGAATATTTACTTAACCGAAGAGGATGAAGTTATGAAGCCTGCTGAGAACTACAGATTATATAAGATCACATTGGATAAGGAGTATGAATACATGAGAGTTTTTAAAAACGGTGAGGAAACTTATTTTCAATCAGTAGGTGGATAAAGCAATAGGAAGTGGGGCGGAGTGATTTATCGATGGAAGCCGCCCCCTCTACAATAAACTTTGGAATAAACAGTGATCTACGAAATAATAACTAAACTAGGCCAATAACAAATGCTCACTTCTAGATAGGTGGGCGTTTTTGGTATTTTAGCTTTCCTTTGCTTTATTTATAAGGATCCACCCGCTTTTCACTCATTAAATTACTCACGGTACCTAGATGAAGTCCTTTCTCTTTTGCCCCTTTAATTATAGCTTCCAATCCTTCAGCACTTGGTTTTGTAGGATGCATAAGTATCATGGAGCCATTTTCAACTTTAGATAATACTCGAGTGACCATTTCCGACGTATCTGGCTTTTTCCAGTCTACCGTGTCAACTGTCCATAGAATCGTTTTCATCCCAAGTTCATGTGCAACATCGACAGTCTGCTGATTAAAACTTCCGCTAGGCGGTGCAAACCACTTAGGTTTCACGCCAAGTGTATCATCAATGATTTCACTTGTTTTCCTTAATTCATCTTGTGTTTCTTTGAGAGAACTTTTGTTAAGATTGGGGTGACTGTAGGCGTGGTTACCGATTTCATGACCTTCTAGGTTGATCATTTTCGTAATGCTCGGATTTCTTTTCACCCAGCTACCGTCAAAGAAAAAGGTGGCCTTTACTTCAGATTCTTTTAAAGTCTTCAACATATGTGGAATATGTTCCTCACCCCAAGCAACATTGATTAATAATGCAATCATTGGTTTTTCTGGATTGCCTTTATAAATAGGCGAGGGTGGGAGATCATCCAAATGAACATTTGGCGGGTCCTCTTTAAAAACTAGATGATTTGTATCGAAATTATTACCATCTAACATCATTTTGTATGTTTTGGTAACATCGACGGTTAGACCATTGTATCCCGGAATAGCCTTCCACACTGGATCAATTTTCGCATCAATTGGTTTTATATCATGCTTCTCCGCATAGGACTGGATTTTTTTTATGTAATCGTCCATTCCGCTGTCAACCAGTGAAGCGCCAGTTGTGATGGTTTTGGATGTGGGAGTTATGGTTTGTTGGGGTTCTGGATTTCTTTCGTTATCTAGAATCAACAAAGTCGCGCAAACTATTAACAGACATGTCATTAGACTAATTTGTTTCATAAGGTCCTCCTTTTTGAAGTGGTAGTTAATTATTCCTGTTATGCCCTTATTTTGATTATTAATACGTTTTAAAGAGGGTTCTTAAGGAGCCTTAATCTGTAGAGAATATTCATGTACATATAACCCGGAAATCGCATACTGTGTGTATAACAATAGGTAAAGGTGGAATCAAGCCCTTATGCAAACATCGACAATCGAGGATACTTTTGAACAGATCTATATTCAATTAGTAAAATTCAGTGAAAAAATTCAAGTGATTCAAAACTTGTCTTATCGAATTACAGGAAAACTTCAAGAACCGTTACCCAAACAGTGGACTGCTTTTAATCATTTTTTTAATTCGGGCATGTACTACCATTATAGATGTCAAGGGTATGTGGAGTGTCTTTTGGTGACGGACGCCTATTCTTCAGACAGTATTAATATTTGGATTAATGAACTTGTTTATCCAGCAGCTGAAAACTTTACACAGGCAATGATGTATTTTGAACAAATCGAATCCACTGCAGATATTATCAAGTTACAAGAATTTGCAACAGTAAAGCAACAAATGAAAGAATTTCAACAAATCGCCATGCTCATTATCCAGTATGCAAATCAGCTAAATACAACAACTCCTCCATTTAAGATGTAATGAACTAAAAAAGATTTCCTTCTATTTTGGTGGAAACATTGCGGATCAATTGTTAAATAGAAGGAAGCGTTAAATAGTTAGTTTTAAATACAGCAAGCACCTCATTTAAGTGGTAGTGATTTCTTGTTAATCACGCTAGCATAAAAAGAGGTGTTTTATTTTGTGTTCGTTCACAAAGAACTTTATAATCGATTATATGGAAGAATTAAGTAATTCCTGAAACTAAAAGGAGGAGTTCCGTGATCTTACTTTGGTATGCTTCATTTTTGATCTCAGTTTTTACGTTGATCATTGGAGTGGTTAAACGGTCTTGGCGCTTCATGCTGATCTGTATGGTTAGTTTCATACCTATTGCGTACTATTTTTCAGGAGCAGTTAGCGCGTTGAAGTATATTGGTTTCACTCCGATCATTCCGCTGCTCATAGCCCTCTATTTTGGACTTTCAAGAAAGAAGGTTAAGGTAGTTTCATAGGGAGGTTTACAATAATTGTTGTGATCAGTCGATAAAAGCAACTTGTATCATGGGTTTCTGGTTTCCTATGAATGGGGAGAATTAATTGTGAAGAATGAAATTCATAAACTTAGGATTAGGGGATGATATGTTGAAAGCAGTAATTGGAACAATGGTTGGCTTCATCATTCTTAGTTTTGTTGTTTTACCTTTAATTTTTGACTATTTCTTTGGTCCAGAATCAGGGGATTTGTTTCCAATATATTCAGGAATGATCCTACTTAGTGGACTTATAGTTATTTGTACAAAAATTGTGTTAGAAGAAATAAATGGATATAAAGAGAAGTAATCTTACCGCAATGGGGTCCGATTGTTGTATAAGCTTCTGAAAAAGCAAGCGATTCGTTCCAAGGTAAAAGAGAATTATATGAATACAAAACGTAAAAAGAAATTCTGGGGGATCAGTTCAGTAGCATTCATTATACAGATATATATAAGACGGAAAATATTTCACGAGAAGCGAATTACAAAGGTCGTTAGGTAATTTACGAGGAGATTTCAGAGCTGGTTTTGATTTCTATACGACCGTTTTTTATGATGTGTCGAACAAATAAACGTTGTGAAGCTAACGGGTGTTATTCTCTACTTAGGAATAGCGCCTATCTTGCTATGTGTAATAACAGGATCGGGAGGAATCGATGAAAGAGAAAAAGAATACACCTGCCAAAATGATTTTAATCTGTGTGCTATTTGCAATAATCATTACAGTTGATAGTCTGCTAGTCATTAATTCACCCTATGTAGTTGTTAAGGTGTTAAATCTTTTTGCGGTGATTGGTTTGTCGGGGGTTACTGGGGCATTTATTAGGGAAATTTTTATTTTGAAAGAAAAGGAAAGAATGCAACTAGAATAAAAAGTTGTTGTTAGACGAAGAGGACCGTATGTGAAACGGGTTGGAATTGTATTTATTTCAATGAATTTGTAGGGATGACAATATACATATCAGGAGGCTATGCGAATTATAATGGATCTAGTTAAAAAACCATGGTTTCTAGGAAGTGTAGTTGTTATTTTTGCGGCTGTCGTCCTATGGAATATACCCATTGAGAAAAGAAAATATGGGCTTTCTCAAAGCAGTTTGGTAACAGATTATACCGGTCTTCTTCCAGAACGCGTGGAACGAATCGTAGTGGCGGACAACCGAGATGATTTGCAACGGATTGTGAAACAAGCAAACGACAATGGGCAGCAGATCTCAGTTGCGGGATTACAACATTCGCAAGGTGGTCATACGTATTATAAAGACGGTGTCGTTGTTGATATGCGGTCATTCAATCGAATATTAGAACTAGATGAACATCAAAAAACGATTCGTGTAGAAGCCGGAGCGACATGGGAAGCTGTTCAAGAAGCACTACTTCCATATGGTTTAGCTTTGAAAGTGACACAATCTCAATCAATCTTTACAATCGGTGGTTCGCTTTCAGTCAATGCGCACGGACGGGATATTCGCTTCGGTTCGATGGCGGAAACGGTTAAGGAAATGACGCTGTTAACCCCTGCTGGAGAGATAATGAACGTCACGCGGGATGATCCAGATGAATGGATGAAGTATGTATTTGGTGGCTATGGATTATTTGGAGTAATTTTAGACGTGACGTTGGAATTAACGGACAATGACTTATATGTGATTCAGACAGAGAAGTTGAAAACGAGCGAGTATCCATCCTATTTTACTCAGTTAGTCAACCAGCAACAAACAGCGATGCACTATGCCAGAGTAAGTGTTGCACCCAGTTCATTTTTAAATGAAATGTATGTAATCAATTACAATTACACAGATAAACAGGATCATAAAAACTTTCTGAAAAAAGAACAAGGTGTTCGATTATCCAAGATAGCACTTGATTTGGGACGACAAGGTGGAGCTTTGGAAGATCTATTTTGGACTATGCAGAAAAGATATATTACTTCCATTAATAACCAAGAGATTACCCGAAATAATGCCATGCGCTCTGAATCCACGTTTATGGAATATACGAAACCGGGGCGGGTTGAAGTGTTGCAAGAGTTTTTTGTTCCGGTTCATGCGTACACAGAGTATATAGAAGATGTAAAGCAGGTGATCCAAGCCAATGACAAACATGATGATTTCAAAGTTCATAATATAACGATTCGCTATGCAGCTAAAGATAACTTTACTACGCTGAACTATGCAAAAGAAGACATGTTAGGTTTGGTAGTATTAATGCAGCATGGAGTAAAGGAAGAAGAGGTTACGAACGCTACATCAATCATCCAGCGTTGGACGGACATAACTCTTGAACATGGAGGAACTTATTACTTACCTTATTATCGCTATCAGACAAAAGAACAATTTAGGCGTTCTTACCCAGCATGGTAAAACTTTGCGAATGAAAAATTGCGAAGAGATCCAAATGAAGTGTTCCAAAATATGTTTTATGACTATTACGTCAAGTGAAGGAGCACTGTATGAATGATAAAACTAGACGTTTTCTACCGCTCGTTGTCACTGTAGGACAAGTTGTGATTTTTCCGTATTATATCATTTGGTTAAAGCAAGTATCTCTGACATTCACATTATTTGCCTGGTTCTTTGCTGCGTTTTCATTTGCGGCTGCTTGGGGGTATCGAATCTTTCAGTCCAAAAAAAATAAGAATCAGTCTTTTATATGTCTAATTTATCTAGGTATGGGCGTGGTGTATCTACTAATAGGAAATATAAAAAATCTATCTGAAGTTCTGCCGTATATGGTGCTTCTGTTACAAGTGATTCTTGGCTTATTACAGGGGTATTTTCGTGCCTGGCACACCGAACAGGATACGTACCATTTACATGCTGTGCATCATTATTTGATTGTCGGTTTTGCGATGATTGCTTTTAGCTTTGTTACAATCATCTCCCCAGTGGTCTTTATTACTGTTTTTGGTTTGTTATTGTGTTTGTGTGGCGTTTGGGAGTTTATTAGAGAACGAAAGGAGAGTATATGAATATCATTCGGATTTTATATTTACCTAAAGTATGATGGGGACGCAAGGGTACTATACATATCGATTGTACTATCATAAAAGGAAAAGGCATTATTCCGTTCAGGGTTGAACGAAATAATGCCTTTTTCCCTAGGTAAGAAATTTGTTAACGCCTGGAAAACGTAAGTGTGACAATTACGTTTTATGTTTATCCGTAGTAACGTTTTTTCTTTGTTCAATTTCTTTTGTAAGAAGTTCATTAATCTCATTATAGGTTAGACCAGATTCTGCATTAAGTCTTTTTACTTCGTCTATGTTTGTTCCAACTACTGTGTAGTTATCCTTCTCCATATGATGACCTCCTGTTAATTTCTGTATTACGATTGGCTTCCCTTTACTCTTTCCTACAAGCATTTTCACTGGCGAGCTCCAAACCCTAATCCTATTTATTCGTTGATCGTGCTTTTTGAAAAAGCGTCGAACCTAGTTCTTCAATTTACATTTCCTCTTGCCGTAATATGTCTCGTTTTATGGAAGATATACATGGGTGACAAGTTATTGGGATAAGGATGGAAGGGATGTAGCAACTGACGAATAAAGTGAAGTGCTAACACCATTTAGAATTGAGGAGGGGAACTCTAAATAAGCAAAGGATATTGAGTCTTGGAAAAAAATAATAAAAATACAACAAACTTAACTGAATACTATTTACTTTTTGATAACAAACGTGATATATTGGATATCGCAATAACTGAATAGTATTCATTTTAATTTCACCTAGGAGGTTTTCATCCATGTTATCAAATCCAGTCATTGCTACAACGTGTATTTTCGCTTTAATCGCATTAGGTGAATGGCTTTCTATCGTTTCAAAGGCTAGAATTCCTATGTTGCTTACCGCAATGCTTGGATTTCTAGTACTTGGATGGACAGGCGTTTTTCCAAAAGATATTTTAGAAAGTGCTCAATTTCCTGCATTAGGGGCCATACTAATTGGGCCAGCTATTTTGCATATGGGAACGATGATTCCTTTTTCACTATTAAAGAGTCAAATTAAAGCCGTGGTTATCTCTTTAGGAGGCGTGCTTTTCTCAGGTATCTTAATTTTGATCATTGTTCCTCTTGTTTTTGATTATCCTACTGCGGTTGCAGGTATTGGGCCGATAAGTGGAGGAATTATTGCATTAATAGTCACTTCTGATAAATTAACTGAAATTGGATTATCTAGTCTCGTCATTATTCCGGCACTAATCGTTGCGTTTCAAGGTGTGTTAGGTATGCCGCTTGCTATGTCATTTATGCGTAAATATGCAGTGAAGATTCAAAAGCAGATGGACGCGGGGACATTTATTCCAATGAATCAAGACACAGAGCAAGAGGTTCAAGTAGATACGACGAAGAAAGTGAGTCCGATTAAGTCAAGTACAACGTTGCAATTGTTCTTTGTCTTTTTGGGTGCTGCAATTGGTGTGGGATTAGGGACTGTTACGCCAATTCACTATTCACTTTGGTGCTTAGCGATCGGTATTGTCGGTCTAAAATTAGGTTTATTTCCCGCCAGAGCATTGGAAAAATCAAATTCATTTACGATTACAATGATTGGAATTGTTTTTGTAGTTATCGGAACAATGTCCGGTGTTACGCCTGCACAAGTTCTTAGTAATTTACCAAGTATCCTATTGATTTTAATTCTTGGGACAACTGGTATTACAATCGGTGGCTTCCTTACATCTAAACTTGTCAAATGGGATCCGTATAAAGGGATGCCTGTTGCGTTGACAGCTTTGTTTGGATTCCCAGGTGACTACATTCTTTGTGAAGAGGTAAGTCGTAGTATTGGGCGGGATGAAAAAGAAGCAAAAATTATTATGGATGAACTCCTTGCGCCAATGTTGATAGGTGGATTTACGACAGTCACCATTGCATCTGTATTAATTGCGGGCATCTTAGTTCAAACGTTATAACGTGGAGGGAAACACATGAAAAAGATTATAGTTAAAAATGGTTTATTAATTGATGGAACTGGTACGGAAAGTAAACATAATCAGATTGTAGTCATTGACGGCAAACAAATTGAATTTGTGGGAAATGAATCAGAATACAAGGCTTCCGGAGAGGAAACAATCATCGATGCACAAGGTGGAACGATTTTACCGGGGTTTATCGATACGCATGTGCATATGATGATGGAATTCAGCCCGATTGCTGAGCGTCTGGCTACGCCTTTCTCTTTCATGTATTACCAAGCGGCAAAGTATTTGAAAACGACTTTACATGCAGGTGTTACTTCGGTTCGTGATGCACTTGGAACGGATCTTGGTGTGAAGAAGGCTATTGAGGACGGACTGATTTCAGGACCTAGAATGCAACTCAGTATTAATGCACTAACGATTACGGGCGGACATGGTGACGGATATACAGTATCAGGCACGGTTACAGACATTTTGCCATCTAACTATCCTGGGATGCCCCATGGTGTGTGTGATGGTGTGGAGGAAGTACGTAAAAAGACTCGTGAAATGCTACGGGCTGGTGCGGAAGTAATTAAAGTACATGCTACAGGTGGTGTACTAAGTGCAACAGATCATCCCGAATTCACGCAGTTTTCATTGGAAGAACTTAAGGTAATTGTCGAAGAAGGTCGTTTTAGAAAAGGTGTAAAAGTGATGGCGCATGCTCAAGGCGCAGAAGGTATTAAAAATGCGGTACGAGCTGGTATTCATTCGATCGAGCATGGGATCTTTATCGATGATGAAGCAATTGAATTGATGCTTGAAAACGGTACGTTCTTAGTGCCCACACTGTTAGCACCTGTGGCGGTCTTAGAAACAGCGGATGAAACGGGTATGCCTGAGTCGGCCGTTCAAAAATCCAAAGAAGTAATCGAACAACACGTAGAAAGCTTCACAAAAGCTTATAAAGCGGGCGTGAAAATTGCGATGGGGACAGATGCAGGCGTGTTCAAACACGGGACCAATCTTCGTGAACTTGGTTTAATGGTTGACGCGGGGATGTCACCGATGGAATCTATCATCGCATCTACGAAAACAGCTGCTGAATGTTTAGGATGGGAAGATAAAGTCGGTACGCTTGAGAGTGGAAAACTTGCTGATCTAGTGATCGTCAAAGGAAATCCGCTAGAAGATATTTATTCATTAGCTACTAATGATACGATTCAAGTCGTTATTAAAGATGGTAAAGTGGAGAAGGATATTCGCTAATTCAGAAATGCATTGCTACATCGTATAGAAGAGCAACATAAAAAAACCACCGAAAATCAGGTGGTTTTTTTGTGTTATATAATTCCTATTAATAGATAAATAGCAGTTCCCCAAATAAAGAGCGCGGAGCATTTGTTAAATATATTCATTAACTTTCCTGTATGATCTAGTTCTTTCATTACAGATCCTGCTATCGTTAATCCGAAAAACCATATCCAAGCTACTACGATACAACCGATTGTAAAATACAGTTGTTGCGTTCCGACGTATTTTAGGGCGCTTGTCCCAATTACTCCAACGGTATCTAAGATCGCATGGGGGTTTAGCAAAGAAACGGATAAAGTAAAGAGAATTTGTTGCCGAATAGGTAATGCGTTTTTCGTTTCATTGGTTTTTGTATTGGATCTCCAAATCGCATACCCCATGTAAAGTAAAAATAAAATCCCAGCCGACACTAGGCCAAGTCGTAACCATTCAAACTGCAATACGATAATAGATAAGCCGAAAACAGCTAAAAGAATTAATAATGTATCACATAGTGCAGCTGTAATAGTCGCTGGAAGTGCTTGGTGAATTTTAGGCTGTGTGGCTCCCTGTGAAAAGACAAATACATTTTGAATACCTAAAGGTAAAATCAGGCCGAATGCTAAGATTATACCGTGAATCATGGCTTCCATCTGGTCAACTCCCTTTCAACTACTATCGTACTATGATTATAATAAAATGAAACAATAAATTGTTGTGCTATTCCTATTTCATTCAGGGTTTTATAGCTTGTTTTTTGGCTTAAGAGGTGATCGAGCTGATCTTTCAATCACGAAGTATATAACATACTCTTCAAATTTTGTTCCGTTTAATCCTATTTACCGTGTTTTATAAAAAAATCAAATAACATTATTTTGTGTTCTATTTCAATGATATTGTTATGATTTATTATCGGGAAAATGCATGTAGAGACTAAAAAAGGTAGTTTTGATAAGGATGATTTCATTTTAAATCGCCCGAATGCGTTGCTGGATTTGTGATGTGAAGAACGAAGATTGCCCAGGAAATACTACGCTTGAAACATAGATATGTAATTTTTAATCTAAGTAATTATCGAATGATAGAGGAGATCTAATACTTATGGAGTATAAGGGAATAGAGAAAAGATCTATATTATAACTGGTTGAATAGAAACGAACGGGGGATGTACTATGACTAAACATAAAATTTATACAATGAGTTTTGCAAGTGTCTATCCACTTTATGTAAAGAAGGCGGAGAGGAAAGGTCGTACGAAGGAAGAAGTTGATGAAATCATCCTGTGGTTGACAGGGTATAGCTGTGCGGAATTCGACGAGCTTCTCATAAAACAGACAGATTTTGAGACGTTCTTTGCCGAGGCGCCAAAAATGAATCCGTCACGAACGTTGATTACAGGCGTGGTGTGTGGTGTTCGAGTAGAAGAAATTGAAGAGCCAACGATGCGGGAAATTCGCTATTTGGATAAGCTAATTGATGAGTTGGCTAAAGGAAAAGCGATGGAGAAAATTTTGCGGAAGTGAGTGGTGGAGTTTTAGTAGGGAAGGCGGATTCATGAAGTTCGTATTATCGATTCGTGTTGGGGGTCTTTTACTACTCTCGATTAAACAGAGATTGTAGAGATTTTCATTCTACAGTCTTTTTTGTTTTGAAAAGTAGTGTTAGTTATAGAAAAGAGGGACACTTCTTACTAGATGATGAACTAATGACGGCTAGGGGGGACAAACGTATGGCGAATAGTAAAGATGAAATAATCTTACGTGGACTACAAGAAAATAATTTAAAAAATATAGATTTGAATATCCCGAAAGAACAACTTACGGTATTTACAGGACTTTCAGGTTCTGGAAAGAGTTCAGTTGTATTTGATACGTTAGCTACCGAAAGTAGAAGACAAATGACGCTGAACTATCCACTATATGTTCGGAATCAAATGCCTAGATACGAAAGACCGCGTGCGGATCTTATGCAGCATTTAAGTCCAGTCGTCGTTGTTGAGCAAAAAGCGGTAGCTGGCAATTCACGTTCTACGGTAGGTACGTATATGGATATCCATCCATTGATTCGGTTGCTGTTTTCTAGAATGGGGAGTCCATCTATAGGTTCCGCTACGGACTTTTCAAGCCAAAGTTCATTTGGTAGATGTCCGCAATGTAGTGGATTTGGCGAGGTTGTAGCTCCGGATTTACATAAGATGATAGATCCCGATAAATCGTTGCGAGAGTATGCGGTACAGTTTAAGCCGTTATCTCCTTCAGGTTGGCAAGGTCGGTGGATGATGACGGGTGGGTTATTTGATCCGGATCTACCGATAAAAGACTATTCTAAAGAAACGTATGACTTATTGATTTATGGACCACCCGAAGGCGAGAGAGTGTTTGCGCCTTTTCATACGAAAGACGGACCGCAGGATCATGAGTGGGACGGGTTATTGCCTAGATTTGTACGACTATATATTAATCGCGACGTCTCGAAGCTAAAACAAACATCTCAGGATGATGTACTAGCAGTTTCCACGCATACAGTTTGTCCAACTTGCATTGGTTCAGGTTTAAATCCAGAAGTATTGGAGTGTAAAATTAATGGTTTCAATATTGCTGCGTATGATCAACTAGAGCTGACAGAATTGCTAGGTGAACTAAAGAAAATTCAAGATCCACTAGGAAAGTCTATCGCGGAACAAGCGATACCGACTATTAAACAACTAGTAGATTTAGGTTTAGGCTATTTAAGTCTAGCAAGAAAAATGGGGACGTTGTCTGGTGGTGAAGCGCAGCGAGTGAAAATTGCGCGTCATTTAGGGAGCAGTTTAAATAATTTGACGTATATTTTCGACGAACCGAGTGCAGGACTTCATCCTGAAGAAGTAGATTTATTACTAAACATGCTGAAAAGTTTGCAAGCAAATCATAATACGGTAATCGTCATCGAACATGATGTAGCCGTTATAAAAGTGGCGGATGAAATCATTGAGATGGGTCCAGGAGCAGGCGTACATGGTGGAGAAATTGTCTACCAAGGAACGCCTGAAGGGTTGAAAAATGCTTCGACGGTGACGAGCCTGGATCACACGTTGGAAATAAATAAACAGCCAAGAGATAGTGAAGAGTATTTTTCGATAAAGAATGCAATGACTACTAATTTAAAAGATGTTAGCGTAGATATCCCTAAGAATGTCTTGGTTTCGATATGTGGTGTATCGGGTTCTGGTAAAAGTTCTTTACTGTTTGAAGCATTCCCAAAAAGTTATGGCGATGCGATTATGGTAGGTCAAGGAAGTATAGGAACTTCCAGTCGTTCAACCCTCGCAACGTATATGGGGATCATGGATGATATTCGTAAGATTTTTGCGAAAGCTACGGGCCAACCAGCTGGCTTGTTTAGTTTTAATTCATTAGGTGCGTGTCCAGTATGTGATGGGAAAGGGGTTACGACTCCAGACGTCGCCTTTGCCGATCCAGTGACGATTCCTTGTGAAGTTTGTGGCGGAACGAAGTATTCAGATGAAGCATTGTCCTATCGTTACGAGGGGAAAAATATAGTGGAAATTTTACAGTTAACGATTGACGAAGCGAATCACTATTTTACAATGCCTAAAATCGTGAAAAAAATAGACACGCTAAAAGATGTGGGGCTAGGGTATCTGACATTGGGCCAAACGACAAGTTCATTAAGTGGCGGTGAAGTGCAGCGTCTGAAACTGGCAAGTCATTTGAAAAAAGAAGGACAAATCTATTTGTTGGATGAACCGTCATTAGGGTTGCATGTACATGATAATGCGCGATTGTTGGACGTCTTTCAGAATCTCGTCAATAAAGGAAATTCAGTCGTGATTATTGAACATAATATAGACTTTATAGCGGCGAGTGACTGGGTGATTGAGCTAGGTCCTGAAGGCGGGAAGAATGGTGGGCATATACTGTTTGAAGGAACACCGGAAGAGATGGTGCATGTGGACACACCAACTGCAAAGTGGCTTCGGCTTGGCGTGGAAGGGTGATCCCGTAGTAGCGTAGTTTGTTTTCCTTGTTATAAAAAAATGTTTCTAAGATTAATTGGGAAAAGGGGTCTGAATTTTAGTGAACACGTATAATAAACTATTTACCGTTTTCCTTTCTACAATCCTTGTTTGGATTTTATTTGTCTATACACCTGAACCTGCTTTATCTGCATCGACACAGCAGACGTTAAAAGATAAAGTAGAGGCCTATATAAAAGAACATGAAAAAACTGCCGCTGGTGTAGCAACGATTGTACTAAACGAAGATGAAATAATATATGAGATGAAAGGCTATGCGGATATAGATAAGCAGACCCCCGTCGATGAAGAAACGGTCTTTGAATGGGCGTCTGTTTCTAAAATTCTTATTTGGATTAGTGTCTTACAATTAGTAGAGGATGGGGAACTTGATTTAGAAGCAAATATTGAAACGTATTTGCCACAGGATTTCCGATCAAAAACATCGTTTGACAATCCAGTGACATTACAACATTTAATGCATCATACGGCAGGGTTCGATGATAGTTATACGGATTTAATGATCCATAATCCAACTAAAAAGTCTTCATTAAGAGAAGTAGTAGAAGCTGTTGATACGAAGCAAGTGTTTCCGCCGGGTCAAATCGTTGCTTATTCAAACTATGGGGCAAGTCTCGCTGCGTATATTGTTGAAGAAGTGAGCGGTTTAGATTATAGAGAATACGTCCAAAAACATATTTTTGATCCACTTCATATGACGAAAACAGCGATAGATGCCGAACAGGACGATAATCCATGGGTGAAAGAACAAAGGAAAAAGGTGCAAGGATATACAGCGGATCTTCAATTAATAGAACCGAATCATTATGTGATTCCTTTGTATGCGGCTGGAAGTGTCATGGGAGTAGCTACTGATCTTCAAAAAATGTTACAAGCGCTTTTAGCTGAAGATGGTTCACCGTTGTTTAAACAGCAGCAAACGATTGACTTGCTGTTTCAACCGTCTTTATATTACCCGGAATCGAATCTACCAAGAATAGCAAATGGATTATTTTTCTTGCCTTCCACTAGTAAACAAGTTTTTGGTCATGGGGGGAATACCATGGCTTTTAGTTCCTCATTTTACGTAGACAGACTTGAGCGTAAAGGTGTTTTAGTGTTGACGAACACGGCAAACGAAAGTACGTTCACACTCGGGATTCCTGAAATTATTTTCGGTACATATAAGCATACGGGAAATAATACAAACTTGGAGAACTCTTCACAATGGATTGGTATGTACGAACCAGCTCGTGTGCCCCGCCACGGCTTTAGTAAAGTGTATGGACTATTTTTAAGAAGCCAAGTGAAACAGATGGATTCACACGATTTACTGATGAATGGTTTTTATTATTCACAAGAAGAACCTAGTATTTATATTGCAAAAGAGGATTTTAGTGCGTATGCTCTTGACGTGTATTCCAAACATACAGAAACGAAAAAAATGCTATCATCCGCACAAACAGACTTACTATACATTCCTTATACGAAACATTTCTTTGAATGGGGAATCATTCTGCTAGGGGCATTCGCCTTTCTGTATACTTTCTACTTTACGATCCACGCTATCGTTAAAAAAATACGGAAGAAAAAACAATCTATAGTACTGATCAGTCAACAGATATTAAATATATTCCTGTTCAGTAACGTACTTTGGATTAGTTACAAGACAGTATCGATGACGACCTATGCATCGCTTAAACCTTTTTTAACTGCAAATCTGATATATATCATCTGTTCAGTTGCCATAAGCGTATGTTTACTTTTTCAAATGAAAACTTATAAAACATATAAATATGAAGCAGTTAGTAGAATGTTGACAATCTGTTCTACCATTATTTTGTGTGTGAATATAGTCTATTGGGAATTTTATTATTAAATCGATCATGTAGTCATGGAGTTTATCGCTAGAATGATGGTCAAAATGGAGTTGGTTTTATTCTGTCTGCCAGTGTCATTTGGTCAATAATCATGCGAGAAATTATTATTTTGCAGCACCAATTATTGCGATTGTAGTCATGTTCTAAGTTCTTTATGCAAATACAGAAAATTCATGGCTAATACCTTTTTCTATGGTTATTTTTTTAGTAATGTTATCTATTCTTCTACATCTGGATTATAAAAAGAAGTTAGGTGAGTTTTCACCTGTAAATTAGTACAGGATTAGGAATCGTGGCCCTGCCTCCAATGGAAATGAATCTGCTTCCATTGGGGGTATTTTTTATTAAGTAGCAATTACCCTAAGAACCCATAGGATAGTAGGGACAATCAAATCAGCGGGAAGGGGTGCCATGATGACTAATCATCATTCTAGTAATATTGGAAATCACACGATGGTTGTAGCGTCCACTACAGGCGATGTTACGGGAGACAAAGTACCCGACCAAGTGTATTTAACAGGGATAAAAACAGTAGATAGCCCATTTGTTCAGCAGATTACGCTTCATGTGCGGGATGGTAGAACGGGCATGTTGACGAGTGTTGCGCTGAAGGAAAATGTGGGCTACAATCCTACGCTATACTTAGGGGATTTTACTGGTAATGGTGTGGAGGAGATTTTAATAAGTATGGCTACAGGTGGCAGTGGCGGGATAATGAACTATTATATAGTTTCCTATATGGGCAATAAACCAACATTGCTGTTTGACTTTGAAGCGTATAATAACTTGTATTCATACGAAGTCACATATCTAGATCATTACAAGGTGCTAGTAATAAGTAAATTGAACAATGAAAAGTATATGATTGATTTATCACTAAAAGGGTTGGACTATTTGAATGAAATATATGATAGAAACGGAAAGTTAAAACAACCAATCAGCGGTTTTGTGAATCCGTTGAGTGGATTGTATCCGGTAGATTTTGATGGGAATGGCGTTTATGAATTATTGGCTTATCAAAAAATAGCGGGAAGATATAATGCGGATTCTTTAGGATTTATAATGAATACGTTAGGATGGAAGAACAATCGATTTGAATTGCAAAACCAGTATGTGGCTATTTTTGGTGGCTGAGGTGTAATGCAGAAAATCATATCATACTTTCTGTTGGTAAAATTACGCTTGCGCTCCTACGGGGTCTCAACATTCGCGATAAATCCCCGCAGGAATCGGCCTTTTTCCGCTCCGGTACATTCCTGTATCTTAAAAAAGATGCGTTTATAAATACGTAGTCAAAAAGAAAAATGCATGAAGGCGTAAAATTGCTCTTCATGCATTTTTGAGGTTTTGTCATAGTCTGTTCCTCGTTTTCATTTACTCGTATTGCTCAATATCTTTTAATGTGAGTTTTGTATCATGTTCAAATCCCACCGCGTATTTAACAACCCAAAATGGTTCACCTTTAACTTCTTCATAATTCTCATCGATTATATTTCCATTAATCGTTATATGTTCATACGTATAGTTTGATTCATGTAACGATCGCTGTATTAAAATTGAAGCATGTAACATATCTTCTTTTGAAAACTTGCGTGAGTCGATGGTAATGTGGATATACATTGGTTTTTCAGCTTTAAAGTCCTTTGACCAATTTGCATCGGATGGGTATTTTCCTTTTAATACTTCAAGCTGAGGGGTTACTTCAAGTACTTCTGGTACTTTTTCTTGAAGAAGATTTGTAATTTCCTCGCTCGCTTCTTTTTGTAATTTACTAATAAGCTTTACATCTTGATTTGCGTAATAGATGCCATCAGAGTGAATATTTGAGCCGAAAAACCCTGTGAGTATAAACTCGTATTCAGTTTGTTCCTCCTCACCAATTTGTGTGACATAAAAATTATAGCCACCATCTTTAAAATTATAAAATTCTCTTTGGATGACGAATTCATCATCAGGATAGTTACTTTCCAAGTGGTTTTTAAGCGTCGATTGAGCTGTCATTTTGGAAATCGGATTTCCGTTAAACGCATTATAGAAGAACAAGACTGCTCCAACTGAAATGATAATCACAACTAAGTAAATCCATTTAATCTTAGTCATTTGTTTTCCCCGCTCTCTTTGATTTTAAAAATTAGGTATCCAATTAGCGCGCCAACTAGTGCGAAAGCTAAGTGGATAACGGCAATTAATGAAGAGCCAACAATGGATTGGAAAAAGTGTTGAAGTAAAGTTGTGGTTGGGTAGCCTATTTCATTTGTGTTCATGGAGAAACTTGAACTAATAGACCAGAAGAAGACCGGTAAAAATGCGATGGCTACGACAATTTTAAAGCTTTTATAAAATAAGTAGAGTAAAGACCCCATAATAGTATAGGATAAAATAAACCCAAAACTATCATTTACTAACGTTGTTTGTAAAGCTAGAAAAAAGGACATTCCGATGAAAATCATTTGATATAAAGAAATTTTATATTGGATTTTTGACATCATTTTTTCATGATCTATAGGTGAAGAGAGCACTTCCTCAGTAATAGGTTTGTCAGCAAGTTGTGCAAGTGCTTTGCATTGTGAACAACTGTTTAAATGATCGTTTACCCAATCCTCCGTTTCGCTAGATAAAAGATCTTCTTTATATAAGGGGAGTAAATCTTCAACAATATAGCAACTTTTAGTCATCATCATGCCTCCGTTTCTTTTTGAAGTTTTAATTTGGTGCGATGAAATGTCACCCGAACATAATTTTCGGTTTTTCCAACAAGCTCCCCGATTTCTTTATAAGATAATTCCCCAAATATTCTTAGTACAACAATCTTCTTCGGGAGGTCATCAAGAGCTTGAATTTGTTTAATCAAGCTTTTTGTTTCTTCATTGATTATCATTTTTTCTTCCAATGATTTTTCTGGGATTTCTTTTTCATTGGCAACGATCAACTGTAGTTGTTTTTCGTATTTAGTTGAACGGTAATACTTTTTCAGTAAATTATTTGCGATTGAAAACAGCCACGTTTGAAGTGTTGAATTTTTTTGAAATGAACGTATGCTTTTACATGCTTCATAAAAAACATCATGTGTTAAATCTTCTGCTACCGCTTGAATATTTGTGTTGACTAAGAAAAAAGCATAGATTTTAGGCTGGATATCTTTATAAATCTTTTCGAGCTCTTTCATGATGACCTCCTTTCTCATAAAATACCTTCTGTTTAGCTCTTCACTATAGTAGTACCTTGAACGTAGCTTTCGTTACAATTTAAAAAAAGATTTTTGGATTTTAACTATGACAAACAGGTAGTAGATAGAAAACAACCGTTAGTGTAACAGGAGGAAGAACCGATTTTATATCAAGTGAAAAGGCTGGGACATAACTAGAAAATAGTCCGTTCCCCTGCGCTCCAAAAGGCACGCTTTCCGCGGGGCGCGCTTGAGCCTCCTCGTCGCTGGAACCGTGCTCCTAACGCTAACGCTTTTACTCGCAAAAGCCGTTCTTCGTGACGGCTCTTCCTGTGGGGTCTCAACATTCGCGCTAGATCCCGCAGGAGTCGGCCTTTTTCCGCTCCGGTACACTCCT
>NZ_PDYM01000001.1 GCF_002743055.1 Sporosarcina sp. P13 | reverse complement strand
TGTTAAAATTCATATGCACGTATCACCTTTCACTTTTACTTGTTTCTAGACAATTCAAGTATAAAAGAAATCGGTGATCACGTGTATTTTTTTATGCAAATTGTACGCATACCCCAACAAATATTATAGAACCCGTTTTCAAAGCGATATTAGGCTTTTAAATACCGAAAGGGTAAATCACATATTAGTGTGATTTACCCTTTTATAATTATATTTTGAAATCTAATTTGATAATGCCTGCCTCTCTTGCTGTGTTGAAGAGAATCACTAACATAGGGCCGATGAAAAAGCCAAGGACACCGAATAGTTTCAGTCCGATAAACATTGCAATCAATGTAGGTAACGGTGACAATCCAATTTGAGAACCCATTACTTTAGGCTCGATTGTTCGTCTAATGATTAATAGGATAATTGCCAAAATCGCAAGTTTTGTACCCATTGCTAAGTCACCGGAAACGTACTGGTAGATTGACCAAGGCGCTAAAATAATGATGGAACCTAGAATAGGAATGATGTCGATAATCCAGATGACTAAAGCCATAACTACCGCGTATTTAGGAAGGATTATAAGTAAACCGATAAATGAAACGACAAGAATAATCAAACTTACTAGAAACTGGGCTTTGATAAACCCTAAAATAACACTGTTTAATTTGCTAACCATATAGTGTACTTTTTGTGCTGTTGCTTCAGTCAGGTGACGATAAAACATCAATTTTAAGTTCGGTAATTCAAGCATAAACAAGAAGAGAGCCATCATAAACACGATAAAGCTTACGAGGAAGTTAGGTATATCGGATATTAAAGCTAAAATCCTATCGTAACTAAGAAGAGTAATTAAAGAAATACGAATCGATTCTATAATTTCATTAAATTCTTTCTCAAGCATTGTGATAATATCTTCTGGCATCCCTACTGTATATTGAAAAAGTTTACTTTGTGTATTGATCCATACGCTTGAAAGTGAATTCAAATAAGTAGGTATTTCCTTTGTGAAGTGAACAATTTTTCCGATAAGAGTAGTAACTGTGTAGAAAAAAAGAAAGAGAACCACACCGACGAAGACGATGAAATTCACAATTACAGAAACTTTTCTTTTCCAATTAAACTTCTTCTCTACTGATTTCACCAATGGATCTAAAGCGAGGGCTGTTATGAACGCTAAAATAATCGGAATCGATACAGGTAAAATAAAAAATGCAATCAATAATAAAACGATGATTGTTAGTGTAACTAATAAATTTCGTTTTGTAATAAATTTCAAAAGTTATCGTCCTCCACGTAGATACTTCACTTAGTATAACCAAATTAGTGGAGTAATAGAAGGAAAAAGCCGAAGAACAATAAGCTCTTCAGCTTTTTCACATAAATTACAAACTATATTGCTTTAACTCGTCATAAACTGCTTTAGCTGTTAACTCGCAGTCCTTAACTAAGCTAGCTGGGAAGTCTTCATCTTCTCCATACTCAACACCAAATGGATAATAGTACTTACCAAGCACAGGCTGCTTTAAGCGAACCGTTGCTTTTCTACCATCAATATCGCCCTCAACTAACTCTCCAAAAATACGTAAGTAATATGTACCTTCACGGATCACATACTTCTTATCAAAAGTTACACGCTCGTAATCCCATTGTCCATCAAGTCCAAGATTATTCTTAAGCATAACTTCTTCCATAACTTTTAGATCTGCTACAAGGCCCTTAATGCCTGTATTTTCAACATACATTCGTAAATCCCCCTTCATGTTCGTCCAGACAAATACTTATACCATTATATCATAAAACAAATCAATTTTAGTTGCAATGACAACATTGTGTCAACGCTTTCTTATGCTATGTAATAAAGGTGACTACAGTTCGCGTATTCTGTACAATAATAGAAAGAATGATTCTAGTAACAAGGAATCGAAGTATAGAAAGGAGAGGGAGAGTACATGTGGAGAGTTGGTTGGAAGATCCTTCTTCTGTTAGCTATTGTCATGGGGGTATTCTATTTTATGAATGATAATGTAAGTGAAAATGAACCACTTGAATCACCTGTTCACCACGGTTCTCCTATTGCAGTACCTGAAAAGGATCAATCTATAGGTGGCAAAGGTATGCCGAGACCAGAAGAAGGAATATCTATTTATGTTGGTCAAAAAGTGCAAAAGCTAGAGGAGGATTTCGGTAAACCATCACGTATAGAACATTCAAGTTTTCAATATGAATGGTGGGTGTATACAAAAGAACCACGTTTGATGGCAGGTGTTTTAAAAGGTAAAGTAAATCAGATTTATACAGCGGATGAGCAATTGGATGTTTCGCCATTTAGGATACGTCAGGATGTGGAAGAAATTCATCGATTTACCCCGATCGAGTCAGAGATTGATGTGGCTATCAACGAAAATATTTATACGTTTTCATTAAACAGCGAAGATATTAATAATCGGATGCTTATACCGTATCAGAACTTATATGTTCAGTTATATATCGATCAAGTGGATGGTCAGTTAGAAGGGGTTCGTTTTATTAGCCCGAGTACACTTGTGAAACACCAGCCGTATGATATGACCTACTTAGGAGAAATGATTGAAGCACCAAAGCCGTCATCAACCGTTCAAACAGAAGTCGACCGGTCCATGGAAAGACAAACTTTTGAGCTGACTAATCAGTTACGAGAAGAGCATAACGTACCCCTATTAAAAAATGATGAAAAATTGGCTACGCTGTCATGGGAGCATAGCCAAGAAATGATTTTTCAGAAGTACAGTTCACATACGCCACAATCGACAGAACTCTTTGCAGAGCGTTTGAAAATAGCAGGAATACCTAACACGAAAGCGGCTGAAAATACAGCTTTTAATTATATTGATGCAATTGAAACGGTTCATGGCTGGCTAAATTCACCAAAGCATAGAGACGTTCTATTGAATCCATCCTTTACGCATATGGGTGTCGGTGTTTATAATAAATACTACACACAGTCTTTCGTTACGCAGAATAAGACGATAGACATGATAGAAGAAGACTAAGGGAGGATCCACGTACCCTCCTCGTCAGACGCGATGCCTCGTATATGAAGAGGTATCGCATTTTTTTTTGCATGAATCGCAGCTTTTTTCTGTATGATTGGTCGTCCGCAATCTAGCAATGGTAAAAACTCATCAAATGTTAATCGGTCAAATCGTTTATATAAAGAGGTTTTGTGAGGATCAGCAGACATGACTGCAGGAACATCTTTATAAAATTCAACATGACTAGCTTGTAGGGCATCGGCTAAAGCGATGGCTGTCAAATCACTGCCACCTCTGCCTAATGTCATAAACTGACCTAACTTATTCATCCCTTGGAAGCCGGGCACGATTAGGCAAGAATGACTTTTCAGTGTTTCTAATAAATGAGAGGTATTGATTTTTTCAATCGTTGCATTACAAAAATCACCGGTTGTACGAATGCCTGTATTTTGTCCATAGATGATTGTGTTATCTATACCTGCATTAATTAATTCGGCAGACAATACGGCAGATGAAATCAACTCACCGCATGCAGCAGCTAAATCTCTTGCCTCCCCAGAGTTTGCGAAAGCATCCGTAACTTTAAGCAATTGATCGGTCGAATAGGCATCCTGACCTCTACCCATTGCAGACACAACAACGACAACCGAACGATATTTCGACAAAGCTTGCTTAATATGTTGAATGCACTTCGCCCGTTGTTGCTGATTCTGCATTGCAATCCCACCAAACTTTTGGATAATCATAGAATCCCAACTTTCTCGTGACATTCTTCTTACACCCTTCATAAGATACTTTATGCTTCGTTTCATTATATTCTGTGGTGTATAAAATGTTCGGGAAGGGGCGAGATACCTTGCTTTTATCAGAACTAATGAAAGATTGGCCATGTACAGTGTTGCAAGGCTCGATTCGACAAACAATCAATGGAATCACTGAATCGTCAACGACAGTGCAGAAGGGATATGTATTTGTCGCTAGGAAAGGTAGAGTGCAAGATGGCATGCAGTTTATTGAGGAAGCGCTCGAAAAAGGAGCGAATACAATTGTTACTGATCGAGTTCATATAGACCTTTCGTGTATACCTGAAGAAATTACAGTATTAGTGATACCGGATAGTTCGCTATTCATTTCTTACGCAAGTGCAATGATGTCAGGTAATCCAGCAGAAGAATTAACAATCATCGCTGTTACCGGAACCAATGGTAAGACTACGGTTAGTCATTTTATTGGTCAGATGCTCCGTGCAGCCGGTAAAAGCGTTGCTGTCATAGGAACGACAGGGATCTTTGTTGATGGCAAATTCCTTGCGTCAACAGAAGACTCGATGACGACGATGCCTGCAGAAAAATTGCATCCACTTTTACGTGATTGTGTTGATCGACACGTTACGCATGTTGTTCTTGAAGCTTCATCATTAGGTTTATATGCTAATCGCTTAGCACATTGTCCGATAACAATCGGTATTTTATTGAATATCGGGATTGATCATTATGAAGAACATGGCGGAAAACAACAGTATATTAATGCGAAAAAGCAGTTATTCTCATTAGCAAAAAAGATGATTGTCAATGAAGATGATTTGCTTTGCTATGAGATTAGCAAGGAGATGAACGTTCCGCCGATGTATTTTGGTAGTGATCATGTCAACGGGGAGCAAGGAGAGTTAGTAATTCATGTGCCTGGTAAACATAATAACTTGAATGCCAGAGCAGCTTGTTGTGCATTATTGCTACTCGATTATCCGTTCTGCGAAATCCAGAAATATGTCTCAGCACTACGTTTACCTACGGGGAGAATGGAAAAGTATTCCCAGGATGGCATCGACGTTTACGTGGATTATGCGCATACACCTGATGCTTTACAAGTGGTTTTGGAAGCGTTGCGTGAGGAAGGAAAGAATGTATGGAGCGTGTTCGGTTGTGGGGGAGATCGTGATCATGAGAAAAGACCACAAATGGGTGCCATAGCAGCACATTATAGTTCATATGTCATTTTGACGTCTGATAATCCGCGATCGGAAGAACCAGCGCAAATTATTTTGGACATCTTATCAGGCACAACAGGATTTGCAACTCCTATTGATGTGATAATTAATCGAAGATATGCGATTCGGTACGCGATTCGGAAGGCACAATATGGGGATATCGTTTTAGTTGCTGGAAAAGGTCATGAGCAGACCCAACATATTGGAGAAAAGATACTTCCGTTTTGTGATATGGAAGAAGTAAAACGTGCTTTTCTCGATCGAAACCATCTTGACGAAAAATCTTAATGAATAGGCGAATGACATGTTTTTTGGTATGATGGTACAGATAGGAGGTGCGGCAATTTATGATGATGACAGATGAATGGATGCGTGTCATTGATATGGCGGAAGAACTTTCCGATATGCTGCTGCGTTCTGAGGTTGTGAAAATCTATCGTGACGCTTACGACCGTGTGTATTCAGATGCTGATCTACGGAAAGAAATCTTAACGTTTACTAAAATGAAAGAACAATATGAAGACGTCCAACGTTTTGGACGTTACCATCCTGATTATAAGGTGATTATGAAGGAGATCCGTCTTCAAAAAAGAGCCTTAGATTTGCGAGAAGAAGTTGCCGCTCTACGTCTGGCAGAAAACGATGTTCAAGCGTTATTAGATGATATCGGCAGAATCATCGGACTGTCCGTTTCCGATGCGGTAAAAGTACCTGCTGGCGACGGTGTATTTACAAATAGTTCATGTGGTGGCGGATGCGGCTCAGGCGGCAGCTGCTCTTGCTCGGCATAAATCCCATAACAAAAACCCTGCAAAAATGCAGGGTTTAGTTTTGGTTACAATAAGTCAAAACCTCGTCAGGTGTACTCGTGATAAATCCGTCAATATCTAGCTTAGCTAACTTCTGCATAGTAGATGTATCTGATACTTCATAAAACACATGTATATTTAGTTGTTTCAGAAAATTGACGAAACCTTCCGAAGCGAACGGAAATACACCGAACTTTTCCGGTAAACAGAATAAATCAGCTGTTGGTTTATATAAATGACCAAAACCGCTACTATATGCAACATATGCTTTTTTGATTTCCTCGCTACCGGCGCCAAGTGCAACAGAATTTTGCGCATACAAATTAAAACGATCAATTTGTTCATCATATAAACTAGTCACAACTACTCTCTCCGCTGCATCCAGCTCTTTCAGCAAACGCCACATTTTCGAAGGAATTAAGCTTCCTTCATATGTATCAGGCGAATCACTTATAGAAATGATAATGAGCAACTGAGGAAACTTTTCCAATAGTTCACGTAAAGAAATGATTTGTGAAGAACAATCAGCTGTAGATTCATGCGATTGATCAGCGTCCATATCATATTCATCTTTTATTTCGGCAAGCGTGTAGTCTGCAATCTCAATAGAATATAATAGATCTGTGCACGGTACTAATAGAATTTCTTCATCTTTTGTAAGCTGTACATCTACTGCAAATCCATGCACACCTAAATCGGCGACATTTGTATAGGATGATAGCAAATGAACGGAAGAGTCATCAGCAATATGTACATCTGCTACTACAGCTAATTCAGAAAATTGCAGCGCTTTCTTTTCAGCCCGCGGCTCTGATTTTACAACCACTTTGGACGCTGCCCATGCAGCAACACTAGCAGCTCCCACTGTTAAAGCAACTTTTGTTTTCCTGCCCACTTTAATAACCTCCTCAGTAGCTGTTCTTACCCCACTGTCTTTTTCTCACTCCGTTTAATAAGAAGTGAATATAAATATCTAACTTAGTGTAACCTATTCATAGAAAGGTACGCAATCCTTGATGAATGATATTCGTCCGACAAAGAATGACGTTTCTAGCATATGATAATATAATACGAACATTCGATATGCAAGGTTGCAGGACTTTTCTTACATATGGTATTGTATGGAGTAAGAAAGAGGGGGAGAATTATGATTGATCGGCAAGGTGTAATTGTCTATCTCCATCATTTAAAACAAGCAAAATCACTGCGCAAATTTGGGCATGTTCATTATATTTCCAAGAGAATGAAATATGTTGTCTTGTATTGTAATATGGATGAATTAGAAGGGACTATCAGTAAATTAGAGCGTTTATCTGCTGTGAAAAAAGTATTACCTTCTGAGCGTCCTTTTGTTAGTACGGTGTATGAAAATGCTAAGCCAGACAAAGCGAAAGAGTACGATTACAAAACAGGTTTATAATCGTAACTCTTCAATTAGTGAAGTGGCGGCAATAAGTGATTTAACCGTAAAATGCCAATAATATACTGATAATATAATTCCTTCTCAGCAAATTGAGAAGAATGTTTCACTTCCACACGGACGGGTTGGATGTTTAGCGATTGCGCATGTTCCATAAATAAGTCATAACGTTTGGACGGTTTCTTCGCTGTTAGTTTAATACCTTCCCTACAAACATAAATAGGCATAAAGTTGCTATCCGCTGTAGCGGGTGTAAACGATACGGCTAGTGAAAGCTTTTCATTTTCGCCATCTTTGAATGCTAAAATATAAGACTTAAAAATTCTGTGGGTGTTTGTAGACATTAATTCGAACAGCTCATAAATGTCACTATAACCTTCCCCGAGTTCAATAAAACGTTGTTGAATCATAATCAAGGCTTCCTTTCAAGCAATTAGTAATAGTTCTTATCCATCATACCATGTGATGAGGTGTTGTACTTTGAAAGTTATAGTGAGGATTTTATTTCTATTGGCGGCAGTTAATGGTGGACTCGTTTATTTGCACTATAGTCAATCCATAAATGCAAATGATGAAAATGCGCAACCAGATAATTATCGTCAAGAAATTGAAGTCATCAATCGCGCAGATGGATTGTACATCCGTCATCACTTTTATAATTTATCTGAGGGGAGATATGAAATTATTTGGCCTAAAGGAAGCGTGGATCAAGGGTGCCTGACGGAAGAATCTGTGTCTTGTTCTCGATTGAATGAATCAGGTATCGCTTTTGACGAAGGAGAACGTAATCGGCAGTCTATAGCGTATAAGTTGCCAAAGAAAGAGCCGTTAACAGGGCGCAAATTATTTAAAAAGCCATTTGTCTTATTAAAAGATGCTAAGCCTTTAACTACTGTATTTCATATGACAGACGAACAAAATATTGGTGGAATGTGGGTGAACGGCTTAGAGCGGGTTGGAGTGGCGGATAAAGAGCGAATTTCGTATCGTCTTTATCGCGGTGTCGGTTTCGTCAATGAATTGTACTGGCAGCCACAAGCGATTCCGATTGCGTATTCATCCAATAAATTAACGGTCTACGGTGAAGGTATAAGGAAAGAGCAGATTGAACAAATGGAGGACATTCTTGAAGGTGTCGGTGGTGATCATATAAGTGTTGTTCTATCGCCACGTAATCAGCCTTTGTATACGCAACGCTTTATTGTGGAGAAGACGGAGCAAATGAATCAGGTGCTAAGGCAAGTCGCTAGAATGAGTGTGCAATCACGCTTTCGTCTTCTGGCGGACGAGCCATCTATGAACAGTATGCTGGCATCGCTCCTCTCTGACCAAGCAGTAGGGACGAAAGCAGAACAAGGCGTCTACAATCGTCTGAAAGAAGCGCTCTCAGAAGAGCAATATGAAACATTCCGTCAAAAAATCCATAATGAGATCGGACGTAAACTCTCTGCAGAGAAAATGGATAATCTTTTGTTAGGTATAACAGGTTTCGAATCGCGGTATTTTCAGAAAACGATGCATGAACGACGTTATAGCTATCCATTTTTATTATTGGATGCAAGGAGATTAGTAGTAGACGGCGATATAGTACCGAAGGCGAAGGCAGTTATACAGGATGGCAAAAGCTATTATCCGGCAGATGTATTGTTGACTAGAATGGGTTACCAAATTTCATCGAATGAACAATCGATCTATATTGAAAGTCCAAAACGTAAGTATCGGTTTTCCAAAATCCAACCATTTTATGTAATGAATGAACGGAAATTCGACTATAAAGAAAAGCCGTATAGGACGATCGATCAAACATTATTTTTTGAAGAAAATTGGTTTAAACGTATTTTCTTTGTGCTAATCGAGAAGTCCGACGAATCCATTGCAATCGAACAAATTGAACAGCTGATAAAGGAGATGGAAAAACAGTGAGAGTCATTTCTGGTACCAGAAAAGGTACGCCGCTTAAGTCTTTACCCGGAACTTCTACGAGACCTACATCGGATAAAGTAAAAGAATCTGTATTCAATAGAATCGGCCCATACTTTGATGGTGGAACGGTCGTCGAATTATTTGGAGGTAGTGGATCCATCGCAATCGAAGCGCTATCAAGAGGGATGGACCAAGCGATAGTATTTGAGAAAAATGCAAAAGCTTGTGCTATCATTAAATCTAATGTTGAAAAATGTCGACTCGATGATCAAATACATATTGAAAGAAAAGATGCCCGACAAGCTGTCGCGGTTCTACAGCAAAAAAATGTTACGATTGATTTATTATTCGTGGACCCGCCGTACGCAGCTGTAGAATATTATGATGTGATTTACGATCTTGTGAAACAAGGTTTATTGTCTGAAGTTGCGACAATTGTGTGTGAACATGAAAAAAAGGTTGTGTTACCAGAGGCGTATGAAACATATAGCCGGATAAACTCAGCGATATACGGAAATTCAGCTGTTACTATTTATGAGAAAAGAGGCTATTGATATGGCAAAAATCGCAATCGTTCCAGGAAGTTTTGATCCGGTGACAAATGGTCATTTGGATATTATACAAAGAGCGGCAAAGACCTTTCCGCAAGTACATGTGGCGGTAATGAATAATTCATCGAAAAAGCCTTTGTTTTCGGTGGAAGAGCGAATTGCACTTATACATAAAATTACATCACAATACAGTAACGTAACAATTGATTCATCGTCAGGCTTGCTAATTGACTATGCACATAAGATTAAGGCCACTGTTATCGTTCGTGGCTTACGAGCCATTTCGGATTTTGAGTATGAAATGCAAATTACGTCGATGAACCGAGTACTCGACGAAAGTATTGAAACATTTTTTGTTATGACAAAGAGTCAATATTCATTCTTAAGTTCAAGTATAGTTAAAGAGGTCGCTCGATATGGCGGAGATGTCTCGTCTCTCGTGCCTCCACATGTAAACGATGCCTTGATGAAGAAGTTTGATATGTAATAAAATCTGTAAAGTAAGTAATACTATGTAGTGGTTATGATGGACTGTTCATCATAACCACTTTTTTATCCAGAAAAAGAAATAAATTTAATACATCCATAGAAACAGTAAAGGCACGAGAACTATGTTCCAAGCTCTTCCGGCAATGTATGGTAGGATGCTTATGCTCGCACCCTTTGCGAGCGTCATGACTTGCATGTGGATGCTCAGACCGTTGATTGAGATGATGGTTGCAATTAGTAATGGATAAATCGCAGTGCCGCTGAAATATTCCGTAGCTGCTTGGACACCAGATGTCATTTCGAAGACAGCTAATAATAAGGTCTTCGTAATTTCCATATCGACAGGGAAAATAGCAGAAACTACATGGGAAAGGACATTTCCCAAAGAAGAGAAGAAAATTACAGTCGTCGCAACTAATAAAATGACAGATGAACTGTCTTTAATTGAACTTAAGAGCGGAGAGGTTTTTGAACTATGTGAAATTGATTGTTGTGGCGGTTGTATAGAATGTCCTCTCAAAATAATTAGGGATAACAAGAAGAACACTACATTCGCCAAATGAATAGCGATAAGCAGTTTCCATCCATTTGCTACACTACCTAACAATTCATTCCCTACAAATCCGATGATGAACATAGGTCCTGGTGCATGACAAGCTGCAAGCAATAGGCTACTTTCTCTCGGAGATAGTTCGCCGCTTTTCTTCATTTCACTAACCGTGACGGCTCCCACTGGAAAACCCCCAAACGAACCGAGAACATACGCTTTTATGTACCTACTCCATTGGCTTTTCTGATGACGATTCGTTGGCATTTTTAATAGCCATTGCGTCAAAATGATATAAGGCAACAAATAAGGTAATAAAGCATGGAGAAATAATTGGGCGCCAGAAACGGCTCCTTCATGCGCAACATCAGGCTGGATGATAAATAATATAATTAATGCCCAAATGACCGTCACATTAATCATAGGTCTATGTGGCGGATAGGAAAATGGCTATGCATCCGTCGCTCTCCTTCCTATTTTTTGAACTCCAATGGAATCTACCGTAATATATATGTTGTATTCGTACAGGCTATTAATGGAGGTGTGCTTTTATGAAAATGCGGAAATGGGGTATATTGGCGATTGTCCTAGTGTTGGTAGCGGTTCTCGGACTTTATCCGTTAGATATGTATATTTCGCGTCCGGGTGGTGCATACGATTTAGCGCCGCTTGTTGAAGTTGAGGGAGGAGACGAGAACAATCAAGGGACATTCAGTTTAATGACGATCGCTATTGGAAAAGCAACACCTATCACATACGCCTATTCCAACTTTACGGATAAAATGAAATTATTACCTGCCACGAAGGTTCGGAGGCATGGCGAGAGTGATGAGGAATATGCTGTACGTCAAAAGAAATTGATGACTGACTCGAAAATGCATGCAATTTCAGTAGCGTTTAACAAAACGAATTTACCAATCGAAAAGATTTTTAAAGGGGTATTTGTAGTGGGGGTATTAGCGGATGGCGCGGCTGCTGGGAAGTTACAAGTAGGTGATGTCATTCAAACAATCGATCAAAAACAGCTGGCATCAACCCAAGAATTCATTGATGAAATTGGGACGAAGCCAGCAGGACGAGAGGTCGATCTACAAGTGAAGCGCGGTAAACAAGTGATTCATATCCCTTTGCAACTCAAAGAACTTCCCGGAACTGATCATCGTGTAGGATTAGGTATTCAATTTGAAGAACAAATTACGTTGCAGACGGAACCGAAAGTAGATATTCATACAGAAGACATTGGTGGTCCGTCAGCGGGCCTCATGTTTACGCTGGAGCTGATGAATCGGTTGTTAGACGAAGATTTAACGAAAGGGTATAACATCGCAGGAACGGGCGAAATACTAGAGGATGGATCGGTTGGTCGTATTGGTGGAATTGACTTCAAAGTAATAGCCGCTGATCGTCAGGACATTGAAGTATTCTTTGCCCCTAACGACGAATTGCCTGCTGAAGTAAAGAAGAAAAACCCGCATCTAGTATCAAATTATGAAGAAGCAAAAGCGACTGCAGTGAAAATAGGCACGAGCATGAAAGTTGTACCAGTCAAAACAGTCGATGATGCTTTGCGCTATTTAAAACAGTTGCCAGAAAAATGAGTTACCGCATAATAGGTGGCATGCGGTAATCTAGACCTGGTGCTGGTGCGGACTGGATGCCGCATAGATAAATATCTGTGCTTTTATTATCTGTTCGTAACGATAGATCAGATAACGAGGCAACTCTGCTAACAAGTGGTAACGGCAATTGTTTTTTTACGCTACGTAAATACGTTCTTCCTGATTGTGACATACCGAGTAGACGAATATAAGAAGGGCTGTTAATCTCCTCACGAGTAGATTTATTGTAGCCGGTTAATATATGGACAAGCATACGCTGGATTCTTGTCCATGTGTAACGCTTAGATTTAACAGCTTGCATGAAGCCGTGAAAAGTCGCTTGTTCTTTAGCTGCTTTATACAATGAGAACTCAATACCTTCAGTTACGTCAGCAATTTCCGCTAGACGTTGTGGTTCTTCGCGAAGAATAGTGTAACGCAAAAGGGGATAGAGTAGATCCCAGCTCTGAAAACCATGTCGAGTCGTCCAGTCCTTCAGTAATTGAAAAGAGGACTCCGGCATAAATGGCTCTACGTCTGACGTTGAATGACTTTGTAATAGCTGATTCCGAATACTTGTTGCGCTTGCTATAGAATCCACGGGTAGTGAAGAATCATGATAATGACTACCTGTTCGCTCAATTGTCACAGGAATCATTGATGAATGAATTTCACGTGCCGCCTGCATATAATGAAAACCTAAAATATTATTTGGTTCCGATAAATTAGCCAATGGTAAAGTGGTATGCTGCGAGATCGCTTCATAGCCTGCACGCAATGCCCGCGGATAGCTAAGTCCTTCCTTCATCGCATCTTGTATCATTTGTTCATACACCTGTGATTGTGAATGAATCAAATCTAGGCTATTGGTAAAAGGTGCAATGGACCCTTCCTCACTGCCAAAGCAAAAATAGTCACACTGAAGTGCATCAAGAAGCTCTATCGCTCCTTTTGCAAATTGTGGCGCATGGGCAGTGGCAAAAGCATAGGGCAATTCAACGACTAGATCAGCCCCGTTCGCGAGAGCCATTTCAGCTCGTGTCCATTTATCGACAATAGCGGGTTCTCCTCTTTGCAAGAATTGTCCGCTCATGACGGCGATTATTATATCAGCGTTTGTTTGCGTTTTCGCTTGTTGTAAATGAAATAAGTGTCCATTATGGAATGGATTATATTCGACTACAATTCCGGTAGCTAGCAATGAAATCCTCCTTTGTACTTGCGTATAATGAATTATAACGTTAAGCTTATTGAAGTGACAAGAAAATATCTTGACATCCTTTATTTTAAATACTATAATCAACATTGTTGTCTTGAGGTGATAGACATGAAATGGTCCATTCATCAATTACGGAAACATAGGCAAGGCCCGCTACTGCTTGACGAAGTAGTTAATTTAGATTCCGTTAAAAAACGGCATGAAGAAATTAGGGCAATTCAGCCTGTTCGAGTAAGTGGAACATGTTCAATTGGTGAAAAAAAGTTAACATGCCAGCTTCGGCTAGAAGGTTCAATGACTCTGCCTTGTGCACGTACGTGGGAAGACGTCGCTTATCCTTTCTCTATAGAATCAATTGAGCAATTCAGTTGGGACGAAGAGACACTTCAATTAGATGATGAAATTCATCCAGTTGAAGGGGAAATAATCGATTTTACGCCTGTATTGGAAGAACTTATATTACTTGAAATCCCGTTACAAGTATTTTGCGAATTAGCAGATGACATGCAACAGGTAGAAGGTAAAGGGTGGTCCTATACAACTGATGAAGAGTTGGAAGCGCAACGGCTAGAAGCAGAAGTAACAGTGGATCCTCGCTTAGCGGGATTGGCTAATTTTTTTGAATCCGATAAAGAGTAAACACTTATAAGGAGGTGCCCCCCAATGGCAGTACCAAAGAGAAGAACTTCTAAAACGAAGAAAAATATGCGTCGAACTCATTTGAAACTTGAAGCGCCAGGTATGACTACTTGCGACAACTGTGGCGAAATGAAATTGGCACACCACGTTTGCAAATCATGCGGACACTACAAAGGAAAAGACGTTGTAGGCGAATAATTTAGATTTAGCTCAGCGTTTAGAAGACTACCTTGAGGCCATGGCTCAAGGTAGTCTTTTTTGTTTTGAGTAAAAATGGTATGCTACATAAAAAGGGGGAGTTTTTGTGTCTTATACGATCGTGATTGATCAATCGATTGCCTACTTTACAATCGAGCGACCTGCTATGCGTAATGCGGTAAACTATGAAATCATGGAAGGTTTGGAAGCGTTTCTAGAACAAATCCAAGATGATCCGCAGATTTCGTTTGCAGTCATCACAGGTGAAGGGGAGTTAGCATTTTGTTCTGGTGGAGATTTGAGTGACTTCCACGGATTCCGGACAGCGGAAGATGCGTGGCCGATGTTGAGTAGAGGAGCGAGTATTCTTTATAGAATTGCTACTTTACCGATGCCAACTATTGCTTTAGTAAACGGTACAGCTGTAGGTGGGGGCTGTGAGTTAGCTACTGCTTGTGATTATCGTTTAGTGGCAACACATGCAAAAGCAGGCTTCATTCAAGGGACGTTGGCGATTACATCGGGGTGGGGTGGTGCTACATTATTATTCGAGAAGAATGCACCGCATGATCAACTTCTTCAGTTAACTAGCAGAGCGAGCGTTCATTCAGCAATGGAGTTGAAAGATCTTGGTTGGGCTACTGATGTCTATGATGGGGATGCTCAATTAGCGCTAGATGAATTTTTAGCACCAATGCTTAAAATTCATCGCAATGTACATCGTGCCTATAAATCTATCGCGACGAGAAAGTGGAAAGCACATGATCTCGAGCAAGCAATGCAAGAAGAAGCGCGTGTTTGTTCCGTACTATGGGAAAGTGATGCCCATCATGAAGCGGTACAACGGTTTTTAACTAAAGCAAAGTAAAGTTTAGGCCCCGAATAGCATATACTATCGGGGTCTACTATGTATTTCGGTTGTAAACGGTTTCGCAAATAAGCTACACTTACTGTAATAACATTTTTATCAAAAGTAGGGCCATTACAATTTGAGGAGTGATTGTATGCAAGAAGTTAAAGCAGCGATGGCAGGTACTATTTTTTCGATAGACGTGAAAGTGGGGGACTTGGTTACAAAGGGGCAGGTCGTGATCATCTTAGAGTCAATGAAAATGGAAATCCCATTGGAAGCTGAAGTGGATGGTACGGTTACAGCGATCAATGGCCAAGAAGGTGATTTTGTAAACGAGGAAGATGTATTGGTTACAATCCAGTCGTAACGAAAGGTGGAGAGTTTCTTGACAAACAATACTACAAATACAGCATATAATAAAAAATTAGAAGAGATCACTGCGCGCGTCTTGGCGGGCGGTGCTGAAAAATATCATCGGAAATTAGAAGAACAAGGGAAGTTGTTCGTCAGAGAACGTCTACGCTTGCTGTTTGACGAGGGACAGTATGTCGAGGACGGTAAGTTCGCCAATTGTGAAGCAGACGATCTTCCTGCAGATGGTGTTGTAACGGCTACGGGTAGAGTTGGGGGTCAGACAGTATGTGTCATGGCTAATGATTCAACGGTCAAAGCGGGCTCTTGGGGTGCGCGGACAGTTGAAAAAATTATCCGTATTCAAGAAACGGCGGAAAAGCTACGGGTTCCTATACTATACTTAGTAGATTCTGCGGGTGCGCGTATAACAGATCAATTAGAAATGTTCCCGAATCGCCGAGGGGCAGGCCGTATTTTCCATAATCAAGTTCGATTATCGGGAATGATCCCGCAAGTATGTATTTTATTCGGACCGTCAGCTGCGGGTGGGGCGTATATTCCTGCATTTTGCGACATTGTGATTATGGTTGAAGGAAATGCGTCAATGTATTTAGGGTCACCAAGAATGGCTGAAAAAGTTATAGGAGAAAAAGTGACGCTTGAGGAAATGGGCGGCGCTCGTATGCATTGTACAGTCAGTGGTTGTGGAGATGTTCTAGTAGAGAATGAAGAGCAAGCAATCGTTGAAGCGCGTCGCTATTTATCTTACTTCCCAGCGAATCACGAAACGCTGAGTAAGCCTACGAAAGCTCAGGACGCTAAAGAAGGTCGCTCATTGGAAGAAATTATCCCGGAGAATCAAAACGCACCGTTTGATATGTATGAAGCGATCGAACAATTGGTTGATGAAAATAGCTTGTTTGAAATAAAAAAACTATTTGCAGCAGAAGTCATCACAACACTTGCTCGTATTGATGGTCGACCAGTCGGTATTATTGCGAATCAACCAAAAGTAAAAGGTGGCGTTCTATTCGTTGATTCAGCGGATAAAGTGACGAAGTTTATCACTCTTTGTGATGCATTTTCCATTCCGTTGTTATTTTTAGCGGACGTACCTGGATTCATGATTGGAACGACAGTAGAACGACAAGGAATCATTCGCCATGGTGCGAAACTGATTATGGCGATGAGCTCTGCTACGGTCCCAAAAGTTTCTGTAATCGTCCGTAAGGCATATGGGGCGGGGTTATACGCGATGGCGGGACCTGCATTTGAACCGGATGTCTGTATCGCTCTTCCGACGGCTCAAATCGCTGTCATGGGTCCTGAAGCGGCTGTCAATGCGGTCTACTCTAATAAAATAGAAGCGATTACCGATCCTAAAGAGAAAATAGCGTTTATTAAAGAAAAACATGAAGAGTATAAACAGGAAATTGATATTTACAAAATGGCATCTGAGTTAATCATTGATGAAATTGTGGCACCACATAATCTTCGTAGTGTACTAGCTACTAGATTCGCATACTATGAAACGAAAGAAATCAAGAAAACTTCGAGAAAACATCCCGTCTATCCTGTATAATAGAATCAATCAAGAGACGCCTTTGATGGGTCTCTTTTTTAAGGAGGAAAATTATGCAGTTTGTAGTTGTAGGTGGGGGCGCGATAGGCTTGCTGATTGGTTCTTATCTAGCAGAACATCAAGCGGATGTAATATTTTGGGTGCGGCGGGAAAAACAAGTTAGGCAATTACGAAGTCGCTTGACAAGACAAGGTGATACGGTTCCTGAACATAATGTCCATGTACAGGCAGTCGTCAATCCGGAAGAATTACCGACTGATGCACTATGGATCATTGCAGTGAAATATGATGCTTTACATAAGGTTTTACAAACGATTAGCGCATTGCCAAAACAACCAGACTTACTATTTATTCAAAATGGTATCGGTCATTTATCGATTATTGATCAATACAGACTTGGTCATGTATCATTTGCTACGGTTGAACACGGTGCGCAGCGTGTAAATGAACACACCGTCCGTCATAATGGAGTCGGTCCAATCATCATTGCTACGAATGAAAAAATAGCACCGACAATCGAATGGTTACAAGCAATCGAATCGGACAAATTCCCGATTCAGACACAAGGCGACGCGGAAAAACTTCTTCTAAGAAAAGTGCTGATTAATTGCGCAATCAATCCACTGACGGCAATATTACAAGTGAGGAATGGACAATTGCTTGATAATCCCCCAATTCATATGTTGTTCTGTCAGTTATGTGAGGAGTTGCTTCGCAATTTTCCGGAAGTTGAAGATGTTCTTGTTTATGATGATATTGCGGAGGTTTGCCGTAAGACATCGTTTAATCAATCTTCCATGTTGGTAGATCGATTAAAAGGGAATACGATGGAAATCGAAACAATCATCACTGCAGTATTGCGAAAAATCAATCAAAGGGGAGGGCATGCTCCAGTTTTGCAACTGCTTGAGAATATGTTACTAGGTATAAATGGGGGTGAAAATAGCGAATGATGGTGACGATACTTAGCGGATTATTATTATTTCCGTTTCTAATTTTAATTTTATTATTGATCATTGCAAAAAAAATCCGTATTAAAAAGTCTAAACGATTTGGCTGGGCGGTAGATGTAACTACTCCTTTTTTCGTGATTACCGTCTTAATTCTACTTCGTGCCATTTGGGATCAGTGGTTTGTATTTTATATAGTAGCTTTATTTTGTATAGTAGCCATTATTCTAGCAACTATTGAACGTTCTAAAGCGAAAGAATTCCGCATCATTCTTGTATTACGGAAGGCGTGGAGAGCGTATTTTCTACTTATGGCATGCGCTTATTTCTTATTAATCCTAATCGGTATCACGCTGCAGATCATACGGTAACTTCGAGCAATCTGAAGCCTTGTAAGCGTATCAATTCAACCTGTCTAAATGAGATGATATACTTGCGGTAGTATTCGACATAAAGGAGTTTGTTAGATGGAACTTGACATAATTGAATTGTCTAGAAAGAATAGATTAATGCAAGCCTATACACATGATCCGCATTTTTTTCATAGCTTTTTTGATTATGAAGTGACAACTGCAGGGTACGAAAAACGAGCGGAAGAACTGGCAATGCGTATATTTCAAAGGGAAGAAGTGTCCTCTGTTATCGAACGATATATGCAACCATTCGGAATCTCTGAACTAGCTGCGCAGCATATAAAAGAACTTTCTTCCGATGCTTTAGTTGTCATAGGTGGACAGCAGGCAGGTGTTTTAACTGGTCCTTTATATTCCGTTCATAAAGCGATTTCTGTCATTTTATTAGCTCGTCAACAAAGAGATTTGCTTGGCAAACCTGTGGTTCCGGTGTTTTGGATTGCTGGAGAAGATCACGATATTAATGAAATCAATCATACATATACCGCGGAACATGGAAAAGCAATGAAACGCCAATATAAGCAACCGATCGTTTTGAAAACGATGGCTTCAGATGCGGTCTATGACCAAAAAGAAATGGCTGCTTATATTCGGCAGATTTTCAAAAGTTATGGTGAGACACCTTACACGCAAAAGTTATTGCGTGGTGTGTTGCAATCCGCTGAAGAACAGCAAACGTATACGGGTTTCTTCACGTCACTCATCAATCAGTTATTTGCAAAACATGGCTTGCTGTTAATAGATGCTGCATATAAGCCGTTACGTCAATTAGAATCAGCGTATTTCTCGCAGATGATTGAGAATGCTCCAACTATGGCGTTAAGTATTTATACTACAGAACAACAATTGCATTCGATGGGATATAATAAGCCCATTGAATCTGAAGAACAAGATGCTAATCTGTTTTATGTACACGATACGGGTAGAGTGTTGTTAAAAAGAAGTGGCGGTAAGTTTGTCAATGAACAGTCCGGGTTGTCGTTTACAGAGCAAGAAATGCACAAGATTGCAGTCGAACAACCGTGGCTGTTAAGTAATAACGTTGCAACAAGACCTATCATGCAAGACTTAGTATTTCCTGTACTAGCATTCGTCGGTGGCCCAGGCGAAATCGCGTATTGGTCATTATTAAGACAGGCTTTTCACATTATGGGGATTAAGATGCCCGTAATCGTACCTAGATTATCGATTACGCTAATGACAAGGCAAGCGCAAGAAGCAATGAAGCGCACCGAGTTAACGATTAATCAAGTGTTTGCTCACCGAGTACCCGAGTTTCAAGAAAAATGGTTGAATGAGCAACGGGATGAAATGTTTACTCAAATGCTAACAGAAACCAAAAAACAACTCGAAGCACAGTATGCAAAAATTCAAAGGCACTTGGAGTCAACAGATCCCGCCATGTTGCCATTGCTAGAAAAAAATCTTCAGTTCCATACAAGTCAATTTGACTATTTGAAAAAAAAGAAAGAGCAATCGACTTTATTGAAGAACCATGTTCAAAATACGAGATACAATACGCTAAATGAACAACTGTTTCCAAACGGATCCTTACAGGAACGCCTATATTCACCGTACTTCTTCATCAACCAATTTGGTGAAGACTTCATCGACGAATTACTAAAACAACCTTACAGCTTCGACGGATCACATCAGTTGGTTTATTTGTAGGCGTAGAAGATTCAATTTTATCATTTGAACTTTAAAAGTAAAGGGCAGTCAATGAATCACTTGGATGCTACAATGTGTACTCAAACTACTTATAGTCTACTTTTAGGATTGAATCGAAAGAAGAGGCACGCCCTCAGAAAAAGTGTCCCCTTCTGAAGCGTAAATCCCGAACTGCTCACGAAGTATCTTTTTTTATATTTTTATTCACCGAACTCCCACTAATCCAAGTGGGAGTTTTTTGATGGTTTAAGTTAAAAAATGTCTTTTAGTGATACGAAAGACATCTTTCTGCGTAAGACTTTTTAAATACGTTAAAAAAGTCTGAAAAACGTTTGGTATCATGAATAAATTAAGCGGAATTGCTCGAAATTATAGAGAAAGAAGTACTATTGACACATTTTGAGAAATAAGCAAAGAAAAATGGTCTAGTGGGTGGAGGAAAGTGGGGGGATGTGGTACATTATTTCATACAGTGGGGTGAATGATATGTTCATGGGTGAGTATCAACATTCAATTGATATGAAGGGCCGGCTCATTGTTCCTTCAAAATTTCGGGAACTATTGGCAGATGGCTTTATTTTGACCCGTGGATTGGATAATTGTTTATTTGGATACCCGCTGAATGAATGGCAAAAGCTTGAAGAGAAATTGAAAGCGTTGCCGGTCACAAAACGAGATTCAAGAGCATTCACTCGATTTTTTTTCTCAGGAGCTACGGAAGCGAATCTCGATAAGCAGGGGAGAGTAAATATTCCTGCTAATTTGCTTGAGTTCGCGAAGATTGAGAAGGATTGTATCATTATTGGTGTATCTAGCCGTATTGAGATTTGGTCTGCGGAACTTTGGGCAGCATACTACGAGGAATCAGAGGAATCGTTTAATGACATTGCAGAAAACCTTATTGATTTTGATTTTTGAAAGCAGGCGATGTAATTTTGTTTAACCATACAACAGTTTTATTGCATGAGGCCGTTACAGGCTTAGATGTAAAAGAAGATGGCATTTACGTAGACTGCACACTTGGTGGAGCCGGTCATAGTGAAGAAATCGTCAAACTTCTTTCGTCCAATGGAAAATTAATCTGCTTTGATCAAGACATGACAGCTATTGAAGCGGCGCAGAACAAACTAGAAAAGTACGCGGCACAAGTATATTTTGTTCACGCGAACTTTAAACAATTGAAAAGTGAATTAGTGAAGTTAGGTATTACAGAAGTGGACGGCATCCTATATGATCTAGGAGTTTCTTCACCGCAATTGGATACACCAGAAAGAGGTTTTAGTTATAACCATGACGCTCCACTTGATATGCGGATGGATACAACAGCGCCATTAACGGCATATGAAGTAGTTAACGATTGGTCATACGCTGATCTTGTGAGAATTTTCTTCCGTTATGGTGAAGAGAAGTTTTCTAAACAGATTGCTCGAAAAATTGAGCAAGCACGCGAGGAACAGCCTATACGTACGACAGGGGAGTTAGTAGAACTCATCAAGATGGGTATTCCAGCGGCTGCAAGGAGAACCGGTGGCCATCCAGCGAAGCGTATCTTCCAAGCAATTCGTATTGCAGTGAATGATGAACTCGGTGCAGCCGAGCAATCATTAACGGATGCGATTACTTTACTGCGTGCAAAAGGCAGAATCAGTGTTATCACTTTCCACTCGTTAGAAGATCGCTTATGTAAGACGATTTTTAAAGAAGCGACGTCGATGCCGGAGTTACCACCAAACTTACCAATCATACCTGAAGGAATGGAACCAGATTTAAAACTTATTACGAGAAAACCAATCATTCCATCCGATGCAGAAATAGAGCATAATAAACGAGCTAGATCAGCAAAACTACGGATTGTTGAGAAAAAGTAGAAAAGGGGATGCCAATCATGGGATTAGAACAACGTAAACTATACACTTCATTTACACCAGAGATCGTTCAACCGACTGAAACAGAGCAACCAGCCGTTCGTCGTATAAAAAAACGTTTTTCCAAAGGTGAAAAGATATTGTTCACTTTATTTGTAGCATTTACAATTGGATCTTCTACTATACTTTTACAGACGCATTCTGAATTAAACGCTGTAAATAAAGAAGTACAATTGATGAATTTTGAAATCGAAGAAACTACAAAACAAAATACGGAATTGTCTATCCAAGTGAGTGATAAATCAACACACGAGCGCATTTGGAAAAAAGCACAACAGAGTGGCCTGAATCTTAACGAAAGTAATGTCAAGGTCGTGCCTGGACGATGAAGAAGTTTCGCTTTCAGTGGGGAGCCTTTCTAATGTTTGTAGTATTCGGAGGGCTCTTTTTTGTATTATTCGGCAGAATTCTTTTTATTCAGCTGACAGGCCAAGTGGATGGAAAAGAACTTGCGAAAATTGCTGCTAGTCAATACGAAAAGAAAGCGGAGTTGTATGCGAATCGTGGGGCAATTGTCGATCGTAATGATCAAGCGATAGCATCAGACACGTTGAGCTACCACTTAGTCGCTGTATTGAATGAAAAAGCTAGTAAAAATAGCAAGAAAAAATATCATGTTGTGGATTATAAAGCTACTGCAAAGGTATTGGCAAAGTATATCCCACTACAAGAAAAAGAAATTTACGATAAAATGAAAAATGCTAAACCGGGTACATGGCAAATCGAATTTGGTCGTGCGGGTAAAGATTTAAGCCGTGAGACGGTATTGAAAATGAATGAAGAACTCGATAGTAAAAAATTATCGGGTATTTTGTTTGTAGAAGGTAAGAAACGTTTTTATCCGAATGGCCGCTTTGCATCATATTTAGTTGGATTTGCTCAAAAGGTAGAAACGGAAGATAACAAAATCGTAACAAAAGGTAAGATGGGGCTTGAAAAGACGTATGACGAGCAATTGAAAGGCGTTAACGGCAAGGTAAACTATTTATCCGATGGGTGGGGATATATACTGCCGACTGCGAGTAAGCAAGTGGTAGCGCCTAAAGATGGTCACACTATCAAATTGACCATTGATAAAACGATTGAAAACTTTGTTGAAGAAGCGATGGATCGAGTAGAGGAAGAGTACGAACCGGCAAAAATGCTAGTGCTTGTATCTAATCCGAAGACTGGTGAAATTTTAGCTATGAGTCAACGACCAACATTCGATCCGATGACTAGAGAAGGGTTGACAGAGAACTGGTTAAATGATGCGGTGGAACAAACGATTGAACCAGGTTCACCGATGAAAATGTTCACACTTGCTGCTGCGATGGAAGAAGACAAATGGGATCCAAATGCATATTTTAAATCTGGATCTTATAAAATTTATGATCAGACGATTCGAGATGTCAATCAAGTCGGGTGGGGAACAATCACCTTTCTCGAAGGAATACAACGTTCGTCTAACGTAGCCATGGCTTATTTACTAGAAAGAATAGGCGACCGAAAGTTTATTGAATACATTCATGATTTTGGCTTCGGAAAAACTGTAGGTATTGATTTGCCGAAGGAAGCGAGTGGTGTTGTCTTAGATAATTATGCAGCTGAACGATTAACTACATCATACGGTCAAGGTTCTACCGTGACACCGTTACAAATGATTCAAGCAGCATCAGCAATTGCAAACAATGGTGTCATGATGAAGCCTTATGTTATTGATCAAATAATAGATCCAAATACAAATAAAGTATTAGAAAATCATGAACCAGAAGAAAGCGGAAAACCTATCTCGGAAGAAACAGCGAAAAAAGTACGTGAAATCTTAGCTACTACTGTGACTTCAAAACATGGTACCGCACAAAAATATTATCTTCCCAATTATGAAGTAGGAGGGAAAACAGGTACAGCAGAAATTCCGAAAAAAGTAGGCAAGGGTTATATGTCCGGTTTCGGAAATTATTTATACTCATTCCTAGGAATGGCACCAATTGATGATCCACAATTATTGATCTATGTAACGGTTCAACAACCGAAATTAAAAGCAGGTGAGGTAGGTTCAGATCCTGTTTCAAAAGTTTTTAATCCGATTATGGAAAACAGTTTAAAGTATTTAAATATCGCGCCTGCCGATGAAGCAGAGGCGCCCGTAGTGATTATTGGAGACTATGTCGGCGAAGATGCAGAAACGGTTACGGAAATGATTAAACAAGATGGTCTTGAGTCTGTCATCATCGGTGAAGGTGGGCTTGTCACTGAACAACTCCCTGTAGCGGATGCCAAACTTGTTGAAAATGCAATCGTACTATTGAAAACGGAAGGTGAAACGACGCTTCCTGACTTCAAAGGTTGGTCTAAAAAAATGGTGCTAACATTTAAACACCTTTCGAAGCTTGATATTCGTATCAATGGAGAAGGATATGTCACAGGGCAAAGTGTAACTGAAGGAACAAAGGTAAGTGCAACGGATCCAATCGTTATTGAGATGCGTACACCGGAAGAACAATACAATGAGCAGAAATCTAGAGCGCAACAACTAGAAGAGGATGAAGTGCAAATTATTGGCGGCTAATGAATAGGGTGCATAGTGAATACATACCTTAGTAGAAAAACAAAGGTAGTGAGTCATTGCGGTCTTTCATTGATATGCAGTCGAAGAAGCGTTTACGAGCAACTTTCATCATATTCTTCATCAGTATGTTGCTCGTTGTCGGCAAATTATTCCATGTGCAAATCATTAAACATGAGTGGTTAAAAGAAAAAGCGAAAGAAAATTGGGATCGTGAAATTCCTTTTGGGGCTATGCGTGGTGATATTATGGATCGTAACGGCCAGTTAGTAGTCGGGAATAAATTAGCACCTACGCTTTATTTCATGCCATCTCAAAACCCAGACATATCAAGTTCGATACCTGCTATTGCTAAAATTCTTAACATTTCTCCAGAACTATTGGAAGAAAAAATGAAGAAAAAAGAATACATGGTGAAACTGGCACCTGAAGCCAAAAATATCACGAAAGAACAAGCAGATGAAATTACGAAACTACAAGTAGCAGGTCTTTATGTAGGCGTTGATTTTGTCAGGAATTATCCATATGATGAATTGCTAGCGCGATTGATTGGCTTTACTGGATATGATGGAAAAGGGCTAGCTGGTATTGAGTATGCATATGACGAGATTCTAAGTGGTGTAGGTGATAAAATCAGATTGTTTACAGATGCAAAAGGAATTCCTTTGCCTCATGTTGAAGATGGTTTTGAACATGGAAAGGAAGGGTCTTCCCTTCTGTTAACAATCGATTTAAAGATGCAGCAAATCGTGGAACGTGAACTCATCCAAGCGATGGAGAAGTACGACGCTAAGCAAGCGCTAGCTATTATTATGAATCCGAAAACTGGAGAGTTACTATCACTCGCATCTGTACCAGGTTTTGATCCGAAAGATTACCAATCGGCGGACTCTACAATTTATAATAGGAACTTACCTGTTTGGATGACTTATGAACCGGGCTCTACGTTCAAAATTGTCACATTAGCTGCTAGTTTGGAAGAGAAAGTCATAAACTTAGAGAATGAAGGCTTTTATGATCCAGGCTATACAATGGTCGCAAATGCACGTTTGCGTTGTTGGAAGCGTGAAGGACATAAAGATCAAACCTTCCTTGAAGTGGTGGAGAATTCTTGTAACCCAGGTTTTATAACGATGGGTCAGCGCTTAGGTAGTGAAAAGTTGGATCGTTATATTCGTTCCTTTGGTTTTGGTGCTTCGACTGAATCAGGTATCGCAGGTGAAGCAAAAGGGATTTTGTTTACAAAAGAAGCTTTCGGACCTGTAGAGCAAGCGACTACTGCGTTTGGTCAAGGAATTTCAGTTACACCCATTCAACAAGTTCAAGCGGTAGCTGCTGCCATCAATGGAGGCAATCTTTACAAACCGTATATCGTAAAAGAGATAAAAGATTCCGAAGGTAAGACGCTGCAACAATTCAAACCAGAATTAAAAAGACGAGTCATCAGTGAAGAGACATCTAAACAAGTACGACATGCGTTAGAATCCGTAGTGGCCAATGGGTCGGGGCGAAACGCATTTTCGGATGGATTGCGAATTGGTGGGAAAACAGGAACTGCTCAAAAGGTTGTTGATGGGCGCTATAAAGACGGTGATTATATCGTATCATTTATTGGGTTCGCACCAGCCGATGAACCTGAATTATTAGTCTATGTAGCAGTGGATAGTCCGAAAAACTCTATTCAATTTGGTGGTGTCATTGCAGCACCTATTGTTGGACGAATTATTGAAGAAACAGCTTCCATTGCAAAAATCGAAAGAAGAAAAGAACAACTTGAGAAGGAATATAGATGGGGCGATGCGATTACATTTCGTTCGCCAGATTTACTCGGCATGAGCGAAAAGGAATTACTCGCTCAAAATTACACGTTCAACATGCAGTGGCATGGTAAAGGTAAAAAAGTCATTCGTCAATTGCCTGCCCCACATACATTAATGACCGTGGAAGATACCATTCACCTGTATTCTGAATAGCACCCACAGTGCATTTGCTGTGAAGGAATTGAAAGTAGAAGGAGAACATATCATGACACTCGGTACGACAGTCACCACAATCGCTGTAGCATTCTTTGTTTCAGCGATTGTCGGGGTGATCATCATCCCATTACTTAGAAGGTTGAAATTTGGTCAAAGTATAAGAGAAGAAGGCCCGGAAGCGCATAAGAAAAAAGCGGGTACTCCTACAATGGGCGGGCTGATCTTCCTTATATCCATATTGGTTTCAACACTTACCTTATCTTACATAAATGATACGCTGACAACCCATACGATTGTACTATTAATCGTTCTACTAGGATTTGGTTTCATTGGCTTTTTAGATGATTTTATAATCATCATTGCAAAACGTAACTTAGGATTAACTTCATTGCAGAAACTAATAGGGCAAATCATCATCGCCATTGTTGCTTTCTTTTTACTAAAGTTAGGTCCATTTGAAACAGTGGTTACTATACCATTTACAGATCTAGGTATGGATCTCGGCGTATTTTATGTGGCATTCTTAATATTTTGGCTCGTAGGCTTTTCAAATGCGGTCAATTTAACAGATGGATTGGATGGACTGGTTGGCGGCACTTCGACAATTGCCTTTGCAACGTTTGGTGTTTTCGCTTTAATCTATGAGCAAAATGATATTGCACTGTTTGCATTTGTTGTAGCTGGTTCGATGCTTGGATTTTTATTATTTAATATCAAACCAGCTAAAGTGTTCATGGGAGATACTGGCTCACTAGCGCTTGGTGGAGCGCTAGCTATGTTATCGGTGTTGATCAAACAAGAGTTGTTATTGCTTGTGATCGGTATTATCTTTGTAGTTGAAACACTTTCTGTCATTATTCAAGTTATCAGTTTTAAACTTACGGGAAAGCGTGTCTTTAAAATGAGTCCGATTCATCATCATTTCGAATTATCAGGTTGGTCAGAATGGAAAGTCGTTATCGTATTTTGGGGAGTTGCCTTATTGGCTGCCCTTGTACCGGTCTTTTTGGAGGTCATGTAAATGAAGAATACAGAGCAATTTATAGGGAAGCGAATACTCGTAGTTGGTTTAGCAAAAAGTGGAGTTGCCGCAGCGGGACTACTTCATCGTCTAGGTGCGGAAGTAGTGGTCAATGATGCGAAACCTATTGAAGGCAATGAAGAAGCTGCAACGCTTCAGGTGCTAGGCATTGAAGTGATTGGCGGAGGTCATCCAAGCGATTTGTTAGAACGTGGATTTGACGTTATAGTTAAAAATCCAGGAATTCCTTATAGTAATCCATTGATCATGCAAGCGGTAGAACGGGAGCTTCGTATTTGGACGGAAGTTGAACTGGCGTGGCTAATTAGCGAAGCGCCGATTATTGCCATTACAGGTTCAAATGGTAAAACAACTACGACTACACTGCTATATCACATGCTGAATATAGGTAAGAAAAAACCTTTGATTGCGGGTAATATAGGAACAGTCGCTTGTACAGTAGCCGAAAAAGCAATGTCCGACGAAGTCATAGTGCTTGAAGCGTCGTCGTTTCAATTAGCGGGGACGGAGAACTTTAAACCGAAGATTGCTATTTTCACGAATCTATACGAAGCACATCTTGATTATCATGGAACTACTAATGAGTATTTAGATGCTAAATTACAAGTAGCTCGCAATCAATCAGCAGAAGATTATTTGATTTATAATAATGATCAAGAAGTCGTTAAAACGTCTGTGGCCACTATGAATTCTCGAAAAGTCCCTTTTTCGGTAAACGGCAAAATGGTTGAGGGGATTTCAGCAGACGAAGAGTGGATTTACTGGTTAGGAGAACCATTCATTTCGACGAGGAAGATTAAATTGCCAGGTCGTCATAACTTGGAGAATATATTGGCGGCAACTGCTGCTGCTATTCTTAAGGGATGTGAAAAGACTGCTATTGAAAATGTCTTGAGTTCATTTACAGGTGTGCGACATCGAATGCAATTTGTGCGAGAGTTTAATGGACGCACCATCTATAATGATTCGAAAGCTACGAATACATTAGCTACCAAAAGTGCAATAACTTCATTCAAACAACCGATTATTCTTATTGCAGGTGGGTTAGAACGCGGGCACTCATTCGAAGAGTTGCGACCGTATATGAAAAATATACGAACCGTCGTAGCGATTGGAGAGACTGCCGAGCGTTTTGCCGAGTTTGCTGAATCATGTGGAGTTGCACAATCATTGCTGGCCACTACGATGGAGGATGCCGTGAAAGTAGCGTATGAGTCAAGTAGCGAAGATGATGTGATCTTATTATCACCAAGTTGTGCGAGTTGGGATCAATATCCAAGTTTTGAAATCCGTGGAGATCAATTTATTCATGCAGTAATGAAATTGTAAATAGTTTGTAAAACTTGAAGCGTATAATGGGGAAATGACTGATTAATTTACGGAAGGATGCGAACGCTGGAAAGAACATATCGTGCGGTCTTTTTGATATCTGCGTTGCTGTTGTCGCTGGTTGGATTGGTTTTTGTTCAATCAGCAGGATCTTATTGGGGTGAAGTTCATTATCAGAGTTCATCTCCCTTCATTGTCAAGCAAGCGGTTTATATGGTTATTTCATTGACGATAGCGTATGTGCTTTACAGAAGCCCCCTAACGTCTCATCCAACATTCTGGACGTATTGTTATATTGGTTCTATTTTGATGTTGGTGGCGGTATTGATACCGGGAATTGGGGTTGTTCGAAATGGTTCCCAAAGCTGGATCGCGCTTGGTCCAATTAGTTTGCAACCGGCCGAGTTCGTAAAGGTAGCATTACTTGGGAAATTGGCGAGTGGTATGAAAAGGGATAAGAAAAAGTCATGGCAATGGCAACATTTTATATTGATATTATTGCCAGCAGCACTAATTATGTTGCAACCAGATTTAGGTTCAGCCGTCATCATGATAGTTTCTGCTTTTGTCATTCTTTTTTTGGCGGGTTATCCGTTGTCATTCTTTATCTTTCTTTTTGTCTCGGGCCTCATAGCATTTATCGGTTTGATCTTGGCTGCACCTTACCGTTTGGATCGTATTAAGTCCTATATTGATCCTTGGAATGATCCGCTAGGTACAGGATTCCAAAGTATTCAATCTTTATTTGCTATCGCGCCCGGTGGATTATTCGGACATGGTCTTGGGAATAGTAGACAAAAGTTTTTGTATTTACCTGAGCCACAAAATGATTTTATTTTTTCTATCATTGCTGAAGAAATTGGTTTTATCGGTGCGGCAGCGATTGTTTTACTATTTGTATTGTTGTTAGCATCGGCTTTTGGAATTGCCATTCGTTTAACGAATTGGAATTCATTTTTGATTGTTTCAGGTATGATCTCCATGATTATATTTCAAACATTTTTAAATATGGGTGTTGTGTCAGGTTTGTTACCCGTGACTGGTGTTACGTTGCCATTCATTAGTTATGGTGGTTCCTCGTTACTGACCACGTGGTTAGCGGTTGGAACTATTTTACATTTCTCGAAAGGGAAAAAGACGGGATAGGAGGAGAACGCAGGTGGATAAAGTGATTGATATTGAAGATCGGATTCCGTCCTTGCGCAAGAAACGAAAAAGAAAAGCGAATAAAAAGTTTCTTTTGCTTGTAGCAATCTTCTTGCTCGTTCTTCTTGCGTTGCTGTACTTCCAATCGCCATTAAGTGACGTTCACGACATTTCTATTAATCATACGACCTTGAATGATAGTGAGTCTTATAAAAATCAGAGTGGATTATACACCGGACAATCATTTTGGAGTTTTCGTACAAGAGATATCGAAAAGAATTTATTAAAAATCACTGGTGTGAAAGAAGTGTCGGTAAGTAGGGAGTATTGGAACGATGTGTCGATTAAGGTTACAGAATGGAAGCCGGTTGCGTATATAGAGAATAAAACGCAATTTGACTTGTTGTTAGAAAATGGAGAACGGATGGAAACAAAAGATCCAGAAGCGCTTTTACACGCTCCTATACTTTCTGGATTTACAGAGTCTGCTGTTATTGAACGAATGATTCAGCAACTTCAAGAAATGGACAACTCTGTATTCCAGTTAATATCAGAGCTTCGTTATAAAGGCGACGATAAAATAGAAGCGTTTATGAATGATGGTTATGAAGTACATGCTGCAATCCTTAGCTTTGCAGATAAAATGTCGTATTATCCAGACATCATCGCTCAATTGCCGAAAGAAGAAAAAGGCATATTGGATATAGAAATCGGCGTGTACTTCAAAACGTATACAGACTATTATAAAGAACCTGAACAACAGCTCCTAAAGGAAGACGGACCAGTAGGGAAACCTGTAGAGGTTGAAGAAAGACCGATAGAAATCGAAGTGGGACAGGAGGGAGAAAGTGAACAAGAATCGGAAGGCAACTAGAGAAAAACGCGGTAAGCAATTACTATTTTCGGTCGTCTTTCTTGTCCTCGGTTTCATGTTAGCGTTTTCCTATCGGACAGTTGGTAGTCATATGCAAGAACTAGATGAAGTGCAAACCGATTTATTTTTACAAGAAGAGCAGTATCGGGGAGACTTAATCACACAACAAGAACGCAATAAAGAGTTAACGAACGAATTGCTTGAAAAACAGCGGAAGATTCAAGAGTTTGAGGAGAACTTTTCTAACCAAGAAGAAAATCATGCTGTTCTTGTAGAAAAAGCGCGAGATTTGCGATTGTTGCTTGGTGTGATGCCAGCTACTGGAGCAGGAGTGAAAGTGACACTCGAAGACGCTGACTACGATCCATCTGTCCAAAACCCAAATGATTATATCGTCCATGAAAGTCATGTGTTGCGCGTCATCAATGAATTGAAAATTGCGGGTGCTCAAGGCCTTTCGATCAATGGACAGCGTATCAATTCGAATTCATACATAAAGTGTACAGGCCCTGTAATTATGATCGACGGTAGAACCTTTCCAGCACCTTTTATAATAGAAGCAGTAGGTGACCCGAATGTATTGGTCCCTGCTATGCAATTAAAAGGTAGCGTGATTGACGGATTGGTACGAGATAATATTGTCGTAACGTTGGAAGAAATGAAAGAAATAAAATTATCGGCGATTCGTGACGAAGTTTGATGAATAGTTTGATGAATAGAGGGGGGGTAGTGTGAAAGAAAAAATAAACTGGAAGTTCACATTGATTCTATGTATAGTTGGTTTTGTATTAGCTTTACAATATAATTCTTTAAATACAGAACCAGCTCGTGATACACGTGATCTGTGGGCTATCCGAAAAGAATTGTCTAAAGAAAAGAAAATCCACTCTGAATTATTAGAGGAAATTCGTGAAGTTGACCAAACGCTTTCATCCTATACAGCGTTGACGAATGAAAGCACGGAAGAGGTTTTACAGCATACGCTGGACAAGTTATATACACAAGCGGGCTTTATGCCGACCACGGGTCCAGGATTTGTAATTGAAGTTGCTCCCTCGCCAGAGAGTATCGCGTTCGGTTACGAACTGAAGCCAGTTTCTACAGAGCTATTGTCTTGGTTTATCAATGTGGTCAATCAGCATCAAGGGAATGAGTTAGAGATTGACGGTAAACGTTTTACGACACTCAGTTGGATACGTGATATTAACGGGAAGCTAACAGTGAGTGGAGAAGTTGTTTCTACACCTCCTTTTAAAATTAAAATTGTGTCCGCTACACTTGAAGACAGTGTAAAGTTGTATAATCATTTGTTGTCAACAACGATACAAGATGAATTTTATCTGGATGACTTCATTTTGACCATTAGTAAACCGACCGAGAATGTTGCATTACAAGGCTGGACGGGTGGTTTTGAAAATCGATATTTAAAAGAACAAACAAAGGAGCAATGACAATATGTGGCTACCCTTACTTGGGCTACTCCTTGGCATTTCACTAGGTTTGCTCTCGGATATACAGATACCGCAAGAATATAATAACTACTTAACTGTTGCGATTCTTGCTGCATTTGATACACTATTTGGTGGAATCAGAGCCTATCTTCAACAAGTATATGATGATCGCATATTTGTCTCAGGATTTTTCTTTAATATCCTTCTAGCTGCAGCACTTGCGTTCTTAGGTGTACATTTAGGCGTTGATCTATATTTAGCTGCAGTCTTCGCATTTGGTGTGAGATTGTTCCAAAATATTGCGGTAATCCGTCGAATTTTACTTGCGAAACGGACCTCAAACAACAAAAAAACTAATGCAAATACGTAATATTTACAATTTAATAGAAGAGGGTGTTGAAAATATTTAGACAAAGCGTGCATAATACAATAGAATGGAAGTTACTAGTTTAATTAAGGAGGTGTCAATAATTGAGTCAGTCAACTAAGTATGTATCACTAGATATAGGGTCATCCACAATTAAAGTGTTAATTGGAGAGATGGATAATAACTCCTTGCATGTAATTGGTGTAGGGAATGTGCAATCGGCAGGTATTCGTAAAGGAACAATTATTGATATTGATGCCACCGTTCAATCGATTCGCAAAGCGATCGAACAGGCTGAGCGAATGACAGGTTTGAAAATTGAGGAGGTAGTACTCGGCATCCCTGCAAATGGTGTGCAGTTCCAAAATGTTAAAGGTGTAGTCGCTGTAAACTCAGAAAATCGAGAAATTACGGATGACGATTTGGAAAGAGTCATGAAGTCTTCACAAGTGATGAATGTGCCGCAAGAAAGAGAATTTGTCAATTTAGTGCCTAAGCAATTTATTGTAGATGATTATGACGAAATCACAGACCCTCGTGGTATGATGGGTGTAAGATTGGAAATGGATGCAACGTTAATTACGACATCTAAAACTCAACTACATAACATTTTACGATGTGTAGAAAAGGCAGGACTTCAAATTCGCGAAATTTATTTGCAACCATTGGCTGCAGGTACATTCGCATTATCTGAAGATGAAATGTATCATGGCACGGCATTTATTGATATCGGCGGTGGTTCTACTACAGTTTCCGTGTTCGCGGAAAATCGTCTAATCAATACATCTGTACTACCAGTTGGTGGAGATCATATCACGAAGGATTTATCTATCGTATTGAAGACTCCAACTGAACAAGCAAGAATGATTAAACATCAACACGGACATGCCTATTATGAGGAAGCTTCGGATGAAGAGTTGTTTGAAGTGCCTGTAGTCGGGTCAGATGCGAAAGACCAATATAGTCAACGCTTTATCTCTGACATCATCGGTTCACGTTTGGAAGAGTTATTTGAACTGATTTTAGAAGACCTATATGCGGCTGGTATCCGTGATTTACCTGGTGGGATTGTCATTACAGGTGGAACTGCTAAGCTTGACGGGATGTTACAATTAGCTCGTGAAGTGTTCAAGACAAGAGTTCGACTATACACGCCAGAATATATAGGTGTCAGAGAGCCGATGTACTCCACTGCGGTCGGCTTGATTCGTTATGCATACATGGAAGACGTGTTCTTCGGATATGAAGAAGGACAAGCAAGTCTGCCGCAATCAAATGAATCAACTTATGAAGTTTCTGAACCAGCGCCTAAAGCTGTAAAACCTAAAAAAGAAAAAGGCGAAGGATTCATGAAAAAAGCTAAGAAAATGTTCGACAATTTCTTCGAATAAAAGTACTTACCACATGGCAATTGTAGCTAAATTAGAGGAGGAAAACCAATGCTTGAATTTGATATGAACATAGATTCACTAGCAGTTATTAAAGTAATTGGAGTAGGTGGCGGTGGAAACAACGCTGTAAACCGTATGATCGAACATGGAGTGCAAGGTGTTGAATTTATTGCGGTAAACACAGATGCTCAAGCATTGCAGCTTTCATCAGCTGAAGTGAAATTGCAGATTGGTGAAAAATTAACTAGAGGATTAGGCGCTGGCGCAAATCCTGAAGTTGGTAAAAAAGCAGCAGAAGAAAGTAAAGAACAAATTGAAGAAGCGTTACGCGGGGCAGATATGGTCTTCGTTACAGCTGGAATGGGTGGAGGAACAGGTACGGGTGCAGCACCTGTCATCGCTCAAATCGCTAAAGATATTGGCGCGTTAACAGTAGGTGTTGTAACACGTCCATTCACTTTCGAAGGTAGAAAAAGATCAACATCAGCAGCCGGTGGTATCGCAGCGATGAAAGAAGCTATTGATACGCTAATCGTCATTCCAAATGACAAATTACTTGAAATCGTTGACAAAAATACACCAATGCTTGAAGCCTTTAGAGAAGCTGACAATGTATTGCGTCAAGGTGTTCAAGGTATCTCCGATTTGATCGCAGTACCTGGTTTGATCAACTTGGACTTTGCAGACGTTAAGACAATCATGTACAACAAAGGTTCTGCATTGATGGGAATCGGTATGTCGACTGGAGAAAACAGAGCAGCAGAAGCAGCGAAAAAAGCGATATCAAGTCCATTGCTTGAAACGTCAATCGACGGAGCAAAAGGTGTCTTGATGAACATAACAGGCGGTTCAAACCTCAGCTTGTTTGAAGTACAAGAAGCAGCTGACATCGTAGCAACAGCATCTGACGAAAACGTTAACATGATCTTCGGTTCAGTGATTAACGATGACTTGAAAGATGAAATCATCGTTACAGTCATCGCCACTGGATTCACCGAAGAGCAACTAGCACCAGGCAGACCAAGCAGGGGCCCTGGTGTTGCAGGTAATGTACGTCAACGTGAAAGCAGACCGATACAACAACAAGCACCAGCACAAAGCAGATACGAAGAGCCACGTTACGAGCAACCGGAACCAAGACAACCACAAACTTATCAACACGATGAGCAACTTGATATCCCAACGTTCTTGCGTAATCGTCAACGTCGTAAATAAGAATCAAACTAAAGCTTTCCAGTAAGAGATCAACATCTCTTACTGGAAAGCTTTTTTATTTCATTTAGAGTGAGAGTAAAATCTGATCGGGATCGAGGTTAAAAGGAAATGGGGTAGTATCACGTTTCTTTGTGATCTAGTCGGACGCGATCAGATGAGCCTGCAGTGAGCCAACTTACCTAAGTACGTGCGCACCTAACGCCCCTCGGAAAGCGTAAATCTTGTACTACCCACTGTGTTCCTATTTCAAACTTTGTCGAAGGTATTGCGTTAAACCGTGCAAAGGTTGACAGGTTTTTCAGGACAGCCGTGATAATCTGTTCGTAAGGAGGCCGGCATATGTATGGAGAACTGATGATAGGAATCAATATGCTCTTTAATTACGCCATCCTGTCATTCACTAATAAAGTAGGAAATCATCAATCGAGCAGAAGGAGGTTGTGGGGCGCTTCATTTATCGGAGCCTTCTTTGTTACGTTGTTCCCATACTCGATGCTAGCCATCATCTTTACTTTTTTAGGAATGACGTATATAGCCTTTGGACAAACAATCGCGAATTGGAAAAGCTCTATTCTGGCTGTGTTAATAGCCTCCTTTTTTGCAGGAGGAATGCTAACGCTTGTTTACACAAATGTATCAATTGTCAAAAGTAACGTATTTTTATTATTCGCTATTGGTCTCACCTATCTCTCGCTTTACGTAGTAAAGGTGAAATGGTTGGATACGCGTACAATGTCGAAGTTAATCAGTTACACATTGGAATCTGTGGTGAAGATTTGGGGACGATCAATCCCGATAAAGGTATTTATTGATACGGGTAATCACTGTGTAGAACCACTGTCTGGTGCTGCGGTTCATTTCGTTGGATTAGAAGCAGTGAAAGAGCAGTTACCGAGCGATTTTGTAGCAGCTTTAGAAAATTGGAAATCAGGAAATTCGCCTAATTTATCGCAATTTCCTACACCGTATCAAAAAGATTTGCGCCTCATTCGATTGCAAACCGTGCAAGGTGCGTCATGGGCTGTTGGAATAAAGTTTGAAAGTTGGTTGGTTGACGAACAGTCGTTACCTGTTGGATATATCGTCTTGACGAAAGAACAGCATAATTATCCGCAAGGTGCTTCGGCTATTTTGCAAGTGAGTGCAATGGAAGTCATGAAAGAAGAGAGGAGAACGGCTACATGTTAACTGAAATGAAAAAATGGGTTTCTTATTTAGCGAGTTTCTTCAGAAGAAAAAACGGGACATTTTATATTGGTGGACATGAATCTCTTCCAAGACCTCTGGATAAAGAACAAGAAGCGATCACGATTCAAGCGTTAATGAATGGTGATCCCGATGCTCGCGACACACTAATTGAAAAGAATTTACGGTTAGTTGTTTACATCGCTAGACGCTTTGACAATACGAATACGAATATCGAGGATTTAATCAGCATCGGTACAATTGGATTAATCAAAGCGATAGAAACGTTTAAAGCGGATAAGAATATTAAGCTAGCTACGTACGCTTCACGTTGTATTGAAAACGAAATTCTGATGCATTTACGTAAAACTAGCCGTATGCGTTCCGAGATTTCATTTGACGAACCATTGAACTCAGATGCAGATGGTAATGAGTTGCTTCTATCTGATATTTTAGGGACAGATGAAGATATTATTACAGATGATGTAGAAAAGAAATTAGAAAGACAATATATGATTGATGCCATTTCGGGATTGGATGAAAGAGAGCGCTACATTATGGAGCAACGCTTTGGTTTGATGGGAACGGTTGAAATGACGCAGAAAGAAGTAGCGGATCTGCTAGGTATTTCACAGTCGTATATATCCAGATTAGAAAAGAAAATAATCTCAGATCTCCGTGATCGATTGAACCAACCAATTTCATAAATTTATTTAGCGGCAGAAATTGGCGATTTATGAAACCGCATATTCTAAAGAGTTGAGGACAAACTACGTTTACACTCACCTATAGAATGCGGAGGAAAAGCCAATGGTACGTTCCAGAGTAGAAATTTGTGGAGTCAATACGTCCGAGCTGCCATTATTGACGAGCGAAGTGATGAAGGAAACTTTCATCCGTTTGCAAAGCGGCGACGAATTTGCCAGAGATGAATTGGTGTTTGCGAATTTGCGTCTTGTACTAAGTTTAGTTCAGCGTTTTAACTATCGTGGTGAACAAGCTGACGATTTATTCCAAGTAGGTTGCATAGGTTTGTTGAAAGCTATAGACAATTTTGATTTGAAACATAATGTTCGATTTTCCACCTATGCTGTACCGATGATTATCGGAGAAATCAAACGCCACCTGCGAGATCATCATGCTGTTCGTGTATCCAGGTCATTACGTGATATCGCTTATAAAGCAATCCGAGCTAAAGAACAATATGTCAATGAACATCAACGCGAGCCGCGCATCTCGGACTTAGAAAAACTGACTGGCATCCCAGAGGAAGATATTCTTTTTGCACTGGATGCGATACAAGACCCTATGTCGCTTCATGAACCGATGAATAGCGATGGAGGAGACCCAATCTACATGATGGACCAACTACACGATCAACGTGTCTCTGAAGACCGCTGGATGAACTACGTATCCATCAAAGAAAGTGTGGAAGAATTAAATGAACGTCAGCAACTGATCGTCTCTAAACGATTTTATCTAGGGCAGACTCAAACGGAAATCGCCAAAGAACTAGGTATATCCCAAGCCCAAATTTCCAGAATCGAAAAACATGCTATGGAAAAAATTCGTTTAGGAATCGAGCAAAAGAATAATTAGGTGTATTGTAAGCTACCACTACACAAAACCGTGTTCGTGGTAGCTTTTTTTGCGTTCTCAATAAAACACCCTCTGCATAGTATGAAAGAAGGAGGGGAAACTATGCGTTTTTCCAGCTTACAGAAAAAAGAAGTGATTGAATTGAAAAAAGGATCCTTCCTTGGGTTCGTCCAGGATGCGACGATCGACATCGACAAAGGAAGAATTGAAAAACTTCATATTGGTGAAATCGAACGGTCTTTTTTCTCAGAAAGCAAATCAAAAGGTGTACGAAAGGTCGGTTATCAAGATGTTATGACTATTGGTAAAGATATCATACTCATCCAGAATAAACAGTCAAATGAATGACTTATCGTTGATATCTAGTGCTTTGCTTGTTACAATGAAGCAAAGTAAATGAAAAGTAGTGATATTGTGAATCAACTTGAACAACGGTTAGCCACTATACAACAACAAATTAAAGATGCTTGCGAAAAAGTTCATCGCAGTTCTGAAGAAGTCGCGTTGATTGCGGTAACGAAACAAGTATCAGCAGCTAGAGCACAAGCATTACTCGATATAGGTGTCAAAGATTTAGGTGAAAATCGCTTGGAAGGTTTACTTGAAAAGCAAGATGTAATTAAAGATACAGCAAACTGGCATTTTATCGGGAACTTGCAAACTCGTAAAGTAAAAGAACTAATTGGACGCATCGATTGTCTCCATTCTTTAGATCGTCTGAGCCTTGCGAAAGAAGTAAATAAACGTGCTGCGAAGCCGTTAGATTGCTTTGTACAAGTCAATGTATCAGGTGAAGAATCAAAGTCTGGAATTACACCGCAAGAAGCGGACGCGTTCTTTGAACAATTAGCAGCTTATGAAAATGTTCATGTCGTCGGTTTGATGACAATGGCGCCAAATACGGAAGATGAATCGATAATACGACATGTTTTCCGTTCATTGCGAGAAGTACGCGATCAAATCTCAGCTAAAAACCTGTCTTATGCACCTTGTACGCAATTATCAATGGGGATGTCAAATGATTTCGAGATTGCAATTGAAGAAGGTGCGACGCATATACGCATCGGAACCGCATTAGCCGGAACAGAAAGAGAGGAAACTGAATGAGCCTCAAAAAACGATTTGAAAAAATGTTTTGGGTGGAAGACGATGAAGTTGTTAAAGAGCCGCCAGTAAAACAGAAACGAGTCAGTCAGCCACCAGCTCGCAAAGAAGTAAAGAGAGCGAATGGCAAAAAACACGCAGGCACTCCTAATCCTAATTTCAAACCACAACCAGCTACACCGATAATCAGTTTGCAAAGTATACAAAAGTCATCTAAAGTGATTTTAGTAGAACCACATTCTTATGCGGAAGCACAGGAAATTGCAGAGCATTTAAAAAACAAACGTTCTGTTGTGGTGAACTTACAAAGGATTGAACGGGATCAAGGATTTCGTATTATCGACTTCTTAAGTGGTACCGTCTATGCGCTCGGTGGTGACATTCAACGAGTGGGCACTGATATATTTATTTGTGCACCAGAAAACGTAGAAGTGGCAGGGTCGATTACAGAATATCAACCCGAATAAAAAAAGGTTTCGTCTACCTGAAACTTCTACATAAGTAGAAGTCGGACAATTTTGAATGAGGTGTACATGCTATTATGGATGCAATATTATTTAATATCGTTTTATTTATTAGGAATGCGGTTCAACTATATTCCTTTCTTTTGATTATATATATTTTGATGTCTTGGGTACCGTCCACTAAAGAAACAAAATTCGGACAGTTTCTGGCGAAGGTTACTGAACCTTATTTAGGATTTTTCCGAAAGTTTATTCCGCCTCTAGGAATGATTGATATTTCCCCAATCGCAGCATTGTTTGCTTTGCAATTAATCAATCGTGGAATCGTCCAGCTTTATTTCATGATAAGAGGACTATTGTAAAACAAGTATGCTTTCAACTGAAAACGGAAATCCTCACAAGGGTGGGGATTTTTTTGTATAAGGAGAATATGTATAATGGAATCGATTTTCCAGCATTTTCGTAAAGAAGAACGACCATTTATAGAAAAAGTGAATAGTTGGGTGAAAGAAGTAGAGGATACGTATGCGCCTAAATTGACAGAGTTTTTGGATCCGCGTCAGCGATTTATTACGGAGTCCATCATTAGAAATTCAGACTTAATGATGACGGCAGCAGGAGGGTTTTCGGATCCAGAGCGTCAGCGTGTCTTAATTTATCCAGACTACTACACGCCTACAACAGATGAATTTCAAATTAGCTTGTATCAAGTTCAATACCCGCAGAAATTTGTCACGATGAAACATTCGCAACTACTTGGTTCTTTGATGGCAGTCGGAATCGACCGTTCGCGCTTTGGTGATATTCGTCTAAGTGAAGTAGCAGTGCAATTTGCGGTTTCGACGGAAGTATCCGAATATATCCATGTGAACTTCACGCAAGTGGGTAAAGTGAAGGTTTCCGTCCAGCCGGTGCTAGATGTGAAGGACGTCATAGTGATTGAAGAAGAATGGACAGAAGAAATGCATATTATTAGTTCACTTCGGATTGATGCGGTTGTTGCATCATTAACGAATAGTTCACGAGCGAAAGCTTCATCTCTTATAAAAGGTGAGAAAGTGAAAGTGAACTGGGCGATGATAGATCAGCAAGCATTTGAAGTGGAAGTGGCGGATGTGCTATCAATCAGAGGTTTCGGACGGTATAAAATTTTGAGTATTGAAGGACGCACAAAAAAAGACAAAATTCGCGTGATGATTGGTGCGTTAGTCTGACAGGGAAAACCTTGATAAAATCCCAGAAGTAGTGTTTAATCAAGTAGTATAGACAATAATGATCTTCCTGAGATGGATTAGACTGAAAGGAGAAAGCATTTTATGGCTTTAACCCCTACGGATATACATAACAAAACGTTCACCACGAAATTTCGTGGTTATGATGAAAACGAGGTCAATGAATTCTTACAACAACTTATGAAAGACTTTGAGAATGTTATAAAGAAGAATGAAGAATTAGAAAATGTCATTGCGGATAAGGATTCGAAAATTGCACACTTTAAAACAATCGAGGAAACGATGCAACAATCTATTCTAATTGCGCAAAGTGCGGCTGAAGATGTGCGGAAAAATGCAATTCAGGAATCGAAATTAATCGTTAAAGAATCAGAAAAGAATGCAGACAGGCTCGTTAATGATGCTCTAGCTCAAGCGAGAAAAATTGCGCTAGAAGTTGAAGTCTTGAAAAAGCAATCTAAAATTTTCAAAAGTCGCTTTAAAATGATGGTTGAAGCACAACTCGATATGATCAACACGGAAGATTGGGATGACCTGTTGAAATATGAACTAGATACATCAAGCGTTGAAAAGGTTGCCGAGAAAGAATTGGACGCGCCTTTAGTTTCTTTAGACGACTTGAAAGAAATAGAAGAAACGAATACAGTGAAAGAAATGAAAGAAGCTTGACAAGTACAAGCGAGATTTTTATACTTACAATACTTAATAAATAAGCGTTGAAAGAGAGAGTACTTTCTGACTTTGCCTATAGCGAGCTAGGGGTGGTGGAAGCCTGGTGGTGAATTAGAGACGAAAATCACTCTTGAGCTGGATTATGGATATGTACATTCTCCCGGTTACACTGCCGTTATCAGTGGCTAAGCGGCAATTGTCTAGGATGATTGCAAGTAGGGTGGTACCGCGAGAATAGTCCTCGTCCCTTTTTGGGATGGGGATTTTTTTGTTTTTTTAGAAAACCCTACAATGTTTCAAGCAACTATTTTGAGGAGGAATTGAAATGGAATATAAAGATACACTGCTAATGCCGAAAACAGATTTTCCTATGCGAGGGAATCTACCGAATAACGAACCTAAAATACAAGAAAAATGGAACGAGAAAAATATTTATCAGCAAGTTCAGGAACGTACGAAAGGAAGACCATTTTTCGTACTTCATGACGGACCACCATATGCCAACGGTGACTTGCATATGGGACACGCGCTCAATAAAGTATTAAAAGACTTTATCGTTCGTTACAAATCAATGTCAGGATTCCATGCACCGTATGTTCCGGGCTGGGATACGCACGGTTTACCAATTGAGCAAGCACTTGTTAATAAAGGTGTCGATCGTAAGAAAATGAGCTTGGCGGAGTTTCGTGAAAAGTGTGAAGAATATGCGCTTCAACAAATCGATAATCAGCGCACACAGTTCAGACGTTTAGGTGTACGTGGTGATTGGGATAATCCATATATTACATTAAAGCCCGCATTTGAATCCCGCCAAATTCAAGTATTTGGTGAGATGGCAAAAAAAGGCTATATCTATAAAGGATTAAAACCAGTATATTGGTCTCCGTCTAGTGAATCTGCCCTCGCAGAAGCAGAAATCGAGTATCATGATAAGAAATCTCCATCGATTTATGTTAGTTTCCCGATTCGTGATGGTAAAGGTGTACTAGCTACAGATGTGAAAATTCTTATTTGGACGACAACGCCTTGGACAATTCCGGCGAACCTTGGAATCTCTGTGCATCCGGAATTTACGTATGTAGTAGTAAACGCTAAAGGTGAAAAATTACTAGTGGCAAAAGACTTAGTAGAGTTTTTAGCAAAAGAGCTAGAGTGGGAAGAATATATGGTCGAACAAGAAGTGCTTGGAGCTGATCTAGACCGTGTCGTCGCACAACACCCATTCTATGATCGCGATTCACTTGTTATGCTTGGAGAGCACGTTACAGCCGACGCAGGTACTGGCTGTGTTCACACAGCACCTGGACACGGGGAAGACGACTTCTACGTAAGTAAGACATATGGTATCGATGCACTATCACCAATTAATGACCGTGGTGTGATGACAGAAGAAGCTCCTTACTTTACTGGTATGTTCTATGAAGATGCAAACAAAGCAGTCACTGAAAAGTTGGATGAAGTGGGTGCACTTAAAAAGCTCAGCTTCTTTACACACTCGTATCCGCATGACTGGCGTACGAAAAAGCCGGTAATTTACCGTGCAACGGCTCAATGGTTTGCTTCGATTGAACTATTCAGAAGTGATCTATTAGAAGCTATCCGTAAGACGGAGTTCACACCATCATGGGGTGAAACACGCTTGTTCAATATGGTTCGTGACCGTGGTGATTGGTGTATTTCTCGTCAACGTGTATGGGGAGTTCCAATTCCGGTATTTTATGCGGAAAACGGAGAAGCAATATTGACAGATGAAACAATCAGTCACGTAGCAGAACTATTCCGTGAGAACGGCTCGAATATTTGGTTCGAACGATCAGCCAAAGAATTATTGCCTGAAGGATTCACACATGAAGGCAGCCCGAATGGTGAGTTCACGAAAGAAACGGATATTATGGATGTTTGGTTTGACTCTGGTACAACACATCAAGGTGTGTTAGATGAGCGTGATGATCTTGTCTATCCAGCGGACCTCTACCTAGAAGGCTCTGACCAATATCGTGGCTGGTTCAACTCTTCGTTAACAACAAGTGTTGCGATTAATGGAATTGCACCATATAAAGGAATTCTAAGTCATGGTTTCACATTAGATAAAAATGGCCGTAAAATGAGTAAATCACTTGGTAATGTCATTGTGCCTTCAAAAGTAATCAATCAATTAGGTGCAGATATTGTGCGTCTATGGGTATCATCGGTAGATTATACAGCGGACGTTCGTGTATCTGACTCAAACTTCAAGCAGGTTTCTGAAGTATACCGTAAGATTCGTAATACGCTTCGTTTCTTACATGGTAACGTGGCGGACTTTGATCCTTCAATAAACCGTGTAGCGTTTGAAGACATGCGTCCGGTTGACCAGTATGTCTATGTGAAGCTACAAGATTTGATTGAAGAAGTGCGTCAAGCGTATGACAATTATGAATTCGCCACTGTCTACCATGCGGTGAATAACTTCTGTACAGGTGTACTCAGTTCGTTCTACTTGGATATCGCGAAAGACGTAGTGTATATCGAAGGTGTTAATCATCCGCATCGTCGTGCGATGCAGTCTGTTATGTACGATACATTAATCACATTAGTAAAATTAACGACACCAATTCTGCCACATACTGCAGATGAAATGTGGGAATGTTTACAAGTCAAGGAAGCAGATAGCGTCCAATTAACAGATATGCCAGAAGCAGATCAAAAAGGTGAAGCGGCAGAAAAGCTTCGCGAACGCTTTGATCATTTGATGGATATTCGCAATGATGTCTTGAAAGCGTTAGAAGAAGCACGAAATGCAAAAGTTATCGGTAAATCTTTGGAAGCAAAAGTAACGATTGTCTTGCCTGAAGACCAACAAGGAATTCTAGAAGCATCTGATATCGATTTTGCGCAATTCTTCATCGTATCAGCGTTTGAAGAAAGTAAAAATGCAGAACTTCCAAACGCGCTGAAATTGGATTGTGCAACTGTGTTAGTTGAATCAGCTAAAGGCGAAAAGTGTGAACGTTGCTGGACGATCTCCACAACTGTAGGAGAAGATGGATCGCATCCTGCACTTTGTACACGATGCGCAACTGTTGTGAAAGAACACTATGCGTAAGCAATTTTGATGTCACAACCATCATCATTCATTCGTGGATGATGATGGTTTTTACATTTACGTAGCGTTGTTAAATGTAATACTACTTACGATTTGTGGTAAACTTAAGTAGAAAATCGCTGGACGGAGGTACACGTAGTGATCGCTTATTATGCAATTGCCGCGCTGATCATTGGACTAGATCAGCTAACAAAGTGGCTAGTAGTGAAAAACATGGAACTAGGTGAACATATTTCAATAATGGATCCTTATGTAAGCTTGCTATCGCACCGTAACCGCGGGGCTGCATGGGGAATGCTCGAAGGGAAGATGTGGCTTTTCTATATCGTAACCGTTGTAGTAGTTGCTGCTATACTTTACTTTTTTCATACAGAAGGAAAAAAAGACCGATTACTAGGTATCAGTTTAATGTTATTGCTTGGCGGAGCGATTGGTAACTTTATCGATCGTTTATTGAAAGGGGAAGTTGTAGATTTCATCAGTGTTCTAATTCCAATAATCCGCTATGATTTTCCGATATTTAACATTGCAGATGCCGCACTGACAATTGCCGTCATACTCATCTTATTGCATGTAGTACTCGATGAGAAAAAGAAAAAGAAAAAGGTGTCATAATGGAAAGAATTGAATTTGAAATTACAGAAGAACTAGCAGGTAACAGAATCGACAAAGCACTCGCTACGTTACAACCAGATTGGTCTCGTACGCAAATCCAGCAATGGGTGAAAGATGAACATATTCAAGTAAACAAAAGTTCCGTCAAACCAAATGTTAAGGTGAAGCTAGGCGATATAATCTCGGTAATGGAGCCAGAACCTGAAGCATACGACATTGTCGCAGAAAATCTTAATTTAGAAATTGTTTATGAAGATGCAGATGTACTGGTCGTCAACAAACCGGTTGGAATGGTCGTTCACCCTTCACCTGGTCATCTAAATGGAACGCTCGTTAATGGATTAATGTATCAAGTAAAAGATCTGTCAGGTATTAATGGCGTCATGAGACCGGGTATCGTACACCGAATCGATAAAGATACTTCAGGTTTATTGATGGTAGCTAAAAATGATAAAGCGCATGTATCGTTAGTGAATCAACTAGTGGAAAAGTCAGTAACACGTGTTTATACGGCGCTCGTTCACGGTCATATACCGCATGACAATGGAACGATTGATGCACCAATCGGTAGAGATAAGCGTGACCGCCAGAAAATGGCTGTTGTAGATGACGGGAAACATGCAGTTACTCATTTCAAAGTACTCGAACGTTTTGGAGAGTATACATTAGTAGAATGTAGATTAGAAACGGGAAGAACGCACCAAATCCGTGTTCATATGAAGTATATTAGTTACCCGTTAGTTGGAGATCCGAAATATGGACCTAGAAAAACGATTGACTTTGGCGGTCAAGTACTGCATGCAGGAACAGTTGGTTTCCAACACCCAGTGTCAGATGAATATATGGAATTTATAGCTTCGTTACCTGAAAATTATAAACAATTGCTAAATGACTTGCGTCGACAATAAGCGTTGACAAACAGTAGTTGCTAGCAGTATACTCGTGTAAGTAATTGAATAGCGATACCTTTAAAGTCAGTCCTGTGAGGCTGGGAAGGTTGCACGGAATTACATGATGCCTTACTGCGGTTAGGATCAATGTATGCTTTTTTCTGCACGTCTGCCCACCAGTCAACTCTGACTGGTGGGCTTTTTTGACTAACTATAAGAATTGAAAGGGGAACCATGAATATGGCTGAGAAAGCAGCGATACTAGATGATCAAGCCATCACGAGGGCTGTTACACGTATAGCCCATGAAATTATTGAGAAAAATAGGGGCATTGATGATTGTATATTGGTAGGCATCAAAACAAGAGGTGCTATTTTAGCAAAACGCTTAGCTGAGAGGATTGAAATAATTGAAGGAAAGCCTATTAAAACGGGTGAACTAGATATCACGCTGTATCGTGACGATCTGCAAGTAAAGAATAATCTAGAGGAAGCATTAGTACAGCAAGTCGACATCGCACATGATGTCGCCAATCAAAAAGTGATTTTAGTGGATGATGTACTGTATACAGGAAGAACGGTTCGTGCGGCTTTAGACGCGGTAATGGATCTTGGAAGACCATCATCGATTCAACTCGCGGTTCTGGTGGATAGAGGGCATCGTGAATTACCGATTCGCCCAGATTTCGTAGGTAAAAACATTCCAACGTCAAGTGAAGAGCGAGTCGTTGTCAGTATGGTCGAAACAGATGGAACAGATGGCGTGACAATCCATACACGCACACTATAAGTAGCTCGGAGGAAACGACAGATGAGTCAAAAAGTATTAGATGTACATGAAAAACCGCAACCAGTCCGTTGGTTAGCGCTAAGTCTCCAGCATATGTTCGCGATGTTCGGTGCAACTATTTTAGTGCCACAACTTGTTGGGTTAAGTCCGGCCATCGCATTATTGACGAGTGGAATCGCAACGATCGTATTTATAATCGTCACGAAGTTTCAAGTGCCAGCGTATTTAGGATCGTCTTTCGCCTTTATCATCCCGATACAGATGGCCACTCAAACAGGCGGTATCGGCAGTGCGATGATTGGAAGTATGTTTGTCGCTTTAGTCTATGCGATTATTTCGCTTCTAATTTATAAAACAGGCTTTCACTGGGTTATGAAAATTTTACCACCAATTGTTGTAGGGCCAGTCATTATGGTCATCGGATTAGCAATTGCACCAACAGCAATTAGCATGGCTAGTACGATTACTGTAGGAAATGAAACAGTCTACAGCGGCTTACACTTTTCAGCTGCATTGGTGACGTTAGGAGCTGCAGTATTTTGTTTAATGTTCTTTAAAGGAATTATTAGCTTAATGCCAGTATTGATCGGAATTATTGTTGGTTACACATATTCAGCCTTTATTGGAATCCTTGATTTCAGTAAAGTAGTGGAAGCGAAATGGTTTGCTGTTCCGGAGATGCTTATTCCTGGTATCGATTATCCGTTTGTTGTGACACCAACTCTGTTAATCATTATGGTACCCATTGCGATTGTTACGATTGCAGAACATATTGGACATCAGTTAGTACTTGGAAAAGTCGTAGATCGAAACTACATCCATAATCCAGGTCTCCATAGATCATTGCTTGGAGATGGACTGGGAACATTAATCAGTGGTTTAGTTGGTGGTCCACCAAAAACTACATATGGAGAGAATATTGGAGTTCTTGCGATCACACGGGTGTATAGTGTGTATGTCATTTTAGGTGCTGCAGTATTTGCGATTATGTTCTCGTTCTTAGGAAAATTTATGGCGATTATCGCAACGATACCTTCTGCTGTACTGGGCGGCATATCGATTCTTTTATTTGGAATTATCGCTTCTTCCGGAATGCGGATGTTGATAGACCATAAAATTGATTTTGATAATCAACGGAACTTAGTCATTGCCTCGATTATCTTAGTCATTGGAATCGGTGGAGCAACTATTAAATTTAGCCCGACATTTGAAGTGGGCGGTATGGCATTGGCAGCGATCGTTGGTGTGCTATTGAATTTAGTTCTACCAGGAAAAAAAGATTCCACGATGTTGGATGAAGAAGAGAGCTAATACTAGATAAGTTGCAGTAAGAACCTGCATTTCGTGAAGGGGGAATATCTGATGGAACATTTAGTTTCAATGAAAGATCTAACTGTGGAAGAAATCATGCTCATACTTGAGCGAGCCGCTAATTTTAAGCGGCTAGGCTTCCGTGAACTTCCGGGAACTTATACCGTATGCAACTTGTTTTTCGAGCCAAGTACACGAACGAAGACAAGTTTTGAAATGGCGGAAAGAAAAGTAGGAGCGGAAGTTATCCCGTTTGAAACTAGTTTTTCAAGTACCTTAAAAGGTGAAACTTTATATGATACGATTAGGACGTTAGAAGCAATCGGATTAGATGCATTAGTCATCCGTCATCCAGCTGACGGTTTCTATAAAGAACTAGTCGATCGTACGAATGTGGCTATCATCAACGCGGGAGACGGTTCTGGTCAACACCCGACACAATCGCTGTTGGATATCTTCACGATTCAGGAAGAGTTCGGTAGTTTTGAAGGATTGAAAGTCCTTATTGCAGGAGATATTGCACACAGTCGTGTAGCGCGTTCCAATGCGGAAGCATTACGTAAACTCGGTGCGGAAGTTACATTCCTTTGTCCGCCGGAGTGGGCAGGAGAGTTTGACAGTGTGGACAACTGGGATGAAGTGATTGAAATGAGTGATGTCGTTATGCTTCTCCGTGTACAACATGAGCGTCACAACACGGAAATGGCTTATACGAAAGACGCGTACCACGAACAATATGGGTTAACAGTAGAACGTGCAGCTAGAATGAAAAAAGAAGCAATCATCATGCATCCAGCACCTGTAAATCGAGATGTGGAAATTGCGGACTGTTTAATCGAAAGTCCACAATCACGTATTTTTAAACAAGTCGAAAATGGCGTCTATATTCGAGCCGCTATTTTGGAAATAATATTAAAGGGGCGGAAGTAATATGAAAATGTTAATTCAAAATGTACACATGCTAAACGAAGAGGGCGCGATGATTGAAACAGACGTACTACTTTCTGAAGGTACTATTGCAGAAATCGGTAGTCAATTGGCGGCAGCTGGCTGTGAAATCGTAGATGGGAAAGGCTTATTACTATCCCCAGGCTTCATCGATGTACACGTCCACTTAAGAGAGCCCGGCGGAGAGCATAAAGAAACAATAGCTACTGGAACACATGCAGCAGCAAAAGGCGGCTATACAACCATTTGTTCTATGCCAAATACTCGTCCAGTACCTGATACGAAAGAAAACTTAGGAAAGATCAATCAGTTGATTGAAGAAAACTCAAGAATTCGCGTGTTACCATATGCATCCATCACAATTAGAGAAGCTGGGAAAGAGCGTACGAACTTAGCAGAACTAAAAGAACATGGAGCATTCGCGTTCACCGATGACGGTGTAGGTGTGCAAGAAGCGGGCATGATGTATGAAGCGATGCAAGATGCAGCGGCTATTAATATGCCAATCGTTGCGCATTGTGAAGATAATACGTTGATCTACGGCGGAGCAATGCATGAAGGATCACGTAATAAAGAACTTGGTTTGCCGGGCATTCCTTCAATCGCTGAGTCAGTACATATTGCGAGAGATATTTTATTAGCGGAAGCTGCGGGTGCGCATTATCACGTATGCCACGTTAGTACAAAAGAATCTGTTCGCACCATTCGTGATGCAAAAAAAGCAGGAATTCATGTGACGGCTGAAGTGAGTCCACACCATTTATTGCTAGAAGAAAACGATGTACCTGGAGACGACGCGGACTGGAAGATGAATCCACCACTTCGTTCAAAAGAAGATCGTGAAGCATTGCGTGAAGGATTATTAGACGGCACACTTGATTGTATCGCTACGGACCACGCACCACATACGGCAGATGAAAAGGCAGTCGGTATCGCAAAAGCACCATTTGGGATTACAGGGTTCGAAACGGCGTTCCCTCTTTTGTATACAAATTTCGTTAAACCAGGACACTGGACACTAAAGCAATTACTTGATTGGATGACAGTAAAGCCGGCAGAAGTATTCAACTTACCATATGGTAAAATTGAAGTAGGCGCAGTAGCAGATTTAGTTTTAATTAATCTTGAAAAAGAACAGAAAATCGATCGTACGACATTTGTATCAAAGGGCAAGAACACACCATTTGACGGCTGGGATTGCGCTGGATGGCCTGTAATGACAATTTTCGGTGGAAACATCGTCTGGAAGGATGGTCAATAATGACAAAAAGATATTTAGTACTAGAAGACGGATCCATTTTTGAAGGAAAAGCTTTCGGAGCAGAAAGTGCTTCAGTAGGAGAAGCGGTATTTGCAACAGGCATGACGGGTTATCAGGAAACTATTTCTAACCCTTCAGGTTGTGGACAAATTGTAGTCATGACATATCCATTGATCGGCAACTATGGTATTAACCGTGACGATTATGAATCCATCGACCTTGCGATTAATGGTTTAGTCGTTAGAGAGTTAACGGAAGAGCCTTCTAACTTCCGTAGCGGTATGTCGTTAGGTGATTTACTTACATTAAAAGGTATTCCGGGTATTCAGGAAATCGATACGCGTAAATTGACTCGTCTATTGCGTGATAAAGGTGCTCTTAAAGGTAAGCTAACGGCTGCTGGAGAAGATATCGATGTCGAAGCAACACTTGCAGAAGTGCAAGGTTATGAACTGCCAACTGACTTGGTAGCTAAAGTTTCTACTAAACGACCTTACCCGAGCCCGGGTTTAGGAAAGCGCGTAGTTGTTATTGATTACGGCATCAAACACGGCATTTTACGTGAACTGAATAAAAAAGATTGTGATGTAATCGTAGTGCCTCATGATACTTCAGCAAAAGAAATCCTAGCATTGTTCCCAGACGGCATTCTATTGTCAAACGGTCCAGGAAATCCTGAAGACGTAGAAGGTGCGGTCGAGACGATTAAAGAATTGCTAGGCAAAAAGCCGATCTTCGGTATCGGACTTGGACATCAGCTATTTGCACTCGCTTGTGGCGCAAAGACAGCAAAAATGAAAAACAGCCACATCGGTGGAAACTATCCTGTCAAAGATTTGAATACGAATCGTACTGACCTAACTTCACAAAGTCATGGCTATGAAGTACTTGAAGATTCATTAGCTGGAACAGGTCTTGAAGTAACACATAAAGCATTGAATGATAACTGTGTTGAAGGTTTACGCAGCGTGCAGTATGAAGCATTTACTGTACAGTTCCACCCAGAAGCATCTCCTGGGCCACAAGATGCAAGCTATTTGTTTGACCGTTTTATTCAATTGATGACTGCAAGCAACCGAAAGGGGAATATTCATGCCTAAACGTACAGATATTAAATCCATTCTCGTCATCGGCTCAGGCCCGATTGTTATCGGACAAGCCGCAGAATTTGACTACGCAGGTACACAAGCGTGTCTATCTCTAAAAGAAGAAGGTTACCGTGTAATTCTGATTAACTCTAATCCAGCAACCATTATGACGGATACGGAAATTGCAGATAAAGTCTACATTGAACCAATCACATTAGAATTCGTTAGTCGCATTATCCGTAAAGAACGTCCTGACGCTCTTCTACCTACACTAGGTGGACAAACGGGCTTAAATATGGCGATTGAACTTCAAAATTCTGGAATTTTGGATGAGTTAGAAATCGAAATTCTTGGTACGAAATTAGATGCAATCCATAAAGCAGAGGATCGTGATTTATTCCGTAACTTAATGAATGAAATGGGAGAACCTGTTCCTGAAAGTGATATTATCCATAATATTGATGAAGCGTATGCATTCGTTAAAGAAATAGGTTATCCAGTAATTGTACGTCCGGCATTTACACTTGGCGGCACAGGCGGAGGAATCTGTCATAACGATGAAGACTTGGAAGAAATCGTAGCAAGTGGTTTGAAATACAGCCCAGTTACACAATGTTTGCTTGAAAAGTCTATTGCAGGCTTTAAAGAAATTGAATATGAGGTAATGCGTGACTCAGCAGACAATGCAATTGTTGTATGTAATATGGAAAATGTCGATGCTGTCGGTATTCACACAGGTGACTCTATCGTTGCAGCGCCATGCCAGACGTTAACAGACCGTGAAAACCAAATGCTACGTAATGTATCTTTACGTATCATTCGTGAGTTGAAAATTGAAGGTGGTTGTAATGTACAGTTAGCACTTGATCCACATAGCTTTGATTACTATATCATTGAAGTAAATCCACGGGTAAGTCGTTCATCTGCATTAGCTTCAAAAGCTACTGGCTATCCAATTGCGAAATTAGCTGCGAAAATTGCTGTCGGTTTAACGCTTGACGAAATGATGAACCCGGTAACGGGCAATACGTATGCATGTTTCGAACCGACACTTGACTATGTAGTTACGAAGATTCCACGCTGGCCATTCGATAAATTCGAATCTGCTAAACGTAATCTAGGAACACAAATGAAAGCGACAGGCGAAGTAATGGCAATGGGCCGTACATTTGAAGAGTCGATTCAAAAAGCTATTCGATCACTAGAAACAGGTCAATTCGATTTGTCACTTCCAGGTGGAGCGGAAATGACAGACGAATGGATCGAAAAGCGTATTCGAAAAGCTGGAGATGAGCGTTTATTCTTCATCGGTGAAGCGTTACGTCGTGGTGTGACGATTGAAACACTACATGAGTGGAGTGCAATCGACTTATTCTTCTTACGCAAGTTCGAAAACATCGTGCGTTATGAAGAACTATTGAAAAATAACCCATACGATTATGACGTAGCTTATAAAGCGAAGCGTCTAGGTTTTGCAGATGTAACGATGGCAAAATTTTGGAACACAACTGAACGTGAAATATATAGCTGGAGAAAAGAGCAAGAATTAATTCCAGTTTATAAAAAAGTAGATACATGTGCAGGTGAGTATGAATCCGATACACCATATTTCTATGGTACGTATGAAGAGGAAAACGAATCTGTTAAAACAGATAAAAAGAGTGTGGTTGTTCTAGGTTCAGGTCCAATCCGTATCGGACAAGGCGTAGAGTTTGACTATGCGACAGTACACTGTGTTTGGGCGATCCAAGAAGCTGGTTATGAAGCGATTATCATCAATAATAACCCAGAGACTGTTTCTACAGACTTCTCCATCTCTGACAAGCTATATTTTGAACCGTTAACGATTGAAGATGTTATGCACATCATCGACCTAGAGCAACCCGAAGGCGTGATCGTTCAATTCGGTGGTCAAACAGCAATTAACTTGGCTGATGAATTAGAAGCACGGGGCGTTAAAATTCTAGGAACATCACTTGAAGATATTGACCGTGCAGAAAACCGCGATAAGTTTGAAAGTGCACTTCGCGATATCGGTGTGCCACAACCACTTGGTAAAACAGCTTTATCTGTTCCAGAGGCAGTTGTAATCGCTACTGAAATTGGTTACCCGGTTCTCGTTCGTCCTTCTTACGTATTAGGCGGTCGTGCGATGGAAATCGTTTATCACGAACAAGAGTTGTTGCAATATATGGAGAATGCAGTAAAAGCTAGTCCAGAGCACCCCGTTCTAATTGACCGTTACTTAACAGGTACGGAAATTGAAGTGGATGCGATCTGTGACGGTGAAACGGTATTAATTCCTGGAATCATGGAACATATCGAGCGTGCAGGCGTTCACTCGGGAGACTCAATTGCAGTTTATCCGCCACAAAATCTTTCCCAGTCTATGATAGAAACGATTACGGATTACACGAAGCGTTTAGCTCTAGGCTTGAAAATTCGTGGTCTGATGAATATTCAGTTCGTAATTTCAGAAGGACAAGTGTATGTAATCGAAGTGAATCCACGTTCAAGCCGTACCGTACCGTTCTTGAGTAAAATTACGAACATTCCAATGGCGAATGTAGCCACTCAGGCAATTCTAGGTAAATCGATTGCTGAGCAAGGCTATGTGGACGGACTTGCAGATGCACCAGCAGGCGTTTACGTTAAAGTACCTGTCTTCTCATTTGCTAAGCTACGTCGTGTTGACATTACACTAGGGCCTGAAATGAAATCAACAGGTGAAGTTATGGGTAAAGACAGCACGTTAGAAAAAGCTTTATATAAAGGCTTAGTTGCGGCTGGTATGGAAGTAAAAGAATATGGTTCGGTATTAATGACTGTTTCTGATAAAGATAAAGAAGAAATCATCGATATCGCAAAACGTTTTGTTGAAATCGGCTATCGTATTCTAGCGACAGAAGGTACAGCGAAAGCACTGGAATCAGCAAATATAGAAGTGAAAACTGTAGGAAAGATTGGAACGGAAGGTACAACATTGATCGATGTCATCCAAAAAGGCCAAGCGCAGTTAGTGATCAATACACTAACTAAAGGAAAACAGCCTGCTCGTGACGGTTTCAGAATCCGACGTGAGTCAGTAGAAAATGGTGTTCCTGCGTTCACGTCTATTGATACAGCGAATGCAATGCTTTCTGTTATCGAATCTATGACATTCCAGACAGACGCAATGCCTAAGCCACAGGTGATTGAATGATCATCCAAGATTTAATGACCATCGGATCACAGCAGCAAATTGCCAAGAATATTTTTGAAATGAAACTTACTGGAAAGCTGGTCGGAGAAATTTCTTCTCCAGGCCAGTTTGTCCATATCCGTGTATCGGATTCGTTCGAACCTTTACTTAGACGTCCGATTTCTATCGCGAATATTAATAAAGAAAAAAATGAAATGACGATTATTTATCGCACAGAAGGACACGGTACACAGTTGCTGTCTCAGAAGCGTGAAGGAGATATTGTTAACGTATTAGGGCCTTTAGGAAACGGATTCCCAGTCGAGGAAACTTCAGCGGGTCAAACTGCAGTATTGATCGGTGGGGGAATTGGTGTACCACCACTATATGAATTGTCTAAGCAATTAACAGCTAAAGGCGTCAACTGTATCCATATACTTGGGTTCCAGTCAGATGATGTAGTCTTTTATGAAGAAGAATTTGCTGCGCTTGGCGATACACATATCGCAACAGTAGACGGTAGTAACGGAACAGCAGGTTTCGTTACGAATATCATGAGTGAACTAACCGATGAATTCGAAACATTCTACAGCTGTGGTCCAATGCCAATGCTCAGTGCAGTGCAAAAAGCGTATGTGCATAAAAAAGGATTTTTATCATTTGAACAACGTATGGGCTGCGGAATCGGAGCTTGTTTCGCTTGTGTCTGCCATACAAATGAAAATGCAACGGATAAAGCGTATGTCAAAGTATGCTCAGACGGTCCAGTATTTCCGGCAGGGGTGGTACAGATATGAATAGATTAGCGATTACATTGCCAGGATTACAGCTGAAGAATCCAATTATGCCTGCTTCTGGCTGTTTCGGTTTCGGGAAAGAGTACGGGAATCTGTACGATTTATCACAGCTTGGCGCGATTATGATCAAAGCGACAACACTTGAGACTCGTTACGGCAATCCCACACCACGAGTGGCGGAAACGTCTTCTGGTATGTTGAATGCTATTGGACTACAAAATCCAGGATTACAAGGTGTTTTGCAAAATGAATTACCATGGCTTGAAAAATTCGATGTTCCAATCATTGCGAACGTAGCAGGTTCTGAAACAGAGGATTACGTTGAAGTAGCCAAGGAAATTTCGAAAGCACCGAATGTACATGCGTTAGAATTAAATATTTCTTGCCCAAATGTTAAATGTGGCGGGATTACATTTGGTACAGATCCAGCAGTTGCGAAAGAACTAACAGCAGCAGTTAAAGCCGTGTCTTCTGTACCCGTTTACGTTAAGCTATCACCAAACGTAGCAGATATTAAATCAATGGCCATCGCAGTAGAAGCTGGCGGTGCAGATGGTATCACGATGATTAATACATTGATCGGTATGCGTCTGGATGAAAAAACAGGTAAACCAGTCATTGCGAACAAGACTGGTGGCTTGTCAGGTCCAGCCGTTAAGCCAGTAGCGATCCGAATGGTATATGAAGTAAGTCAAGTCGTCAATATTCCAATCATTGGAATGGGTGGCGTTACATGTGTGCAAGACGTTATCGACTTTATGTCAGCAGGTGCGAGTGCTGTCGCTGTAGGAACAGCGAACTTCGTTGATCCGTTTGTCTGTCCGACAATTATCGAGCAACTACCTGGTAAACTCGATGAACTTAAAATTGACCATATTTCAGAATTGATCGGAAGGAGTCATCGCGTATGAATAACTCCCCAATAATCGCGTTAGATTTTAATACAGCAGAAAAAACTTTCACATTCCTAAAAACATTGGATCAATCTGTCAATGTTAAAGTGGGAATGGAATTGTATTATAAAGAAGGACCTGCAATGATTGCTCGTCTAAAAGAAGAAGGATACTCGATCTTCCTAGATCTAAAATTGCATGATATTCCAAATACAGTAAAATCAGCAATGCATGTCTTGGCTTCATTAGAAGTCGATATGGTGAATGTCCATGCGGCTGGGGGCAAGACGATGATGGAAGCTGCACTCGAGGGTTTGGAGACAGGTACACCAGCTGGGAAAAAGCGACCGGCACTCATCGCAGTGACACAACTGACTTCCACAGATGACCGCCAAGTACGGGAAGAACAATTGATCAACGTACCTCTTCACGAGTCAGTAGAACATTATGCGAAACTCGCTAAATCTGCTCATTTGGACGGTGTTGTTTGTTCTGTACAGGAAGCCAAAATCATTGAAGAAGTATGCGGTAAAGACTTTTTCAAAGTAACGCCAGGCATCCGCTTAGCTTCAGGTGATGTTCACGATCAAAAACGAGTGGCAACACCAGCAAAAGCGTGGCAAGAAGGTTCAACGCATATTGTCGTAGGACGTGCGATTACAGGTGCAGAAAATCCACGTGAAGCCTATGAAAAAGTCAATACATTGTGGAAGGGGATTACTTCATGACAAGACAAAAAGAAGTAGCACAAATCCTATTAAATGTAGGAGCCGTTGCACTAAATCCGAAAGATCCATTTACATGGGCTTCCGGTATTAAATCACCAATCTACTGTGATAACCGTTTAACAATGGCGGATCCAGTAGGTCGTAAAGAAATCGCAGAAGGATTAGCTGAGTTAATTCGAATTCATTATCCAGATGCAACAGTTATTGCAGGTACAGCAACAGCGGGTATTCCGCATGCAGCATGGGTAGCAGATATTCTGAAGTTGCCTATGATCTATATCCGTTCTTCTGCAAAAGCGCATGGTAAGAGCCGTCAAATCGAAGGTAAAGTCGAACAAGGTGCAAAAGCAGTGATTATTGAAGACTTGATCTCAACAGGTGGTAGTAGCTTGAATGCAGCAAACGCATTGCTAGCAGAAAACGTAGAAGTGAGTGGAATCGTCTCGATCTTTACATACGAGCTTCAAAAAGCAGATGAGAAGTTCGCTGAGGCTAATCTTTCATACCACAGTCTTACTAATTTCGCAGCGTTGGCAGAAGTGGCAAAAGAACAAGGTGCGATTGAAGAAGATTCAATGAATGAATTAACTGAGTGGCACACGAAACTGAAGCAAGGCACACTATAAGAAAAAGGTTCCCGTCATATTGACAGGAACCTTTTTTCGTGCTGTAGAAATGAAGAGAAGGGGGTAGTGGAAGGATGCCGTTTCACTGCGTTCCGGGCGGACGCGTCTGGAGGGCCCGCGGTGAGCCGACCTTCGCTTCGCTCTTTGGTCGTCTCTCCTGTCGAGCTGATCCTCCCAGAGTCGCCGCCCTACACTACGCTTCACTAGTGCATTTTCCTGAAGTTAACGAGTGGGATGTTCATCAATTACTTAGTGTCTGTTTTTGAACTTAGAAAGGTAAAGAAACGACAATAAATCACTTACCAACTACAATGAGTTCTTAAATTACTTGTAATCTTAGCGTAAATCCCGAACCGCTTACTAAGTCTCATTTATTACTTCCGAAGTTTACGCACCAAATCTTCATCTGGTGTGACGAAGATGGTCTTTTGTTCGAAGTAGATTACGAAGCCTGGTTTGGCACCGGAAGGCTTTTTCACGTGGCGAATTTGTGTGTAGTCTACGGGTACAGCCGAAGACTCCCGAGCTTTGCTGAAATAAGCAGATAATGTAGCTGCTTCTTCGATTGTTTGTGCATCTGGATCGATGTCGTGGATGACGACGTGAGAACCTGGTATGTCTTTCGTATGCAACCACAAATGATCTCGTGCGGCTAATTTAAACGTCAAATAATCATTTTGCTTATTATTCTTTCCTACAGAAATCGGAATTCCAGACGATGACACAAAAGCTTCGGGTGAAGGTTTTTTTGGTTTGATCTTCTTTTTGCTTTTACGTGCACGCATAAATCCAAGCTCGACCAATTCTTCACGTATTTCTTCTATATCAATTGGAGAAGCTTGGTAGACCTGCTGGCGTACCATTTCGAAGTATTCAATATCATCTTTCGTTTTATCAAGTTGTTCTGCAATCCGAATAAGTGCTGTCTTTGCTTTTGAATAACGAGAGAAATAGCGTTGTGCGTTGTCTATTGGCGTTTTTCTAGGGTCGAGTGGAATCGTGACTGTTGTACCTTGCTCGTAATAATTTTCCACTGTTACTTCTTTATCACCTTTATGCAACAGATAGCTATTCGCTGTCAATAATTCCCCGTACAGTTTTAATGTATCTAAGTCTTGTGCAGTTTGTTGTTCTTTTTCTAACTTTTTCGTTTTGTTTTCCAGTTTGGAAATTTCATTGGACAGCCAACGTTCCAAATCGATTGCCTGAGATTTCACTCGTTCACGTTCGGCTCTTGCAAAATAAACTTTATCAAGAAGATCACCTAAAGTCGCAAACGATTGAGTTGTTCCTTCTGCATGTGTCAGCTCTACTGCTGAGAAAAGCGTCTTTCGATCGTTCTCCACAACTGTAGGCTCCATCATTTCGGCAGTAAAACTATTTAAAAATGACTTCCAACTATTAAATGAAGGTGTAGAATTTTGTTGTAGACGATAAAGTAATTCAGTAGCTGTCAGTGAAGAAAAACCAGCGAACTGGCGAACGATATCTTTTGGCTCTTGTAAATTATCCAAGAAGGTCATAAATTCTTCTTCGGTTGTGTTAAATGGATCCAACTTATCTTGCGGTGGCGCTGGTTTATAGGGTTGCCCAGGCAAGATTGTGCGATAACTATTCACGGAAGGTGGCAAATGCTTCATACTATCAATAATCAAATTACGAGAAGCATCTAGTAAAATTAAGTTACTATGTCGTCCCATAATTTCTACAACGAGTTGTCGCTCGATCTGATCACCCAACTCGTTGCGTGCTTGTACATGAATATTCACAACACGATCCGTCTCATGTTGCTTGATTGAAGTAATCATTCCGCCTTCGAGTTGCTTTCTTAGCACCATACAAAACAATGGTGGCTCTGCCGGATTTGTTAGCACTTCATTTGTTAGTTGCATTCTTGAATAAGAAGGGTGTAGCGACACTAATAATTTATGATTTTTATTATTTGCTCGTACATGAAAAATCACTTCTTGTGCGTTCGGTTGGTGGATCTTTGAAATCCGACCTGACTTTAGTTGTTGTAATTCGCTTACAATCGCTTTTGTAAATAAACCATCAAATGCCATACGGATTCCTCTTTCATTTCGTTTTGTTCCATTTTAGCACTCATCGCGTGATTATGGTATAATATCAACAGATTGCACACATGGGCCTAACTAGTTAGACGATGCATGTTATCATATGAACTAAGGCTAGGCATGAAGTGTAAATGAATACATAACAAAGAGGGATTATATGTACAAACATCGAGGACTCCTAATTGTCCTTTCAGGCCCATCCGGCGTTGGAAAAGGAACTGTTCGTAAAGAACTCTTCTCAAGCCCAGGCACAAATTATGAATACTCTATCTCCATGACCACAAGAAACCCACGTGAAGGCGAAGTAGACGGCGTAGATTACTTCTTCCGATCAAGGGAAGTATTCGAAGAAATGATACAAGAAGGAAAACTTCTTGAATACGCAGAATATGTAGGGAACTACTATGGCACACCGCTTGACTACGTTAACGCAACACTTGACGCAGGTCGCGACGTGTTCCTCGAAATTGAAGTGGTCGGTGCTGCACAAGTTCGTGAAAAAGTACCGAATGGCTTGTTCATCTTTTTAGCACCTCCAAGCTTAAGTCACTTAGAAAGTCGTTTGATCGGAAGAGGTACAGAAGCATCCGATATCATTGCCGACCGTGTACTAAAGGCAAGAGAAGAACTAGAAATGATGCACTTGTACGATTATGTAGTAGAGAACGACGAGGTCTCTAAAGCATGTGAACGTGTCAATGCGATTGTTACGGCTGAGCATTGCCGCAGAGAACGTGTGGAAAAGAGATACTTACAAATGTTGGAGGGAGAATAAACTATGTTATACCCATCAGTTGACTCATTAAAAGGCAAGGTAGATTCTAAATATACATTGGTGACACTAGCTGCCAAGCGGGCACGTGAACTACAAGAAAAGCGTAACGAATTATTACATTCTTATCGTTCGGTAAAGAGTGTAGGCAGAGCACTTGAAGAAGTCTCAGCTGGCGTCTTAATTAACCAAGTAGCGGATGCAAACATTATTTATGAAGACGAAGTTTGATTTGAAATAAAAAACAACTCCCTTGGAATTCAACCGTTCTTAGGGAGTTTGTTATTTTTTGAAAGGAAGAGAGTGGAGAGTATGTTAAACAATAAAAATATTTTACTATGTGTGACAGGCGGAATTGCTGTCTACAAAGCAGTGGCCTTAGTCAGTAAATTATCTCAAGCTGGCGCTAATGTTAAGGTGGTCATGACAGATTCTGCTAAAGAATTTGTTCAGCCATTGTCATTCCAAGTGATGTCTAGAAACGATGTCTATTTCGATACGTTTGACGAAAAAGATTCCCGCGTGATTGCGCATATTGATCTTGCAGATTGGGCAGATTTAGTCGTTGTTGCACCTGCCACAGCTAATGTTATTGGAAAACTAGCGAATGGTATTGCGGATGATATGGTTACGACTATTTTGCTGGCAACTGAGGCTGATGTCTGGATTGCACCAGCCATGAATGTACATATGTATGCCCATCCTGCTGTTGTAAGAAATATTGCGCAGCTACATGAGGATGGCTATCGATTTATTGAACCATCGGAAGGCTTTTTGGCTTGCGGCTATGTAGGTAAAGGACGTTTGGAAGAGCCCGAGAGAATTACAGCGCTTATTGGTCAACATTTCAGTAAAACAGCTGAACAACCTCTAAAGGGGAAAAAAGTAGTTATTACAGCGGGACCGACAAGGGAACGTATTGACCCGGTTCGCTATGTCTCTAACTTTTCGAGTGGGAAAATGGGCTACGCGATGGCGGCTGCAGCACAGCAACTTGGTGCAGATGCGGTATTGATTTCGGGACCTGTAGATTTACCTGTACCATCAGGTGTACAAGTCATCTATGTAGAAAGCGCCGCGCAAATGTATGATGCGGTGCTCAATGAATACGATGATGCATCAATCGTTGTGAAGTCGGCGGCTGTTGCTGATTATCGTCCGAAATTGATATATGATCAGAAAATGAAGAAAAAAGCCGGCGATGATGTGTTGGAGTTGGAGCGTACGACAGATATTTTAAAATCTCTTGGCGATCGCAAACAGCAGCAACTATTGATCGGATTTGCGGCTGAAACGACAGATGTAATTACTTATGGAAAAAAGAAGTTGGAATCTAAAAACTTAGACTACATCATCGTTAATGATGTAACCGATCCAGGTGGCGGCTTTGGCAGTGACACGAATGTCGTCACGTTGCTTTCTAGAGAAGGAGAAGCGACACCGTTTAACGCTATGGCGAAAGATCAATTAGCGATTTGTTTGTTTGAAACGATTATTCAACAAGAAAGCGATAAGCTACATGATCGCTGAAGTTATTGTAGATGTAGCAGCTTACCCAATTGATCGTCCATTTGATTATGCGGTGCCTGTACAATGGGAACGTGTTTTAGAGCCAGGTGTACGTGTCAAGGTACCATTCGGTCCGCGTAAGGTTGTGGGCTATGTAACTGGACTTAAAATGGAAAGTGAATTGGATCCTAGCAAGATCAAATCGATAGTTGAGATTATAGATTTGGAGCCTGTTTTATCTAAGGAATTATTAGCGTTATCAAAATGGATGGCAGCCGATACAATTGCTTATGAAATAGATGCGCTACAAGTGATGTTGCCGGCAGCAATGCGTGCTAAATATGAAAAAGTTATGCATGTAATCAAACCAGAATTACTTGATGATTCAATTCGAGAATTTCTCGGGAATCGACAGCAGGTGACGTTGAAAACGCTACAAGATGCCGATCTATTGAATGAGGCAAAAAGCTATAGTGAAAAAGGTATCGTTCAAATAGATACAGCAATTCAGCAGAAGACAAAGATCAAGAAAGTGCGAATGATTCATATTCCAGACATAGAGAGTTTGGAAATTGCATTTTCCAAGACTCATCCAAATGCGAAAAAACAAGCGGAATTACTACGCTGGTTAATGAAACACCCTTCTAGTTCAATGAAAGCTAGTGAAATATTGAATCAATCAGATGTGAAAGCAAATGTCTTGAAATCTTTGGTAGATAAACAAGTGATCGAACAGTCGCAAGTAGAAGTGTATCGTGAACTTGATGCGCCTAAAATGCGGGATAGCGGTAAACCTAAACAACTGACAGAAGAGCAACAGATTGCTTTGTCAGCGATTGAGCAGTCAAGTGACCTAGTACAACAAGAAACCTTTCTCCTGCACGGAATTACCGGAAGTGGGAAGACGGAAGTATATTTACAGGCGATTGATCATGTGTTGAAAAAAGGTAAGGAAGCTATTGTCTTAGTACCAGAAATTTCATTGACACCACAAATGACTGCACGCTTTAAAGGTCGATTCGGTGAATTGGTGGCAGTGTTGCATAGTGGATTATCATCAGGTGAAAAATATGATGAATGGCGCAGAATCCATCGCGGAGAAGTGAAGGTGGCGATTGGTGCACGTTCAGCTGTTTTTGCACCTTTTACTAATTTAGGTCTACTTATTTTGGATGAAGAGCATGAATCCACTTATAAGCAAGAAGAATCACCAAGATATCATGCCAGGGATGTAGCGATTTGGCGAGCGGAATATTATCACTGTCCGGTTATATTAGGCAGTGCGACGCCAGCACTAGAATCTTATGCACGAGCCACAAAAGATGTCTATACATTATTGACGTTAACTGAGCGAGCGAAGCAGCAAGCACTACCTAGCGTGGAAGTTGTGGATATGCGAGAAGAATTAAAAACGGGAAATCGTTCGATGTTTTCCGTAGCACTTGCTGAAGCAATGAGGGATCGGCTCGCTCGTAAAGAGCAAATCGTTTTACTGCTGAATAAACGGGGATTTTCTAGTTTCGTCCTTTGTCGGGATTGTGGAACGGTAGTAGAATGTCCGAATTGTGATATTTCATTGACTTACCACCGATCAACAGAAAGTTTAAAATGTCATTATTGTGGATATGAACAGCATGTGCCAGTAGAATGTCCTGAGTGTGAAAGTGAGCATATACGTTTTTTTGGAACGGGTACACAAAAAGCACAAGAAGAATTATTCAAGCTGTTACCTGAAGCTCGTGTGATTCGAATGGATGTAGATACGACCAATACGAAAGGTGCTCATGAGCGCTTATTGCATGATTTTGGGGAAGGCAAAGCAGATATTTTGCTTGGTACCCAAATGATAGCGAAAGGCCTAGATTTTCCACGTATTACACTAGTCGGTGTACTAGCGGCGGACACATCACTTCATATAGCAGACTTTCGTGCAGCAGAGAAGACTTTTCAGTTGCTGACGCAAGTGAGCGGTCGAGCAGGCCGTGACCAATTACCAGGAGAAGTAGTCATCCAGACATATGATCCGGAGCACTATGCGATTGAGCTATCTAAAACGCAAGACTATGTGCCATTTTATGAATTAGAGATGGATAGAAGAAGGCAACTTGGCTATCCTCCATACTATTATGTAACGGTCGTGCAATTCAGTCATGAAGACGTTTTGAAAGCAGCTGATTATGCGCATAAAGGAACAAGTTTTATAGCAGAGCGCTTGTCCCCGCATTCAGTCATCATCGGTCCAACCGCCGCGGCAATCAGTCGTCTCAATAATAGATATCGCTATCAATGTTTGATAAAATACAAACAAGAACCTACGCTCGTTCCAGTCTTGCAACAGTTACTAAAACACTATAAAACAAACTGGGCAAAAGATGGATTAGTGATGTCCATTAACCGAGAGCCGACTGCAATCTTTTAAAGTTAGACGAACCAAAAGAAATGAGGAATTAATTTGACGGTATTAAAAATAGTGAAGCATCCTTCTCCCATTCTGACAACACCTTGTAAAGAGGTCACTGTATTTGATAAAAAGTTGGGTAAACTACTGGATGATATGCATGATACGATGATGGAAAATGACGGTGTAGGTATTGCTGCACCTCAAATTGGTAAGTCCATCAGAGTAGCCATTGTGGACTTTGATGAAGATCAAGATGTCATTGAAATGATTAACCCTGTAGTAACCGCTACGGGTGGTTCAGAAATCGAAGTAGAAGGTTGTCTTAGCTTTCCAGGTTTATTCGGTGAAGTAGAGCGACCTTTTTATGTTCGTATTGAAGCGCAAGAACGTGATGGAAGGTTGTATGAGCTTGAAGCGGAAGGCTATGAGGCGCGTGCAATCTTACATGAAATCGATCATTTGAACGGTGTTTTATTCGATAAGAAAATTCAGCGAGTAGTAGATCCTTCTGAATTTGAAGAGGAGGACGATGAAGAGTGACTAAAATCATTTTTATGGGCACACCACAATTTTCAGTTTCAGTTTTGACGATGTTATTTGATGAAGGATATGATCTATTAGCAGTCGTTACACAACCGGATCGTCCAGTTGGCAGAAAAAGAGTATTAACTCCGCCACCAGTAAAAGAAGAAGCTGTTCGTTTAGGTTTACCGGTGATTCAACCTGAAAAGTTGACGGGTTCCACTGAGTTACAAGAAATTATCGATTTACAGCCAGACTTAATTGTAACGGCTGCATTTGGTCAATTACTTCCAAAAGAATTATTAGATACACCTAGACTTGGCTGCATTAATGTTCATGCTTCTTTACTGCCAAAGTATCGTGGAGGCGCACCGATCCATCAAGCAGTGATGGATGGAGAAACAGAAACAGGCGTAACGATTATGTATATGGCGGAAAAGCTAGATGCAGGAGATATTATTTCACAAGTGGTATCGCCCATCGAAGAAGCGGATGATACTGGTAGCATGTTTATGAAATTATCTGTTGCTGGCACAACTTTATTGAAAGAAACGTTACCAGCAATTATTGATGGAACAAATGAACGAATAATTCAAGACGAAGCACTTGTAACATTTGCTAGAAATATTTCTAGAGAGCAAGAACGTATTGATTGGACATGTTCAGCACGTGCAATTTACAACCAAGTAAGAGGATTACATCCATGGCCGGTTGCTTATACTAAATTTGCCGGTGACCAAGTGAAAGTTTGGTGGGGTAAAGAAGAACATCAAGCATCCGATGCGCAACCAGGACAAATTATTGGACTCGAAAAAGATCGAATCATTGTACAAACAGGCGACGGTGCATTTGCGATCACTGATTTACAACCAGCAGGAAAAAAACGAATGACTGCCAGCGTATTCTTAAATGGAATCGGATCGAAATGGCAAGTGGGAGAACAATTTGAATGACACATTATAAAAAGAAAATTTGGCGTGGCAATGTACGAGATGCAGCCCTATCGATATTGATGGATATTGAAAATGAGCAAGCCTTTAGTAATTTATTACTTCATAAAACGATTGAACTATATGATCTCCCCCAAAAAGACCGTGCATTATTAACGGAATTGACGTATGGAACATTACAGCATCAAATGACACTAGACTATTATTTAACACCGTTTGTTCGTGGGAAATTACAGCCGTGGGTCCGTCAGTTATTACGTATGTCTGTGTATCAAATCATTTTCTTAACTAAAATTCCTGAACATGCAGTTGTGAATGAAGCAGTGAAAATTGCCAATAAACGTGGTCATAAAGGTGTTTCCTCTATGGTGAACGGAATATTACGCTCCATTTTACGCGAAGGTGTACCTGGTCTGGATGAAATTGAAGATCCGATTACACGCTTGTCAATCGAGACAAGTCATCCAGAATGGTTGATTAAACGTTGGATTGAACAGTATGGGATGGAAGAAGCTACAGCGATTGCGGTAGTTAATAATATGCCACCTGTAACGACCGCGAGAATCAATTCAACAAAAACAAATAGAGGCGAAGTAATCGGCTTACTTAAGAAAGAAGGCGTACTCGCTTCACCAGGTAACTTGACTGCTCATAGTATTCAAGTCGAGTCAGGCAGTTTAGCGTCTACAGAAGCTTATAAACAAGGCTTGCTTACCGTGCAAGATGAAAGTTCAATGTTGCCGGCATTAGCTCTACAAGTAGAACCGGGTATGAAAGTGCTCGATATGTGTGCAGCACCAGGTGGTAAAACGACGCATATTGCAGAGCGCATGAAGAACGACGGAGAAATCCAAGCGCATGATCTACATCCTCATAAATTGCGTTTGATCGAACAAAATGCACAGCGTCTCGGATTAACTTCTATTCATACGACTAGCGGAGACAGTAGAGAATTGTTGAAAACATATGAACCGCAATCTTTTGACCGCGTATTAGTGGATGCACCGTGCAGTGGATTAGGTGTTATTCGGAGAAAGCCGGAAATTAAATATAAAAAGACAGTACAAGATATAAAAAACCTCTCCGTAATTCAAAAAGATTTGCTGACAGTAGGGAGTCAATTAGTAAAAAAAGACGGTCTGTTAGTATATAGTACATGTACGATTGAACGAACAGAAAATCAGGAAATCGTAGAATGGTTTTTACAGCAACATGGGGAATTCGAATTAGTACCTCTACAGATTATCGATCAAGTCCATCCTAGTGACTATGTACAGATTTTACCTCATCAGTACGAAAGTGATGGTTTCTTTGTGGCGGCTTTACGTAGAAAAAACTAACCTGAGTGATAGGAATGGAGGTTGGCTTATGGAGTATGAAATCCGCTCAGACACGGGACGGAAACGGGCGGTAAACGAAGATGAAGCGGCCGTATTTGTTCATCCTGAATACGATGCAGTACTCGCTATCATCGCAGATGGAATGGGTGGTCATAAAGGTGGAGACTTTGCTAGCGCCACGGCTGTTCAAATGATTGGCGAACAATTTATGTGTGCTATTGATGTAGGGACAGAGCAGGATTGGTCGGATCTACTGTATGATGCGGTTGTAGATGTTAATTTGTTTTTATATACGACAGCTCAGCAAGACGAATCATATAAAGGGATGGGCACGACGCTTGATATCGCGCTCATCCTAAATCAACAATGTATAGTATTTCACGTTGGAGATAGTCGTATTTATCAAGTAACAGGTAAAGCTATACGACAAATCACGAAAGATCATTCATTTGTTAATGTGCTGATCGATAGTGGTGAAATTACGGAACAAGAAGCAGAAGTGCATCCGCAGCGAAACTGGATCATGAAAGCGGTTGGTTCTGAAAAATCGATTGTACCTGATCTTTGCAAGATTTCTTTGCCTTCAGCATCTTATCTATTGCTTTGTACAGATGGATTAAGTAATAAAATTGAAAAAGAAGTTATGTTGGATATCATCCTACGTGACGCGTCATTAGCTCATAAAGCTGATGCTTTTGTTGACTTGGCAAATGAACGTGGTGGCGAAGATAATATTACGGTGATTTTATTGGAAGTGCCTGAAATCGAGGTGGTTCCTTCATGATCGGTAAACGTATAGGTAAGCGCTATGAAATCATCCGCGTCATTGGTGACGGAGGTATGTCGAGAGTCTATTTGGCGCATGACATCATTCTAGATCGAGATGTAGCAATTAAAGTATTGCACTATGATTTTGCAAATGAAGAGGATTTGAAGAAGCGCTTTCAACGTGAAGCACTTTCCGCCACTAGTTTGACTCATCCTCATATTGTGAATATTTTTGATGTCGGCCAAGAAGACGAGCACCATTATTTAGTCATGGAATACATAGCCGGCAAGACGTTGAAAGAATATATTCATACCCATGGGGCTCTATCTTCGGAACATGCCGTATCCATTATGCAACAATTGGTATCTGCTATTTCTCACGCACATCATAATGGCATTGTTCATCGTGATATTAAGCCGCAAAACGTTTTGATGAACGGTGAAGATGATGTGAAAATTACAGATTTCGGTATAGCTATGGCACTCGATTCTACCGTGCATACGAAAACAAATTCAGTGATTGGGACTGTTCACTATTTGTCTCCTGAACAAGCGCGTGGCGGTATGGCAACGAAACGTTCGGACATTTATTCGTTAGGTATTGTTTTTTATGAATTGCTGACAGGCCAACTGCCATTTTCTGCAGAAACAGCTGTAGCGATTGCATTAAAACATTTGCAAGAAGAAACACCTGCTGTACGCGAGCAGTTTCCTGAAATCCCACAAAGTGTAGAAAACGTCATTCTAAAAGCGACAGCAAAAGATGCGAATTATCGATACGCAACGACGGATGAAATGCACGAAGATCTGTTGACTGTATTTTCGCCAGAACGTCTAAATGAAGAAAAATTTGCCTTACCGTTTGATGATGATCGAACAGTAGCTATTCCTGTTGTTAAGGATGTACCAGCATTCGAAAATGCAGAAGATACGATTAAAATTGCTCCTTCAGCTATGGACGCTAGTCCCATGCCGAAGAAGAAAAAATGGCCTTTCGTCGTGGCAGGTAGTTTAATCTTGATTGCGACACTTGCTGTGTTACTCATTATGATGTTACAACCAAAGGAAGTTATCGTGCCTGAAGTAGTAGGCGTAGAAGAACTTGCAGCAACTGAAATACTTGAGAAGAAAGGATTCGTCATTGATGAAAGGTTCGAAGAGACATCTGACGAATACCTTGCTGGACAGGTTACAAAGACCGTACCTGAAGCAGGTAAAAAACGTAAAGAAGGAGACGGCATTAAAATATTCGTCAGTACAGGTAAAGACAAAATGAAGCTGAATGACTATACCGGCCGTAACTTTGAAGCAACAAAACGTTTCTTGCAAGGGTATGGATTTAAACCGATTGAATCTGTGGAAGTCTATTCAGATGAACCAAAAGGAACAATTATTGATCAACAACCAGAATCAGATAAAATGGTCATACCTGAAGAAACCGATCTAATCTTTACGGTTAGTAAAGGTAAGGAATTGCAGTCACTGGTGGATTTACGTGGAATGTCTACCAAGCAATTGGAGGATTACGCTGATAGTGAAGGATTCATCATTCATATCGTTGGCGAAGAAGAATCGGATAAAGTAGAAAAAGGGCATGTCATTTCCCAAAAGCCTTCTACAGGTACTAAAATGGAGAAGGGTGGACGGGTGGACGTTGTTGTATCTAAGGGTCCTCCTGCAAAACCTATCAAACTGCTAGTGAAAATGATCACGATACCTTATGAAGTTGTCGTAGAAAAACAACAAGAAGATGATGATTCAGAGCTAGACCCAGAACTTGATCCAGAATCAGATATGAATTCTGAAAAAGAGTTAGAGCCAGAACGTGATCCGCAAAAAATACAAATTTACATTCAGGATCGTAATCACACGATGAATGATCCGTATGATGAGTTTGAGATTACAGAAGATACGCTGCGTAAAATTACAATTGAGCTTGAAGAAGGAGAGCGCGGTGGGTATAAGATTTTACGTGATAAAAAGGTTATTGAAGAAGATAAGTTTAACTATAAAGATTTAGAGTAAAGGAGGAGTTCGATGGCGGAAGGCCAAATTAGAAAAGCAATTAGTGGTTTCTATTACGTAGAGCTCAATGGAGAATTGATTCAATGTAAGAGTCGTGGGGTTTTTCGTTTAAAAAAAATCAACCCGCTAGTAGGGGATATGGTAACGTATGTAACCGATGGTGAAAACGATGCGACGATTACAGATGTTCATCCGCGGAAAAGTGAATTAGTTAGACCGCCAATCGCTAATGTGGATCAAGTCCTTCTCGTGTTTTCTGTTGTAGAACCGGATATGAGTTTACGCTTGCTTGATCGTTTCTTGACGGTCATTGAATCCCATGGACTAGAACCGATTATTTATGTTTCCAAAGAGGATTTAGCAAATCGGCAGATATTAGAGGCTAACGAAATAAACCTCGCGTATTATCAAAAAATAGGCTATACCATATTACGTAATGTAGGTAATAATGAGCCTTTATTAGAAGTGTTGCGACCGTATTTTAATAACAAAACAACGGTATTAGCAGGTCAATCGGGGGTTGGAAAATCGACGTTGCTAAATACGATTCTTCCAGAATTACAATTGAAAACCGGTGTAATCTCTGATGCGCTAGGACGTGGAAAGCATACAACACGTCATGTAGAACTACTTGAGGTGGCCGGTGGATTAGTAGCTGACACACCAGGTTTTAGTTCATTGGATTTTGAACATATTGAGAAAGAAGAGTTACGAGATTATTTTGTGGAGATCACAGAAGCTGGTGAAGGCTGTAAATTTAGAGGTTGTCTGCATGTGAAAGAGCCTGGCTGTGCTGTTAAAGCGCAAGTGGAAGAGGGAGTTATCTCTGAAGGGCGTTATAAGAACTACTTGCTATTTTTGCAAGAAATTATGGATCGAAAGCCGAGGTATTAATGATGATAAAAATCGCACCGTCTATATTAGCAGCAGATTTTTCAAAGCTAGGCGAAGAAGTGAAGGAAGTAGAAAGAGCAGGAGCCGAGCTCATTCATATTGATGTAATGGATGGTCATTTTGTTCCAAATATTACGATGGGTCCTATCGTGGTAGAAGCGTTACGTCCGTTAACAACATTACCGCTCGATGTTCATTTAATGATTGAAAATCCGGATGCGTATATCGAAAGCTTCGCGAAAGCAGGAGCGGATTATATTACTGTTCACGTGGAAGCATGCCGTCACTTGCACAGAACGTTACAATTGATCAAATCAACGGGGGCAAAGCCAGGAGTCGTTTTGAACCCGCATACGCCTGTTGAACATATTATGCATGTTCTTGAAGATGTTGAAATCGTGCTATTCATGACGGTCAATCCAGGATTCGGTGGTCAATCATTCATTGAATCAGTCATTCCAAAAGTAAAACAACTGTCAGATCTCATAGCAGAACGCGGATTGTCGATTGAAATTGAAATTGACGGTGGAATTAACGAAGAAACGATTAAGCCTTGTGTGGAAGCAGGTGCGACTATATTTGTTGCTGGATCTGCTATCTATAATAAAAAAGACCGTGCAAAAGCATTACAAGCGATTAAATCTGCTGGTGAGAGTGTGATGATAAAATGAAATACGCCATCGTTTGCGCAGCTGGACCTATTGAGGAAGTAGTAGATTTATCTGAATACGATCAAGAGGATACGGTTTATATTGGTGTCGATCGAGGGGCGTTGTATTTATTAGAAAAAGGTATCGTACCGCAAGAAGCGGTAGGTGATTTTGATTCGGTAACGGAAGAGCAATTTGAAAAAATAAAAACGTCCGTGAAGAATGTGCAACGTGTGAATGAAGAAAAAGATGAAACGGACACGGAGCTAGCTGTCAAGCGTGCATTAACGTATGAGCCTGATTATATTGTTTTAACAGGTGTGACAGGTGGTCGTTTGGACCATTTGCAATCAGCGCTTCATTTATTGTACCGAATTCAATCGGACAATCGTAAAGTAAAGTTTAAAATTCATAATACAACGAATGATATTCGCGTTATGTTACCCGGTGTCAGACGTGTGAAGAAAGATGAACGCTATCCATATACTTCATTTTTCTCTTTCGGTCCTGAAGTTACTGGATTGACGTTGACGGGTTTTAAATACGAGACGGTCAATGAACGATTGGAAATTGGCATGACTAAATTTACGAGTAACGAAACGGTCGCGGATGTTTGTACTATCTCTTTCCGTACGGGCATATGCTTAATGGTAAGGAGTTCAGATTCCTGAAAGGAGTGGGGATTTGCGAGTATATACATTCACGCTGCCGAAGTTCGTCAGCAATATTGTGAGAAAGTGCGCTGTCGTGTTCCAAAAAGACGGCCGTACCAAAGCGCCCGTTGCAGCCAATGCGAAAGCCAGTAAGTCGAAGAAACGCAAAAAAGAAAAAACACAAGGCGCCTAAGTAGGTGCTTTGTGTTTTTTTCTTTTGTTACAAGCAAAAAGCTCCTTTATGGCAAGTCCTCCAACGTCTGTCGAGGCTACCGGGCGCTTTCAGCATTAGATTCATCCAGCTTCAGGTGGCAACCGCTCGGGTCACTTCAGACTTAAAGATAAAGGCAAAGACCGCCTTTATTTTTAAGTCTTCCAGTGCCTGTCGCGGCTATACGCCACCTTCAGCATTTGATTTTCCATCCAGCTTCAAGCGCCAGCCTCTCGGAACGTTTCGGCCTCGCCAGAAAGGCAAAAAGCGCCTTTATGGCAAGTCCTCCAACGTCTGTCGAGGCTACCGGGCGCTTTCAGCATTAGATATTATACTCGTTGTACTTTGCCTGATTTTAGAGCTCTTGCGGATACCCAAACGCGCTTAGGTTTTCCGTCAACTAAGATTCTAACTTTTTGAAGGTTTGCTCCCCAAGTACGTTTGCTTGAGTTCAAAGCGTGTGAACGAGTGTTTCCAGAACGAGCTTTACGTCCAGTAATAACACATTGTTTAGCCATTTTAGTTCCTCCTCGTGAATTATTTAGCGATTCACGTTACAATTCGCATACCATAGTACTTTATCACAAGGAAAGATTCGATGCAACATTTATTTCTCAGTCTTTCAAGGTTTTTTCCTTTACACTATTTTCATCATCAACAATGCTTCCTTTCTCAATGAATTTACGTATAATGTAGGTATGGCTTCACAACGCCGGATTCGTGACGGACTAACGGAAATACTGCGAAAAGAAAACTTTGCATATGGTGTGTTTGTACGCAAAGAAAGTGATGCGTTTCATATTGATATGTATGTGATTATCAGTTATGGTACGAAAATCATATAGGTAGCTTATCAATTACAATCCAACGTACAATATACAGTGAAGAAAATGTTAGGTCTCACGGGTAGTTCGGTAAATATTTTGTTCAGGGAGTTCGTGTTACGAACGTTTAGAAGGAGGCCCTTTGATTAATGAGTTCAATAAATGGATTGCAATTTGCGAAGATGGTGGAAATGGGTTCGCATCATCTTCATCAAAATGCGGATTATGTGGATTCTTTGAATGTTTTCCCGGTGCCAGATGGTGATACGGGAACGAATATGAATTTATCTATGACATCTGGTGCCAAAGAAACAACGCTTCACGCACAAGATCATATCGGTTTGACTGCACAAGCTTTCTCTAAAGGTTTGTTAATGGGTGCGCGTGGTAATTCAGGTGTAATTTTATCCCAACTGTTTCGTGGATTTAGCAAGCGGATCGAGAGTGAAGTGCAAGTTTCTGTTCATCAATTTGCTGAAGCGCTTCAATACGGTGTAGAAACCGCTTATAAAGCAGTAATGAAGCCAGTAGAAGGAACGATATTAACGGTCGCTAAGGATGCGGCTGCAGCGGCAGTTTCGCATATTGGAGAAGCAAAAGATCTAACAGAGTTAATGGAAATCATTGTAGAGGAAGCACAAGCTTCTTTGAAAAGAACGCCAGATTTATTGCCCGTTTTAAAAGAAGTGGGCGTAGTAGATAGTGGTGGTCAAGGTCTTGTGTATGTCTATGAAGGGTTTTTGGCTTGCTTAAAAGGTGTAGATTTGCCGAAGAAGACGGTCAGGCATTCCATGGATGATCTAGTCAACACAGAACATCATCGTAGCGTACAAGGTTTTATGAATACGGAAGATATCGTATTTGGCTATTGCACGGAATTTATGGTGAAATTGGATTCGGACAAGCTTTTAGACATGCCGTTCGACGAAGTGAAGTTTCGTCAAGAGTTAAGTGATCTGGGGGATTCATTGCTTGTCATTTCGGATGAAGAAGTGGTGAAAGTACATATTCACACAGAAGCGCCTGGAGATGCGTTATCGTATGCACAGAAGTACGGCGCACTGACTAAGATGAAAATAGAAAATATGCGTGAGCAACATAGCGAGATTATGGATCGTGAATCAACTACTGTAGCACCTAAGCAGCATAAGTATGCGATTGTGACGGTCTCAATGGGATCGGGTATTGCAGAACTCTTAAAGAGTATTGGGGCTTCGGCGGTCATCGAGGGCGGTCAAACAATGAATCCGTCTACAGAAGATATCGTTAAAATAATTCAAGAAATTGGTGCAGAGAAAGTTTTGATCTTGCCGAATAATAAAAATATTATTATGGCAGCTGAACAAGCGGCTGAAGTTTTAGAAATTGAAGCGGTGGTTGTGCCCACTAAATCCGTACCTGAAGGATTAGCTGCGATACTTGCATTTAATCCTGAAGCGACAGTTAAAAAGAATGCCCAAGTTATGCAGGAAGCAGCTTCTTTAATAAAAACAGGACAAGTCACCAATGCGGTGAGAGATACGTCGATTGATGGTGTGTCAATTCGTAAAGATGATTTTATGGGGATCGCAGAGGGGAAAATTACTAGTTCAGATTCTTCATTACAAGACGTGACTAAAAATTTAGTTTCGTCAATGATTGGTGAAGAAGATGAAATTGTTACGATTATTTACGGAGAAGACGTGACGGAAGACGAAGCACAAGAAATTAGTGTATATATTGAACAGCAGTTTGATCACGTTGATGTAGAACTATACGCTGGTAAACAACCGTTGTATCCATATATTCTTTCTGTCGAATAACATAAAAATTTGCCCCCTCACGAATTAAATTTGTGAGGGGATTTTTACGTAGAAAGAATTGGAGAGTGGGAAGTATGCCGTTTCACGGTAAGCGTCCACCTCAGCAGCTTCAATCCCGAACCACTTCTTAAGTAATCTTCGTTGTCCTTGTAAAAGGGGCAACGTTTTTATTTTTCAGCTTTTTCGTGGTAAACTAAAAAGAAGAACATTCGTTTTCCACAGTAGATTAGGAAGGAGGAGTTTGAGTTGGAAAACATTCTGCAAAATAGCGTCGGAACAGTGAAAGGAATTGGTAAAGCGACTACAGAACAGTTTGAGAAATTGGGCATTCTAACGATTGAAGACTTGCTTTATACATTCCCTTATCGACATGAAGATTTCAGAATGAGAGATTTGACGGAAACACCCCATAATGAACGCGTCACTGTCGAAGGACGTGTGGAATCGGAACCAGTTGTGTTTTATTCAGGGAAGAATCGTTCGCGTCTACAAGTGCGTTTATTAGTCGGTCATCATTTGGTAAAAGCCGTATTTTTTAATCAACATTATTTAAAGGATCGCTTAGTGCCAAGCATGCAGGTCAATGTTTCTGGAACATGGGATAGAGGGCGCCAAGCGATTACGGTCAATCGATTACATACAGGAGAACAAGTGGATTTCGAGCCTGTCTATAGCTTAAAAGGTGTCATGCATCAAAAAACGTTCAGACGTTATATGCGTAATGTGCTCGATGCAGTATTGGAAACAATCCACGAGACACTTCCTATTGCTATGTTAGAAGAGTATAGACTTCCGACTGTGGGGGCTGCACTGGAAATGATTCATTTTCCAACGAAACTAGCGGACGTCAAACAAGCTAGACGACGCTTCGCGTATGAAGAATTATTACTCTTCCAACTAAAGATTCAAGGGATGAAGAAAATTCGTAAAGAGCAGGAGCATGGAGTTATTATTCAGTATGATTTAGAGTTACTAAAAAAGTTTATTGCTTCTTTACCATTTGAATTGACTAATGCACAAAAAAGAGTCGTAAATGAGCTGTGCGCTGAATTAAAGGCCCCCCTTCGAATGAACCGACTATTGCAAGGGGATGTCGGATCTGGAAAAACCGCAGTAGCGGCAACTGCATTATATGCAGCGGTGACGGCGGGTTTCCAAGGAGCTTTGATGGCGCCTACAGAGATTTTAGCTGAGCAACATGCGGAACTTCTGGCAGACTGGTTTGAGCCATTTGGTGTGACAGTCGCATTTTTGGCTGGGTCTACAAAAGCGAAAGCGCGTAGGGAGTTGCTTGAAAAGTTGGAGCAAGGCGATATTGACATACTGATTGGTACACATGCACTTATTCAACCTGAGGTACAATTTCACAAGCTTGGTTTCGTCGTAACAGATGAACAGCACAGGTTTGGCGTGGAGCAACGGCGTGTGTTACGTGATAAAGGATTAAGCCCTGACGTCCTATTCATGACGGCAACCCCCATTCCACGAACGCTCGCGATTACCGTTTTTGGCGAAATGGATGTTTCGATTCTTGACGAATTACCAGCAGGAAGAAAAGAAATTGAAACAAATTGGCTAAAAGAAGAATCCGTTCTTCCAGTTCTGCAGAAAATGGAGAAAGAATTATGTGCGGGACGGCAGGCATATGTTATTTGTCCGTTAATCGAGGAGTCGGATACGCTTGATGTACAAAATGCAGTGGAAGTCCACGCCGAGCTTAGCAATTATTTTTCTGGTCGTTATACAGTAGGATTAATGCATGGTCGTTTACATTCCACCGAAAAAGACCAAGTCATGCGAGCATTCAGTGAGGGCGAATTAAATATTTTAGTTTCTACAACTGTAGTTGAAGTTGGGGTGAATGTACCAAACGCAACATTTATGTTAATTTATGATGCGACGAGATTCGGATTAGCACAATTGCATCAATTGCGCGGGCGAGTCGGACGTGGTTCTGATCAATCCTATTGTGTATTGCTTGCCGATCCGAAGTCAGAAGAAGGGAAAATGCGTATGCAGTCTATGACAGAAACGAATGATGGCTTTATTCTAGCTGAAAAAGATTTAGAACTTCGTGGAGCGGGAGATATTTTTGGTAAGCGGCAAAGTGGAATGCCAGAATTCAAAGTGGCGGACTTAGTACATGATATTAAAGTATTGACGACTGCGCGTGATGACGCGGAACGTTTATTGAATTCCACACAATTTTGGCAAGACAATGAGTATGCGGTACTTCGCAAACGTCTTGAACAGTCTGGTGCATTAACTGAAAAAAGAATTGACTAAATAGATTGCTAGTAGCTCTAATGGGAATTTAGTGAACCTCTTGCAATCTGTTTTAGCTCTTTATATACTAAGTGTTATGACCAAGTGCTAATCTGAAGGGGTGTAACAAATGAAAACTCCTAAGAAGGAGAGGCAGCGATTACTAATCAGCTTACTTGATGAGGATCCTTTTTTAACAGATGAAGACATTGCTGCTCATTTTTCAGTGAGTGTTCAAACAGTCAGACTTGACCGGCTGGAGTGCCGAATTCCTGAACTAAGAGAGCGGCTTAAATCAGTGGCTTCACAGCATATGCAGAAAACAGTAAAATCGCTGCAGGCAGAAGAAATATTTGGTGAGATCATTGATGTGGAACTTGACGATAAAGCGTTATCAATATTTGATGTAACGAGTGACCATGTATTTATGCGTAATGGGATTGCACGAGGACATCATTTATTCGCTCAAGCTAATTCGCTTGCTGTAGCAGTTTTGGACGATGATTTGGCTTTAACGGTTCGTTCTACTCTTCATTTTGCGAAACCAGTTAGAGCGGGGGATCGTGTAATTGCGCGGGCTGTCGTTCGGCAAGAGACGTTAAAAAATAAAAGTACGGTAGTTGATGTCATCTCTAAAGTGGAAAATGAAACCGTTTTTTCTGGCGAGTTTTTGATGTACCGTACGACAAAAAAAGGCAGGTAGTACTTATGATTATTGCAGTAGACGCAATGGGTGGAGACAATGCACCTGGAGAGATTATTAAAGGCGCATTACAAAGTCTGCATGCATTTGATGACGTCACAATACATATATTCGGTGATGAAGAGAAAATGGCTCCCTATTTAGAAAGTCATCCACGTTTGAAAGTCGTTCATTGTTCTGAAGTTATTGATCCAGACGATGAGCCGGTACGAGCCATTCGTAAAAAGAAAGACGCTTCAATGGTTCGCATGGCGCAAGCAGTGAAAGATGGCGAGGCACACGCTTGCGTATCGGCTGGAAACACTGGTGCCTTGATGTCAGCGGGTCTATTTATCGTCGGCCGTTTGGAAGGTATTCAGAGACCCGCGCTAGCACCGACATTACCAACCATTGATGGAAGTGGATTTGTGCTCTTAGATGTGGGCGCAAATTCAGACAGTAAGCCTTCACAGTTGGCACAGTTTGCAGTCATGGGGAGTGTCTATGCTGAAAAAGTTCGCGGAATTGAAAAGCCGCGCGTGGGATTGTTGAATATCGGCACCGAAGAAGGTAAAGGAAATGAATTGACTAAAGCTGCTTATGAAGCGTTACAAGCGGCTCCTGTTCACTTTATCGGTAATGTGGAATCTCGTGACCTGCTAAACGGCGTAGCGGATGTAGTAGTAACGGATGGTTTTACTGGAAACATGGTCTTGAAAACGATTGAAGGTACTGCACTTAACGTATTCACAATGATCAAGGACGTATTTATGTCTTCCTTGAAAACGAAAATTGCTGCAGGTCTAGTGAAAGATGATTTAAAAGGCTTAAAGAAAAAAATGGATTACTCGGAGTATGGCGGCGCGGGTTTATTTGGATTGAATCATCCGGTGATTAAAGCGCATGGCTCTTCAAATGCCAATGCTCTGTTCAATGCCGTTCGACAAGCTAGAACCATGGTACAATATCGTGTATGCGAAACGATCAAAGAAACCATTAGAGAGGAAGAGGAATCTTGAGTAAACTAGCATTTGTTTTCCCTGGACAAGGCTCACAAGCAGTAGGAATGGGTAAAGAGTTCACAGAAAAGGACGAGGCATGTAAACACTTCATGCAACAGGCAGATGAGGCACTTGGTTTTGAGCTAAGTAAATTTATGCTTGAAGGTCCTCAAGATGAGTTAACATTGACTTACAATGCACAGCCAGCGTTATTGACAGTTGGAGCAATGATTGCATCGAGACTAGAAAGAGAAGGTATTATACCTGATTATTCGGCGGGACATAGTCTTGGGGAATATACGGCATTAGTAGAATCGAAAGTGCTTTCATTTAAAGATGCTGTCGTTGCAGTTCATAAAAGAGGTCTCTATATGAATGAGGCTGTACCTGCTGGAAAAGGGGCTATGGCTGCTATTTTAGGAATGGATCGCGATGTGCTCGAATCGATTACTCAAAACATTACGGAATCAGGGGATCCGGTTCAACCAGCAAACTTGAACTGTCCTGGACAAATTGTTATATCGGGAGCAAAAGCCGGTGTTGATAAAGCGTGTATTGCGCTAAAAGAAGCTGGTGCAAAACGCGCTCTTCCTTTAAATGTAAGTGGACCATTCCACTCAGTCTTAATGCAACCAGCTGCAGGTGAACTTGAAAAAACGTTAGCTGCTATTGAGATGAAAGATGCGGAAATTCCAGTAATTGCGAACGTCACGGCAGATGTAGTGACAGAACAGCAAGAAATAAAAAAATTGCTTGTCGAACAGCTTTACTCACCAGTACGTTGGGAAGAGTCAGTAGAAAAGCTTCTTGAACTTGGCGTGACACGTTTTGTTGAATGTGGTCCTGGAAAAGTATTGAGCGGACTTATTCGTAAAATTGATCGCACGGCAACAGTTTATCCAGTGTATGATGAAGAGTCGTTGCAGAAGTTGTTAGAAGAAGCTAAGGAGTGGTCATGATGGGAAGATTTGATGGGAAAACAGCGGTAGTAACTGGGGCTTCTAGAGGGATTGGACGCGCAATTGCATTACACTTAGCAACTGAAGGTGCTAAAGTCGTTGTCAATTATAGCGGTAGCCAAGCAAAAGCCGAAGAGGTTGTTGAAGAAATTCAAGCCGCTGGAGGAGAAGCATTTGTATTTCAGGCGAACGTCTCCGATGCGGATCAAGTGAAAGCGATGATGGATGAAACAATCAAACAATTTGGTACAATCGATTTTCTTATCAATAACGCAGGGATCACACGTGATAACTTATTAATGCGTATGAAAGAAGATGAGTGGGATGATGTGTTGTCTATTAATTTAAAAGGTGTCTTTCTTTGTACGAAAGCAGTCACGCGTCAAATGATGCGTCAACGTGCAGGAAGAATCGTCAACTTAGCTTCTGTAGTTGGTGTAGTAGGGAACGCTGGACAGGCGAACTATGTGGCAGCTAAAGCAGGTGTCATCGGCTTGACAAAAACAACTGCGAAAGAATTAGCAGCACGTAATATTTTAGTGAACGCAGTTGCTCCCGGCTTTATCACGACTGATATGACGGAGGAACTAGGACAAGAGATGAAAGAACAATTGCTGTCTACTATTCCTTTAGGTACACTTGGTAGTGCGGAAGATATTGCCGGCACTGTAGCGTTCCTTCTCTCTGATGAAGCGAAATATATTACCGGTCAAACGATTAATGTGGATGGCGGTATGGTGATGTAAATGAATTTCTTCTGAACAAGTGTTATTCTAAGGTTGCACAATGAGGCGTGAAACCACTATAATTCAGTAGAAGCCGAAATGGCTTGTAGCCTTGAGAGGAGGTGACTATGTTGTCAACAGTACTTGAGCGTGTAACTAAAGTAGTTGTCGACCGTCTTGGTGTCGATGAGAGCGAAGTAAAACCTGAAGCTTCTTTCCGTGAGGATCTAGGAGCTGATTCACTAGATGTAGTAGAGCTTGTTATGGAATTTGAAGATGAGTTCGAAACAGAAATTTCTGATGATGATGCAGAGAAAATTGCAACTGTCGGAGACGCAGTAACATACATTACAGAAAAAGTTGGCGAATAACCTTTTCGGTGAGACACTTTCTCCTTTCATCTGAAAGGAAGGGGGCGTCTCTTTTCGCTTTACCATGAAATGTAAACAAAGATTATAGATGAGAGGCAGAATAGTTTATGAAAAATAAAAGACCTACTAAAGAAATAGCGTCCCATCCTACATTGCCACATACTGTTCGAGAAAAGTTTAAAGTTCTTCAAAAACAATTAGATGTGCAATTTCATGATGAAAGATTATTGTTTAATGCATTTACCCATTCTTCCTATGTTAATGAACATCGACGGAAGAAGTTTTCTGATAATGAAAGACTAGAGTTTCTAGGAGATGCTGTATTAGAACTAGGTGTATCCAAATTTCTATTCCGTACTGAACCTTCAAAAAGTGAAGGTGAACTAACAAAGCTTCGAGCGGCGATTGTATGTGAGCCATCCCTCGTAAAGTTTTCCAATGAGTTGCACTTTGGTGATTTTATCTTATTGGGTAAGGGAGAAGAATTGACCGGTGGTAGAATGCGTCCAGCACTGCTCGCAGATGTTTTTGAAGCCTATATTGGTGCACTTTATCTCGACCAAGGAATGGAAGTAGTCGAAGAATTTCTAAACCGAATCGTTTTTCCAAAAATCAGTGTCGGTGCTTTTTCGCATGTGACAGATTATAAAAGTCGTTTGCAAGAATTAGTGCAGCAAAAGAATAATGGACCTCTTCAATATGAAGTGGTTGAGGAAAAAGGTCCTGCACATGCGAAAAAGTTTGTTACCGTAGTTAATCTCAATGATCAGCCACTCGGTAAGGGAATTGGAAAGTCTAAAAAAGAGGCCGAACAGGAAGCTGCACGTCGAGCAATCGAACAGTTACAGTCGCAGACAACTGAAGGGGAGAACTAATTGTGTTTTTGAAGAGGCTAGAGATTACAGGTTTTAAGTCTTTCGCTGAGAAAATTCTTATCGATTTTGTGCCAGGCGTGACAGCCATTGTCGGTCCGAACGGCAGCGGAAAAAGCAATATTATTGACGCGATTCGTTGGGTACTTGGAGAGCAATCTGCTAAATCACTACGTGGTAGTAAAATGGAGGATGTTATTTTCGCCGGAAGTGATTCCCGAAAGGCTGTTAATTTTGCAGAAGTCACTCTAATTTTAGATAATACGCAAGGGTTGTTTCCTTTAGATTATACGGAAATTAGTGTCAGTAGACGTGTGTTCCGATCTGGAGAAAGCGCGTATTTATTGAACGGGCAGTCTTGTAGGTTAAAAGATATTACAACTATGTTCATGGACTCTGGTTTAGGAAAAGAAGCATTTTCGATTATTTCCCAAGGTAGAGTGGATGAGATTTTGAATAGCCGTGCAGAAGAACGAAGAAATGTTTTTGATGAAGCGGCTGGTGTATTGAAATATAAAACACATAAGCTACAAGCGGAACATAAGCTTTTTGAAACTACGGATAATTTAGATCGTGTCTTAGATATTTTAAAAGAAATTGATGACCGTCTGGAGCCTTTGAAAAAGGAAGCGTCCACAGCGCGTCAAGCAGCCAAGTTGCAATCAGAATTGCGGGAAGCAGATGTCCGTTTACTTCATCATGATGCAATTATGTTCCAACAACAAATCTTGGAAAAGACCACAGCAGTCACTACTGATGAAGATAAAAAGTTAACATTGGATGCCCAGTTAACGAATCAGGAGCAGGCACTAGAAAAAGATAAAATCACGCTACGACAAATAGAATCGCAGCTGGATGAGTTACAAAATGAGCTAATAAATAAAACATCTGAAGCGGAAAAGTGGGAAGGCAGACGATTATTATCCCTTGAAAAGAGCCGTAATACAACTCAACAGTTAGCGCGTATTCAAGAAGAATTACAGTCAGCAGAGAAATTGAGACAAGTGACTGGGGAAAAGTTGCAAGCGTTGCAAGTGAAGCAGCAACAAGTAAAAGAAGAGTTATTGTATACATCAAACGAAATTAAACAAGTAACGGGTATGCTGAGCAGTTCCGTGAAAGAAACAGAACAGCAAATCGAACACTTGAAATCCATCTATATTGAAAAGTTGAATGAAGAAGCGACTCTACGAAGTGAAGTGAAACATGTTGAAGAACGATTGCTAGGAGAAAAATCTTCAACAGAAAAAATTACAATTCAAACAGCTTTGCTATTAGAGCGTATGGAACAGCTAACCAAAGAACAACAAGAGAAAAAACAACAAAAGTCGGTTGTCGAACAACAAATAAATGATGTGGAAAAGTCAGTTGCTAAATGTGGTACGGAGTTAAAAGAAGCGGAGCAAAGACTATCCACGCAACAGCAATTTCTACAGCAAGCTTTGCGTAAGCAATCGGAGATGCAAGGTAGAATACGTGCGCTTGAAAGTCTGGAGAAAGATTTCTCTGGCTTTTATTCGGGTGTCAAAGAAGTGTTACATGCAAGGCAACGTCTTCAAGGAATAGAAGGCGCGGTAGTAGAGTTGATTTCTACAGAGCCGAAGTATACGAAGGCTATCGAAACAGCGCTTGGTGGAGCAATGCAACATATCATTACAGCAACTGAACGAGATGCGAGACAGGCGATTGGTTATTTGAAGTCTAAGAATTTCGGACGTGCAACCTTTTTGCCGCTAGATATTTTGAAGCCTCGTGAACTGCCGATGAATAGCATACAATTGGTCAACCGCCAGCCTGGTTTTATTGGAACAGCATTTGATTTAATTCAAACGTCTACTGCATATGAAGCAGTTGCTAAAAATTTATTGGGACAAACGATTGTTGCAAGCGATCTAAAAGAGGCTGCCGTTATAGCGAAAGCAATAGGTCACCGCTATCGAATTGTCACATTGGATGGAGATATAATAAATGCTGGTGGTTCTTTAACTGGGGGTGGGGCTAAAGGACAGTCGACTCTTTTCTCACGTAAAGCGGAACTAGAAACGATTACGGTTCATTTGCGTGGGATGGAGGAATCGATTCAGCAAGCGAATGGACAACTAGCGAAGACGCGAGATCAAGTAGGCACCCTGCTGTATCAACGAGATCAATGGCAACGTAAAATGGAAGAACTTCAACAGAAGAAATCTATTGTCCACTCTTCATTACAAGAAACGGAAATGGAGATTCGTTCCGTTAAAATGGAAATATCGACTATTGAAATCGGTCGAACAGATACAGCGACTGCAGCAAAGGAATTGAAAGATAAAAAAGAATGGCTATCTAGCCGTCATAAGAGAACGAAACAGGAGTTAAGCGAAACGTTAGAGACATTGGAAAGTTTGGAGCGATTAGTTGAGAATCGTCGTGAAGAACAAGAGGCTTTGCAACAAAAACTAGCTGCATTACAGCAAAGTAGTGCCGTGTTAAAGGAACAAAATACGTATCATGCGAACGCGATTAAAGAAACAACCAACTCGTTGGACGAGTTGGCGCAATCTATTACACGATTGCGAGAAGAACAACAATATGTAGGGAATCAAGTGGTCGGTAAAGAGTTATCACCTGAAGAAATTGATCGCCAAATGAAACAATCCCAAGTGGAAAAACAGCAATTGGAAAAGACGATTGAACAAAGTAGAACGAAGCGATTGCAACATGCCGAAATCGTTCATCAACATGAACAACAGATGAAGCAACTTCGGCTACAACTACTTTCAATCACAGAACGATTAAATGCAGTACGCATCCAATTATCTAGACTTGAAACACAATTAGAAACGGTTACAAAGCGGTTAGATGACGAATATGGCTTACATCCCAATGCCATTCATCTAACGGAGGAAATTGACGTTCCCCAGTTGCGAATGGCTGTAGAGCAATACAAACGGCAGCTGACAGCTCTAGGGCCGGTTAATCCACATGCGATCCAAGAGTTTGAAGAAGTATTTGAACGCCATAAGTTTTTAAGTACGCAACGAAATGATTTAGTGGAAGCGAAAAATACGTTGCAAGAAGCTATGTCCGAAATGGATCAAGAAATGAAAAGTCGATTCGAGACGACCTTTGAGGCGATTCGTAGTCAATTCCATCGCGTATTCAAAGAAATGTTCGGTGGTGGTGAGGCCGATTTACTCTTGACGGAACCATCCAATCTACTAACCACAGGAATAGATATTGTGGCTAGACCACCTGGTAAAAAACTGCAAAACTTACGTCTGTTGTCTGGTGGCGAGCGGGCATTAACCGTGATATCTTTACTGTTTTCTATACTAGAAGTCCGTCCCGTTCCGTTCTGTATTTTAGATGAAGTAGAAGCCGCGCTGGATGAAGCGAATGTTGTGAGATATAGTAATTATTTGAAGAAGGTTTCGAATCAGACACAATTCATCGTAATCACCCATCGAAAAGGTACTATGGAAGGCGCTGATGTATTATATGGCGTCACGATGCAAGAGTCTGGCGTTTCTAAACTGCTATCGGTCAAACTGTCAGAAGTAACAGAAGAAGTAACTAGCTAAGGAGTGGAATTGATGTCTTTTTTTAAAAAGCTGAAAGAAAAAATTACGGGAACGAACGAAACCGTTACAGAGAAATTTAAAGACGGTCTGACTAAAACGCGTGAATCATTTACTTCTAAAGTAAATGATTTAGTTTCACGATTCCGCGTTGTAGATGAAGAGTTCTTCGAAGAGTTAGAAGAAGTTCTTTTACAAGCGGATGTTGGTTTCGACACGGTAATGGAATTAATTGATTTATTAAAAGATGAAGTAAAGCGTAAAAATATTAAAGATACGACAGGTATGCAAACCTTGATCTCCGAAAAGCTTGTGGAGATTTATAATGCTGGTGAAGAAGTATCTAATGAATTAAATATTGAAGAAGGCCGTTTGAATGTCATTTTAATGGTGGGCGTCAATGGTGTAGGTAAAACGACGACTATTGGTAAAATGGCTTCACGCTTACAAAAAGAAGGAAAAACTGTCATGTTAGCTGCTGGCGATACATTCCGTGCAGGCGCAATCGATCAGCTTGTCGTCTGGGGAGAGCGCACGGGGGTAGAAGTTGTACGGCAGGCAGAAGGATCAGATCCGGCTGCTGTCATTTTTGATGCGGTAAAAGCAGCGAAAAAACGCAATGTTGATGTTCTAATTTGTGATACTGCAGGTCGTTTGCAAAACAAAGTCAACCTAATGAATGAACTTGAAAAAGTACATCGTATTATTGGCCGTGAAATCGAAGGCGCACCTCATGAAGTGCTATTAGCTTTAGATGCTACGACTGGACAGAACGCGTTAATTCAAGCGCAAACATTTAATGAAGCAACGAATGTAACGGGCATTGTATTAACGAAGCTAGATGGAACTGCGAAGGGTGGAATTGTCCTTGCAATCCGAAGTAAGCTAGATATTCCAGTGAAGTTCGTAGGTCTAGGTGAGGGAATTGATGACTTACAACCATTTGATCCAGAAAAATACGTTTACGGCTTATTTGCTGACGGTCTTGAGATGGAAGATGAGGATGAAGAGGATGAAGAGGGTACAGAAGAAGACAAGTAAAAATACTTGACGGGTAAGAGTACGAAGGGTAGTATGAATTTATAAGTAGGGGGAGGTTATAATCATGCTTGAAAAAACGACAAGGGTAAACTTCCTCTTTGATTTTTATCAATCATTGTTAACGGATAAACAGCGATTATATATGCAATTATATTATTTAGATGATCTTTCTCTCGGTGAAATCGCGGAGCAATATAGCGTATCGAGACAGGCAGTGTATGATAATGTGAAAAGAACAGAAGCGATGTTAGAAGATTACGAGAAAAAACTTAAACTTTTTGAAAAGCATGAGAACCGTCTCGAGGTCGTGGAACAATTGCAGCAAATTTTGCCAACAAACGAACCTTCTTCCGCTAAAGTTCAGGAACTTCTGCATACCTTGAAAGATTTTGAATAGGAGGGATTGACTATGGCATTTGAAGGTTTAGCTGAACGCCTGCAAGGAACGTTAAACAAAATTACAGGCAAAGGAAAAATCAATGAAGCGGACGTCAAAGAAATGATGCGTGAAGTACGCTTTGCGCTTATTGAAGCGGACGTTAACTTAAAAGTGGTAAAAGAGTTTGTCAAGACCGTCAGCGAACGTTCAGTCGGTCAAGATGTTATGAAAAGCCTAACACCAGGCCAGCAAGTTGTAAAAATCGTTAAAGATGAATTGACCAACTTAATGGGTGGCGAACAAAATCCGATTCAGTTTGCCCGTAAATCACCAACTGTTATCATGATGGTCGGTTTACAGGGTGCGGGTAAAACGACAACTACCGGAAAATTAGCTACAGTACTACGTAAAAAACACAATAAAAAACCTTTGCTTGTAGCGGCGGATATTTATCGTCCGGCAGCCATTCAGCAATTAGAAACATTAGGGAAGCAAATCACGGTTCCTGTATTTTCTATGGGAACAGACCAGTCACCTGTGGAAATTGCACGTCGCGCGATGGAAGAGGCCGAACGTGAGCATAATGACGTGGTAATCATTGATACCGCAGGTCGTTTGCATGTCGATGAGGTGCTGATGCAGGAATTGAAAGACATTCGTGAATTGACAAAGCCTGATGAAGTTTTCCTTGTTGTTGACGCGATGACCGGTCAAGACGCTGTGAACGTAGCGAAAAATTTTAATGAAACTATTGGAATTACAGGTGTAATTTTAACAAAACTAGATGGCGATACACGTGGTGGTGCAGCGCTATCGATTCGTTCAGTTACCGAAAAGCCTATTAAGTTTGTCGGTATGGGTGAAAAAATGGATGCGCTAGAACCATTCCACCCGGAGCGTATGGCTTCACGTATTCTTGGTATGGGCGATGTTATGTCGTTAATCGAGAAAGCGCAGGAAAATGTTGATGAAGAGAAAGCGAAAGAGCTAGAGCAAAAACTGCGTACGCAAAGTTTTACACTAGAAGACTTCCTGGATCAAATGCAACAAGTAAAGAAAATGGGACCGCTGGATGAAATTTTAAAAATGATGCCTGGTGCCAATAAGATTAAAGGACTTGACAATGCAAAAGTAGATGAAAGTCAAATGGGTCGCGTAGAAGCGGTCATTTATTCCATGACACGTGCTGAACGTGAAAATCCGGATATCATCAATGCAAGTCGTAAAAAACGAATTGCTGTAGGATCTGGTACGTCTATTCAAGAAGTCAATCGCCTACTGAAGCAATTTGAAGAAATGAAGAAAATGGTCAAGCAAATGACTAGCATGCAACAGAAGGGCAAAAAGAAGGGGAAAATGCCAGGTTTTGATTCGTTTTTTAAATAATTTTTAAGGTGTTAAGAAAAAACACTTTACAAACAAATAAAACCTTGGTAATATACTATCTTGTGTGAAACTATTCGGAGGTGTAGATAATAATGGCAGTTAAAATTCGTCTAAAACGTATGGGAGCTAAGAAATCTCCTTTTTATCGTATTGTAGTAGCTGATGCACGTGCACCACGTGACGGCCGTCAAATCGAAACAGTGGGTACTTACAATCCACTTACAAAACCAGCAACAGTAAACATTGATGAAGCATTGGCTTTGAAATGGTTACAAGATGGCGCGAAGCCTTCTGACACAGTGCGTAACTTGTTCTCAGAACAAGGCATCATGGAAAAATTCCATAACGCTAAATACAGCAAGTAATTTGGAGGGGTGGACATGAAGCAGCTGATTGAAACAATTGTAAAGCCGTTAGTCGATTACCCTGACGACGTCAAAGTGGTAGCTGAAGAACAATCTCAACGAGTGGTTTATCAGTTATCAGTGAATGCGGAAGATATGGGAAAAGTGATCGGAAAGCAAGGTCGTGTGGCAAAAGCGATCCGTACGATTGTTTATTCAGCAGCAGGCAGTCACCACGGCAAAAAAGTGTATCTAGATATCTTGGATTGATCCAAAAGGAAGGAGCCCCGGTTCCTTCCTTTTTTGCACGTATAAATGCTTAAAATGAGAAGCATACCAATCGAAACTATAGAATTATGATTTATGGAGGCGAAATAATGGAATGGTATAATGTTGGAAAAATCGTTAATACGCATGGTATTAGAGGAGAAGTCCGTGTCATGGCTACGACGGATTTCCCGGATGAACGCTTTTCGATAGGAAGTAAGCTTGCGATTTTTATGCCTAAAAGCAAAACACCTATTTATGTTACCGTGGCAAGTCATCGGAAGCATAAAAACTTCAATCTTTTAACATTTGAAGGATATCCAACTATTAATGATGTAGAGAAACTGCGTGATGGTATCGTTAAAGTATCCGAAAAAGAACTGACAGAGCTTGGAGAGCACGAATATTATTACCATGAAATCATTGGCTGTCGCGTGGTGACAGAAACTGGCGAAGATATCGGTACAGTTTCCGAAATTATTGAAACAGGTGCCAATGATGTCTGGACAGTTACACCGGCAGAAGGTAAACCGCATTATATCCCATATATCGAAGACGTAGTAAAAGAAATTGATATTGAAGATAAAATTATCAAAATCGAATTGATGGATGGACTGCTTTCATGATGCAAATAGATGTACTAACACTTTTTCCTGAAATGTTTGAAGGGGTACTTCATTCTTCGATTATGAAAAAAGCACAAGACCAGCAAGCGGCCTCTTTTCGTGTCACAGACTTCCGTGAGTATTCAACGAACAAGCATAGAAAAGTCGATGACTATCCGTATGGCGGTGGAGCAGGGATGGTATTGAAGCCTGAGCCTCTTTTCGCAGCGGTTGAAGCGCTGACCAGCACAAGTGAAGTTAAGCCGCGGGTGATACTTATGTGCCCTCAAGGACAACGCTTCACGCAAAAAAAAGCGGAAGAACTCGCTAAGGAAGAGCATCTCGTGTTTATTTGTGGTCACTATGAAGGATATGATGAACGAATCCGCGAACATTTGGTGACGGATGAAATTTCACTTGGTGACTTCGTTTTAACTGGTGGAGAAGTTGCTTCAATGGCAATCATCGATAGTATCGTACGATTATTACCAGACGTGCTTGGGAATGATCAGTCGGCAGTACACGACTCGTTTTCAACCGGTATGCTTGAACATCCACAGTATACACGCCCGGCTTCATATAACGGCCTAGAAGTGCCTGCTGTGCTGTTGTCAGGCAATCATGCGGAGATTGATAAGTGGAGACAAGAACAAGCATTCCAACGTACAGCAGAGCGTCGTCCAGAATTATTGGAAGATGCGCCTTTGACAAACTATCAGCAAACTCTTTATCAACAATGGAAGCGAAAAAGAGACTGAATGTGCTTGATTCGCTTTCGTACGTATGATATGATTTACTAAGCGCTTTTTAAGAGCGTCTATTTTACTGATGTTCCGCTGCAAATGTACCACATGCATGAACTTCAGAAAAGAAGGAGAGAAAACCATGCAAAAACTAATTGCAGACATTACAAAAGATCAGTTACGTACTGAACACCCTTCATTCCGTCCGGGCGATACACTTCGTTTGCACGTAAAGATTGTCGAGGGTACACGTGAGCGTATCCAGTTATTCGAAGGTGTTGTTATCAAGCGCCAAGGTGGCGGCATCAGTGAAACATTCACTGTTCGTAAAATTTCAAACGGTGTTGGAGTAGAGCGTACATTCCCTGTACACACACCAAAGCTAGCTAAAATTGAAGTAACTCGTCGCGGTAAAGTTCGTCGTGCGAAGTTGTACTACCTACGTAAACTACGTGGTAAAGCAGCACGTATCAAAGAACTCCGCTAATCAGATATGCAAAAACGAAGGGAGGCCGCGCATTTGGCCTCCTTTCTTTTTGCCCATAAAGCATTTTGGCTGTACAATAATAACAGACAAGGTAGGAGGTTGAATTGATGGAAGAGAAAAAAACGAAAAGCGAAGGTCTTGAATGGATCAAAGCGCTTTTGATCGCCTTTGGATTAGCTGCAATTATACGCGTATTTTTATTTACACCGATTGTCGTGGATGGAATTTCCATGGAACCGACGTTAGAACACGGGGATCGCATGATCGTCAATAAGATAGGTTATTCGATTGGAGAACCACATCGTTTTGATATTGTTGTATTCCATGCGCCTGAGCAGAAAGATTATATTAAACGTGTCATTGGATTACCAGGTGATACTGTAGAATATAAAGATGATGTTCTTTATATAAATGATGAGCCGTATGAGGAACCCTATCTGGATCAATACAAAGCAGAAGTGCAGGACGGAACACTAACAGAAGATTTCACTCTTCAGGATGTGCCACAGATCAATGCGGAAACAGTACCTGAAGATCACATTTTCGTTATGGGAGACAATCGTCGGAAAAGTAAAGATTCTAGACATATCGGTCCAGTTGAAATAGATGAAGTTATCGGTAGCACAAGCGTCATATTTTGGCCGATCAAAGACATCGGTTTTGCGAAGTAATGAGAGGGGTCGAATGACATGACAATTCATTGGTTTCCGGGCCATATGGCGAAAGCAAGACGAGAAGTATCGGAAAAACTTAAATTAGTCGATATCGTATTTGAATTAATAGACGCTAGATTACCGCTATCATCACGAAATCCTATGATTGATGAAGTAATTCAGCAAAAACCTAGACTGCTTATTTTGAATAAAATGGATTTAGCAGATGAGACGCAGACGAAGCGTTGGATTGCTTATTTTGAGAAACAAGGCTTTCGTACAGTCGCAATCAATTCATTTGAAGGTGTGGGTTTACAAATAGTTACGAAAGCTGCAAAAGAAATTCTACAACCGAAATACGATCGTATGAAGAAACGAGGGATTCGTCCCGGCGCAATTCGTGCCATGATTGTGGGAATACCGAACGTTGGGAAATCTACGCTAATCAACCGGCTCGCTAAGAAAAACATCGCTCAAACAGGAAATAAACCTGGCGTGACGAAAGCTCAGCAATGGATTAAATACGGCAAGGAACTAGAGTTGTTAGATACTCCAGGTGTACTTTGGCCGAAATTTGAAGATCAAGAAGTAGGATTTAAGCTAGCATTGACAGGTGCTATTAAAGATTCAGTTCTCAATATGGAGGAATTAGCTGTCTACGGCCTACGCTTTTTAGAACAGCATTATGCAGAGCGTTTGGAACATCGTTATCAAATGAAAACCGTCAGTGAAGATATATTATCCATCTTTAATCGAATCGGTGAGCGTCGAAAAGTGTACGGTGAAGGCGGAGAAATTGACTATGATAAAGTGGCGGAATTAATCGTTCGAGATATACGCGAACAACAAGTAGGAAAATTAACATTCGACTTTCCGGAAGAATCATAAAAAGAGAAAGCAACGGTTTGGGACACTTGTACCTTAACCGTTGCTTTTTTGTCGAAAAAATCATATACAAACCGATATAATACGTAGACAACAATTTAGCGAGATGGACAGGTGAAGAAATTGACAACAATTCAAGAAATAAAATATCAATTACAGCAATTACAAGAACCGAATCAATGGTTAGAAGAACTAGAAACGGATGAACGAAAAGGTGTGCAACTGGCAATTACTCAATGGAAAAAGCGCTACGCAAAAAAACAACTACTCAGGGAAGACTTTGTCCAGAAGAAATCTTTTGATGATTCATATAAACGAACTCCCAACTGTTTAGTCGCAGGTATTGATGAAGCGGGGAGAGGTCCATTAGCAGGTCCAGTCGTTACAGCGGCAGTCATTTTACCTGAAGGGTGCACAGACCTAGTCGGTGTAGATGACTCGAAACAAATTTCTAAAGAACAAAGACAACACTTTGCACAATTAATTAAAGAGCGAGCTGTGGCTTACTCAATTCACGTACAACCTGCAACGGCCATTGATGAACTAAATATCTATCAGGCAACGAAACAGTCTATGGAAGAGGCTGCTGCGCAGTTAGACGCTGCGCCAGATGTTGTATTGGCTGATGCGATGAACTTGACTGTAAAATGTCCAAGTCATTCCATTATCAAAGGGGATGAAAAAAGTTTAGCAATCGCCGCAGCTTCAATTTTAGCTAAAACTACGCGGGATGAGCTAATGAATGAATTACATGAACAGTTCCCATGGTATGGCTTTAACGTAAATGCAGGTTATGGAACGCCACAACATTTACAGGGACTTGCAAACTACGGATTTTGTGAACATCATAGAAAAACATTCGAACCAATCAAATCAATGTGGAGGGATCGACAATGAATATGAGTACCTTATCCATTTCATCTACAAAAGTAACTTCCACTGAAACACAACCACTAATACTAAAAGAAGGACAAATGATTCATGGTAAAGTACAACAATTATTTCCGGGTCAAACGGCACAAATACAAGTAGGCAACCAACAGCTGTACGCCAAGTTAGAAGTGCCTATGCAGGCAGGCGACAACTATTATTTTAAAGTCAATAGCACGGAACCCGAACTACAATTACAAGTCATTTCAGGACCAATCCAAAGTGCTGAAGGTCAAACTAGACAATTATCACAATTAATGGATTCACTAAATGTACCGAAGACACCCGAAATGAAAGAACTTCTCGCAATGGTAATCAAACAGAGAATTCCAATAACAAAAGAAAATTTATTGGAAGCGGCGAACCTCTTAAAAACTGCTCCCGAGGGAATGAAAGCGGAGGCTTTAGCGACAATTAGTAAAATAGCCAATGCGCGCCTACCATTCACACCTGTTGTGTTCCAATCATTGCTTCAGGCGCAGATGGGAACGATCTCTCAACAGCTCACAACATTACAGGTCGAAATTCAAAATGAGTCGAACTTATCGCCAGCTGTGCGCGAGAAATTACTCGATACACTACAGGCGCTAGCGAATCCGGTGAGTCAGTCCGTAGGTAAAGAACTACTCAAACGAAGCCTTTCACAATTACTTGATCCTCAAGCGAGTAAAGCAGATCGATTTGCTGCATTGCAATTATTAAAAAGTGCGGATATACTTCCGCCACGCACATCATTAGCTAACTTACCACAAGTGCTCGCACAGTTAGTGACGCAATCAGGAGATGGGAAAGCAGTTATACCTTTTACACTAGTAGTAGCACCTGGACAAGTGAATCAAACAATCCCAAAAGCAGTGCAAACCTTATTTCGACAATTAATTCAAACACCTGTTGCGAATCAAACGGAGGTGCAAACGATCGTTCGTAACCTAATGCAACAACTGACAAACTCCACACTTCCAGAAACTATGAAAAATTCCCTGCAAACTATGCTCGCACAATTTACCCGACAACCGATAACTGAATCTGCTAAAACAGCACTGACACAGCAATTTAGCCAAGTGTTTACTACATCTATTGAACAAGCGCTAACGAACCAAGCTGTTGCACCGACTGGTCAAACAGTCGAACAGTCAAATACAATAATTACATTGAAAAACGTCAAAAATTTCCTTAGTCAATTAAACCAGACATCAGTGGCAAACCAACAAACAATCAAAGAAATTATTCAAAACCTGACACAACAACTAAGCAACCCAACACTACCCAAACCTATGAAAAATGCTTTGCAAACGATACTTAATCAATTCACACAACAGGCACCAAGCGACAGTACAAAAGCGACATTCATTGAGCAGTTTAGTCAAACGCTATTACAGCAAGTTAGCCGCCAGGAGTTACCGATGAATAATGGTGCAGCTTCACAACAAACGATTGCGAAAGACGTGCAACAAACCTTGCCTGCGCTTTTGTCACTACCACCTGAACAAGTAGAAGAAGCCTTACATACGCTTCTTCAAGTGGCTGAAAAGTCAGGTAACCTACAAGTGAAGCAAATGATTCAAGCGGCTGAAATGCAACTGTCTCAAGTGATGAATGGACCTATTATGAAAGAGGCAATTCAAAGTGTTTTAAGCACATTAGGTTTAAATTATGAGGCATTATTAAGTGGTAAAGAACCAGATTTGGCCAATCTTGCGAATACATTGAAGCCGCAATTACTCGCCTTACTACATGATCCATCTCTATCGCCGTTGTTACGTGAAGCGGCAGAAACTATGGTGTTACGCATGAATGGTACAATCATTCAGACGGGAGATACAAGCGTTCAACAACAGTTTATTATGCAACTTCCACTCGAACTATTTGGTGAAAAAATAGATGCTACCCTTCAATGGAATGGACGAATGAGAGAAAATGGTCAAATTGATCCGGCATTTGCAAGAATTTTATTTTATTTGGATTTGGAAGCACTTGAAACTACTTTGGTTGATATGCATGTGCAGAATAAAGTAGTCAATTTAACGATTTTTAATAAACAACCTTCGTTGCGAACAACCGGTCTATCATTCCAACCACTATTGAAAGAGGGGTTGGAACGTGTAGGATATAAGTTATCAGGTATTACCTTCAAACCATTTGTGAAGTCGCCGCAACCGGTGGAAAAAACTACAAACTCCTTCTATGCTAATGAAGGAGGAGTGGATTACAAGATATGAGTGAAGAACGTTATAAACGAAAAGAAGCCTTCGCATTATCCTATAATCCAGAAGTTTCTGACGCACCTAAAGTCATTGCAAAAGGGAAAGGGAAAATTGCTGAAAATATTCTTGAACGTGCTGAGGAGCATGATATTCCTATACAAGAAGATCCGAGTTTATTGGAATTACTAGGCCAGTTAAATGTAAATGAAACGATTCCTGAAGAATTGTATCAAGCGGTTTCTGAGGTATTTGCATATATTTACAGATTAGATAAAGAAAAAGGGCGTAAAAATAGTTAGAGTTTAGAGAATTTTATTATACAATAGTCATTCTTGGACAATTTGTGACGGTTTGATTACAATAATAAAGTAGTTAAGTTTCAAGCAATTGTAAATCGAATGGAGGCAGTACTTATGAACATCCATGAATATCAAGGGAAGCAGCTTTTGAGAGAGTATGGTGTGGCTGTTTCGAAAGGCCGTGTTGCATTCTCACCAAAAGATGCCGTGGCAGTTGCAAAGGAAATTGGAACTTTGCCCATCGTGGTAAAGGCGCAAATTCATGCGGGTGGTCGTGGAAAAGCCGGCGGTGTGAAGATTGTCAAAGATCTTGATGAAGTTCGCGCTGTAGCAGCTGAATTGATCGGTAAACAACTTGTAACACATCAAACGGGTCCTGAAGGGCAAGAAGTGAAAAGACTTCTAGTTGAAGAAGGAATCGATATTGAAAAAGAATTCTATATTGGTCTTGTCGTGGACCGTGCAACTGATCGCGTGACGTTGATGGGATCGGCTGAAGGTGGCGTGGAAATCGAGGAAGTAGCAGAGAAAAATCCTGAAAAGATTTTCTACGAAGTGATCGATCCAGTCGTTGGATTAGCTCCTTACCAAGCGCGACGTATGGCGTTTAATATGGAAATACCGAGTAAATTAGTTAATAAAGCGGTTGGTTTATTTTTAGGTCTATATAAAGTATTTAGTGAAAAAGACGCATCGATTGTGGAGATTAACCCACTAGTTGTAACAAAAGATCAGCGTGTACTTGCGTTAGATGCGAAATTTAATTTTGACGATAATGCGACATTCCGTCATAAAGATATTGTTGAATTACGCGACTTTGATGAAGAGGATCCGAAAGAAATTGAAGCATCGACTTTTGACTTGAGTTATATTTCTTTAGATGGAAATATCGGTTGTATGGTCAATGGTGCAGGTCTTGCGATGGCAACAATGGACACGATTCACTACTATGGCGGAGAGCCCGCTAACTTCCTTGACGTTGGGGGCGGCGCAAAGAAAGAAAAAGTTGCTGGCGCTTTCAAAATCATCTTATCTGATCCGAAAGTAAAAGGCATTTTCGTCAATATTTTTGGCGGTATTATGAAATGTGACGTCATTGCTGAAGGAGTCATCGAAGCGGCTAAAGAAGTTGAACTTCAAGTACCGCTTGTTGTACGTCTTGAAGGTACGAATGTAGAACGCGGGAAAGCACTGCTTGAACAATCCGGTATTAATATTGTATCGGCTGATTCCATGGCAGAAGGCGCGAAAAAAATCGTTGAGTTGATAGGATAAGAAAGGCAGGTACAAAACATGAGTATTTATGTCAATAAAGATACAAGAGTCATTGTACAAGGAATTACAGGTTCCACTGCCCTGTTCCATACACAGCAAATGTTGGAATATGGTACGAAAATCGTTGGTGGTGTAACACCTGGAAAGGGCGGACAAACAGTAGAGGGTGTACCTGTTTTTGATACAGTTGAAGAGGCTGTTAAAGCTACCGACGCAAATGTTTCCATCATTTACGTTCCAGCTCCTTATGCGGCAGATGCGATCATGGAAGCAGTCGATGCAGATCTTGAAATGACGATCTGTATTACTGAGCATATTCCCGTGCTAGATATGATCAAAGTGAAGCGTTATATGGAAGGTAAAAAGACTCGTTTAATCGGTCCAAACTGTCCCGGTGTCATTACGGCAGATGAAACGAAAATCGGTATCATGCCAGGCTATATTCATACAAAAGGGCATGTCGGAGTCGTTTCACGTTCTGGTACGTTGACGTACGAAGCGGTTCACCAATTGACGCAAGAAGGAATTGGTCAGACAACTGCGGTTGGGATCGGTGGAGACCCGGTAAATGGCACGAATTTCATCGATGTATTGAAGGCATTCAATGAAGATCCAGACACATACGCAGTAGTAATGATTGGTGAAATCGGCGGAACTGCTGAAGAAGAAGCAGCTGATTGGGTGAAGCAACATATGACGAAGCCGGTCGTAGGGTTCATTGGTGGTCAGACAGCTCCTGAGGGCAAGCGTATGGGACACGCAGGTGCGATTATTTCGGGCGGTAAAGGAACAGCTGTAGAAAAGATCAAGGCGCTAGAAGCCGCCGATATCCGCGTTGCAGCAACGCCATCTGTGATTGGTGAAACACTTATTACTGTCCTGAAAGAAAAAGGACTATACGAAAAATGTAAAACGAAGTAAACTAAAAGGTGTAGCGAGAAAATCCGCTATACCTTTTTTCGTGCGTTGCTTGTAGTGTCGAAAAAAGGAGATTACTATGCAATTTACGTCCCAACAAAAACAATTAATAAACCTTCATTACATTCATCCAGTACCGTTTAATCGCTACTATTTATTATTGGAAGAAAATCCGTCTTTGGACGATCTTGAGTCTTATTCCAATGCACATTGGAATCATTTATTTGACCTTTCGAAAGAGAAGGCTAGTCGATTTTCAGAACAGTATAAAGAAATCTCTCGTTTCCCTCTGATTGAACTGCTGGAAAACATGAATTGTATCCCCATTCCATCCTTTCATCCAGACTATCCTAAAGAATTAAAACAGTTATGTGATCCTCCTGCAATATTATATAGTATGGGGAATCGAAAGCTTTTGAAAAAACAGCCACGAGTTGGAATTATAGGTTCACGAAAGGCGACAAGCTACTCGAAGAAGGCATTAGATTTCATTGTCCCGCCACTTGTGGATCATGGAATACCGATTGTTTCAGGTTTAGCAGCAGGTGCAGATACACTGGCACATCGAGCAGCAATAGACTATGGTGGCGATACGATTGGTGTACTAGGTCATGGATTTTCTCATATGTACCCGAAGAAAAATGAAAAAATCGCACAAGAAATGGCGGAAAATCATTTACTTGTAACGGAGTACCCACCGTATTTTTCGCCTGCTAAATGGACATTTCCTATGCGTAATCGAATCATCAGTGGACTGTCGAATGCACTTGTTATTACTGAGTCAGTCGAAAGGAGTGGTACGATGAGTACAGTGGAACATGCGCTAGATCATGGAAAAGAAATTTTTGCTGTACCGGGAGCTATTGATTCGCCTTTATCTGCAGGGCCAAATAAGCTGTTAGATGAAGGTGCCAAGCCATTATGGAGTGGTTTCCAGATTATCGATTCCTTACTGTAATTTGACTCTCCCTCCGCTAGCAAAATGTTTAAAAGGTTGCATTATCCGTAAAACTGTTATACATTTTGCAACAGATATTCTTTTGTTGAATAAATACAAAGAAATCTCTCTAAGGAGGGAACTACATGGCAGATTACTTAGTAATTGTGGAATCACCTGCTAAAGCGAAAACGATTGAACGTTATTTAGGGAAAAAGTATAAAGTGAGTGCATCACTTGGCCATTTACGCGATTTACCCCGCAGCCAAATGGGGGTAGATACCGAAAATAATTATGAACCGAAGTATATTACAATTCGAGGAAAAGGACCAATCCTCTCAGAATTAAAAAAAGAAGCAAAAAAAGTGAAGAAAATCTTTCTCGCGGCTGACCCGGATCGCGAAGGAGAGGCAATTGCTTGGCATTTATCACATCAACTAGGTGTTGATATCGAATCCGACTGTCGAGTCGTATTTAACGAGATTACAAAAGATGCAATTAAAGATTCATTTAAAAATCCGCGTCCAATTAATATGAATTTAGTAGACGCGCAGCAGGCTAGAAGAATTTTGGACAGACTCGTAGGCTACAATATCAGTCCAATCCTTTGGAAGAAAGTAAAAAAAGGGTTGTCAGCAGGACGAGTTCAGTCTGTAGCTTTGCGCTTGATCATTGACCGAGAAAATGAAATCAATGCATTCATACCGGAAGAATATTGGTCTATTACGACGCAGTTCACAAAAGGTAAGAAAACATTTGAAGGTACATTTTATGGCGATGCGAAAGAGAAAATAAAGCTAACCAATCAAGAGCAAGTAGAAAAAATCGTCAACGCGCTTGAACCAGATCAATTTGAAGTAAATAAAGTAGTGAAAAAAGAACGTAAGCGTAATCCAGCATTACCGTTCACTACATCCTCACTTCAACAAGAGGCGGCACGTAAATTGAACTTCCGTGCAAAGAAAACGATGATGCTTGCTCAACAATTATATGAAGGTATTGCGATTGGAAAAGAAGGAACAGTCGGTTTGATTACTTACATGCGTACAGACTCGACCAGAATTTCCGATACGGCAAAAGACGAAGTGAAATCGTTCATACAAACGATGTATGGTGAAGAATTCATCTCCACTGTACCAGCGAAAACAAAAGCGAAGACGAACACACAGGATGCGCACGAAGCTGTTCGACCAACATCAGCGATGCGGCCTCCTGAAGCTATGAAAGCGTTCTTATCTAGAGATCAGTTCCGCTTATATAAACTCATTTGGGAACGGTTTGTTGCAAGTCAGATGGCACCCGCGATTTTAGATACGGTTACCGCAGATTTCTTAAATGGCGACATTCGATTCCGCGCTTCAGGCTCTCAAGTGAAATTTCCAGGTTTTATGAAAGTGTATATTGAAGGCGACGATGATCAACAAGAGGAAAAGGAGAACATCCTCCCACCGCTTGAAGAAGGTGAAAAGATTGCCTATGCAGAAATCGATCCGAAACAACACTTCACGCAACCGCCGCCAAGATATTCGGAAGCGCGCCTAGTGAAAACGTTGGAAGAACTAGGCATAGGTCGTCCGTCTACGTATGCACCAACGCTAGATACAATCCAAAAACGTGGGTATGTTACACTAGATGCTAAGCGATTTATTCCGACAGAGCTAGGTGGGATTGTACATCAGGCAGTCAATCAATATTTCCCGGATATTATTGATATCGAATTTACCGCGCAAATGGAGCGGAGACTTGATAATGTTGAGGAAGGAAGTATTGAATGGCGTAAAGTAATCGATGAATTCTACCGGGATTTCGAGAAACATGTGGAAGTCGCAGATGCGGAAATGGAAAAAATTGAAATAAAAGACGAGCCTGCTGGCGAAGATTGTGAAAAGTGTGGATCACCAATGGTCTATAAGATGGGCCGTTACGGAAAGTTCATGGCTTGCTCTAACTTCCCCGATTGCAGAAACACGAAAGCGATCATCAAGCCAATTGGCGTAACATGTCCGAAGTGTAAAGAAGGCGAAGTGGTCGAGCGTAAGAGTAAGACGAAGAGAATATTCTTCGGCTGTGACCAATATCCAGAATGTGATTATGTGTCATGGGATAAGCCGATTTCTAGACCGTGTCCGAAGTGTCAGCAGACATTAGTAGAGAAACGTCTGAAAAAAGGTGTCCAAATTCAATGTACGGAATGTGATTATAAAGAACAGCCACAGGGTTAATTAGGCAACTGAACATAACGAGAAAGAGGTATTTGAAATGACACAAACTGTAAATGTAATTGGTGCGGGTTTAGCCGGAAGTGAGGCTGCTTGGCAACTAGCAAATCGAGGTGTTCAAGTGAAGTTGTTCGAGATGCGTCCAGTTAAACAAACCCCCGCCCATCATACAGATAAATTTGCAGAGTTAGTGTGTAGTAACTCTTTACGGGCTAACAACTTAACCAATGCAGTTGGAGTGATCAAAGAAGAAATGCGTCAGTTGGATTCATTAATCATCCAATCGGCGGATCGTTGCGCAGTCCCAGCTGGCGGAGCGTTAGCTGTAGACCGACATGAGTTTGCGGCAAACGTGACAGAGCAAATTCGAAATCACCCAAATATTGAAGTGATTAACGAAGAAGTGACGAAACTGCCAGAGGGAATTACGGTCATTGCATCGGGTCCCTTAACATCACCGGCGCTTGCCGAGGAAATACGCGAGCTGACTGGGGAAGATTATTTATATTTCTATGATGCGGCGGCTCCTATCGTAGAAAGCGATTCTATCGATATGGAAAAAGTCTATTTGAAATCTCGTTATGATAAGGGCGAAGCGGCCTACTTGAACTGCCCAATGAATGCGGAAGAGTTTGATCGTTTCTATCAGGCGCTCATTTCAGCAGAAGTGGCTCCGTTAAAAGACTTTGAAGAAGAAATGTATTTTGAAGGTTGTATGCCGATTGAAGTGATGGCGAAGCGTGGAGTGAAAACAATGCTTTTCGGACCTTTGAAACCAGTGGGCTTGGAAGATCCAAGGACAGGTAAAGAGCCGACAGCTGTTGTTCAATTAAGACGGGATAATGCAGCAGGTTCATTATACAACCTAGTTGGCTTTCAAACGCATTTAAAATGGGGTGCGCAGAAAGAAGTACTGCGACTGATTCCAGGTTTGGAAAATGTGGAAATCGTTCGCTATGGCGTAATGCACCGAAACACGTTCATCAATTCACCGAGAGTTTTGAATTGTACGTACCAGCTAAAGTCTCAACCGACCATTCTATTCGCCGGACAAATGACAGGTGTAGAAGGTTATGTTGAATCTGCAGGCTCTGGATTAATCGCCGGTATCAATGCTGCTCATTTAGCAAAAGGTGGTAAACCGATCCGTTTCCCAAGAGAAACGGCACTTGGCAGTATGTCGCGTTATATTACTGAAGCGGATCCAAGAAACTTCCAACCGATGAATATCAACTTTGGACTGTTCCCGGATCTAGGCAAGCGTATTCGATCAAAGGCGGAACGTGCAGAAAAACAAGCCAATCGTGCTTTGGAAGCGTTAAAAGAATTTAGAGAAACAACAATCATTTAACTAAAAGTGTCTGGGATATAGGTGGAAAAGCTATTATAATTAACTAGAAAGTAAAAATTAAAACTGCGTGAAACCAAGGTTTTGTAACTTGGATTCATGCGGTTTTTTTTATTTTATTAATTTTTGTTCCAGTCTTTTATATTTGCGATGAAACTAATGCGTTAACAGGACGTCTTTTAACATAGCGGATAGGTTTTAGCTAGAATCGAATACCAAATATTTGAACGACATGTGTCAATCGAAAGGTTTTAGGGAATAACTGAACATGAATCCGTTTTCAAAGTTGCCCAAAAATCTATGCTATTGTATAGTGTTTCATGGAGAACATTTGGATTAGACATTACATTCCAAATTATATACGTTTCGTAATATTAAGAATATTCGGTATCGACTTCAATTACTTACAATTCACTGTGAGGTGATAAAGTGGTTCCTGAAATAAATGAATTGGCAGATGAATATGTATCTTATATTCGCCTGGAGAAAAACTATTCATCCTACACTATAAAGGAGTATGAAAAAGATCTTCGGGAATTTTTGACGTTTTTAACAGGAGAACGAATCGATGACTTACAAGAAGTAGAGTATGCCGTAGCGAGACTGTATGTCACTCGCTTATATGATCGCAAATTTGCAAGAGCGAGTATTTCTCGAAAAATTTCAGCCATTCGTTCGTTTTTTAAATTTATTCATGCGCGTTATGGTATCGAAGACCAGGCTTTTCGTTTGTTGTATCATCCCAAAAAAGAGCAGCGCTTACCAGCTTTTTTTTATGAACAAGAACTAGAGAAATTGTTTGAGGTGACTTTGGGAGAAGATACCCGTTCATTGCGTGACCGCGCGTTACTAGAATTGCTGTATGCGACGGGAATTCGAGTAGGAGAATTGGTTGCTATTGAAGTGCAAGATGTAGATTATTACTTAGGAATCGTTAAAGTGATGGGAAAAGGTAGAAAAGAACGCTTTGTGCCCTTTGGAAGCTTTGCGGAAGAGGCGTTGCAAGAATATATGGAAGCTAGCCGACCGCGATTAATGAAACAAAAAAAGCATGCTATGTTATTTGTGAATTTACGTGGTGATCCTTTAACAGATCGTGGTGTGCGCTATATTTTGAATGATTTGATGGAGCGTGCTGCGTTGCATACGAAAATTACACCTCATATGATTAGGCATACGTTTGCTACGCATTTACTAGGCGCGGGTGCTGATCTTCGCTCAGTGCAGGAATTGCTCGGTCACAGTCATTTATCATCTACTCAAGTATACACACACATCACGAACGAACATTTACGTCAAACGTATTTACAAACGCACCCTCGTGCATAGGAGGAAAGATCATGGAATTTCATGCTACAACGATTTTTGCGGTTCATCATGAAGGGCAGTGTGCTATGTCAGGTGACGGACAAGTGACGATGGGTAATGCAGTCGTTATGAAACATACAGCGAAAAAAGTCCGTAGGTTGTTTAATGGAAAAGTGCTTGCTGGATTCGCAGGTTCTGTAGCGGACGCCTTTACGTTATTCGATTTATTTGAAGCGAAATTGATGGAGTATGATGGCAATCTTCAACGGGCTTCTGTTGAACTCGCGAAAGAATGGCGCGGAGATCGTATTTTACGTAAGTTAGAAGCGATGTTGCTCGTAATGGACCAAAAGACGTTATTATTAGTATCGGGTACCGGTGAAGTCATTGAACCAGATGACGGAATTTTGGCGATTGGTTCTGGTGGGAATTATGCATTGGCTGCTGGTAGAGCGTTGAAAAATCATAGTAATGGTTTAACGGCCGAAGAAATTGCGAGAGCTGCATTGGAAACGGCGGCGGATATTTGTGTATACACAAATCATGAAATCATTGTGGAGGTGCTGTGAGTGATGATGAAACAAGAATTGACTCCAAAAGCGCTTACTGCTTACTTAGATCGTTTTATTGTCGGACAAGAGAAAGCGAAAAGAGCTGTTGCTGTAGCCATGCGAAATCGCTATAGACGAATGCAGTTAACTGAAGAAGAGCAAGAAGAAGTGATTCCGAAGAATATTTTAATGATTGGACCTACAGGTGTAGGGAAAACTGAAATCGCTAGACGAATTGCTAAATTAATTCATGCGCCGTTTGTTAAAGTAGAAGCTACAAAATTTACGGAAGTAGGCTATGTAGGACGTGACGTTGAATCGATGATCCGTGATTTGACTGAAGTCGGCGTGCGTATGGTGAAAGAAGATATGCGCGAATCCGTTAAAGAGCAAGCGCGGGTATTAGCAGAAGAACGTTTAGTAAAGCTGCTCGTGCCTGAAGCTAAAAAACAAAGCAATGGACAAAATCCATTTGAAATGTTTTTTGGCCAAAAAGGACAGACGCAAGAAGAAACGCCTGAAGAGCAAACAGAAATCAGACGCAAACGTTCAGAAATTGCTGTGCAATTGAAAGCAGGGCAAATTGAGGAACGGATGATCACGATAGATGTGACAACTCAGCAACCTTCATTGTTCGATGCATTTCAAGGCTCTGGTATGGAAAATATGTCTGGAATGCAAGATGCGCTTTCTTCGCTTATGCCGAAAAAAACTGTTCAGCGTCGAATGAAAGTAAAAGATGCACGGTTGGCGTTGGAAGCAGAAGAAGCGGATAAGTTGATAGATCAAGACGAAGTAGCGCGTAAAGGAATTGAAATGACCGAACAAGCTGGTATTATTTTTTTAGACGAGATGGATAAAATTGCAAGTAGCAACCAAAAATCTTCTGGAGAAGTATCTCGTGAAGGTGTCCAACGTGATATTCTACCGATTGTAGAAGGTTCAACTGTGACGACAAAGTATGGTGCTGTGAAGACTGATTATATCTTATTCATAGCAGCAGGTGCGTTTCATATGTCCAAACCATCAGACATCATTCCGGAGCTTCAAGGCAGATTTCCGATACGCGTAGAATTAGATAAATTGACAAAAGCTGATTTGGAGCGCATACTGCTAGAGCCTGATTTTTCATTACTAAAACAATATGAGCGATTGCTTGCTACGGAAGAAGTGGAAATTGAGTTTACCGACGATGCAATTAGTAAACTTGCGGAAATTGCATTCGAAGTAAATAATGAGACAGAAAACATTGGTGCAAGAAGATTGCATACGATTCTAGAGAAGTTGTTAGAGGATCTTTCTTTTGAGGCTGCTGAGATTGGACCGGCTTCTATCAAAATCACGCCTGCGTACGTGGATGAGAAGTTAGAAGGAATTGTAAAAAACAAAGATTTGTCACATTTTATTCTATAAGCAAGTCGTATCTGTTTATTTAATGATTAAAAACCTTTAGAATATTCAATAAAGTTAACAGGGGATTATAAGGAGGAACAATAGAAATGAGTTTATTAGTAAAAACAAGAAAAATTAATGCGATGCTACAAAAGAGTGCTGGTGGTCCAGTCAACTTTAAAGAGATGGCCGAGGAACTAAGTGACGTCATTGATTGTAACGCGTTCATTGTAAGTCGAAAAGGTAAATTGCTTGGTCTGGAAGTACATCATCAGATCGATAACGACCGTATGAAACAAATGTTTGAAGAGCGTAAATTCCCTGAAGAGTATACGGGTCGTTTGTTTGAAATTCAAGAAACATCTTCAAACCTAGGTATCGAAAGTTCATATACAGTATTTCCTGTAGAGAACAAAGATTTGTTCAAAGACGGTTTGACAACGATTGTTCCGATTATCGGTGGCGGTGAGCGTTTAGGTACATTGATCTTGGCTAGATTGAAGGATGGCTTTGAAGAAGATGACCTAATTCTTGCTGAGTACGGTGCGACTGTAGTTGGTATGGAAATCTTACGTGAGAAATCTGAGGAAATTGAACAAGAAGCACGTAGTAAAGCAGTAGTGCAAATGGCGATCAATTCTCTTTCTTACAGTGAACATGAAGCAATTGAGCATATCTTTAAAGAGTTGGACGGCAATGAAGGATTACTTGTCGCTTCTAAAATTGCGGATCGCGTAGGAATTACTCGTTCTGTAATCGTCAACGCTTTGCGTAAACTAGAGAGTGCTGGTGTTATCGAATCACGTTCTTTAGGTATGAAAGGTACGTATATTAAAGTGCTAAATGATAAGTTTTTAGCAGAGCTTGAAAAGCACAATTCATAAAAGTCTAGACTGGAACATAAGTAGATATTCTAGTGTGATTAACAAAAAAAATCAAAATTTATACTGCATGAAACCAAGGTTCTTGTAACTTGGATTCATGCGGTTTTTTTTTTTTTTATTAGAGTTGTGTTCGAGTATTTTTTTGTATTTTCTTGTCGAAAAAAGATGATAAAATATATTGCGCTAATCGTAGAGATTTATAGCCATTCTACCAAGCAGTTTTGTAAGAGTGTCTGTTTTGGTTTAGTAAGTTACTGAGGGAATGGTGTTAATAAATACTCTGGGTTGTGAGTTGAATTCGTCAAAAAAGTTACTTAGCAAGCGTGATACATAAGAAGTGTTGAATAATCGCGTTGTGTAAATCTGATTATTTACAGTAATCAGATAAACCTTTACTTTGATTATAAAAACAACTATAAAGCATTGGACAAAAATCATTATTGTCAGCTACAATAGACAAAGAGAATGATAGAGAAAAATGTAATATAATTAGTTAATAGAGTGAATTTTGTATATTAATGCGATATTTTGTCGGATATAGAGAGTAATGGACTTGTTTGAGAAAGGAAAGAGAGAAGATAGACATTTATGGTGGTACCATCAATTTACTTGAAAAAGGTTTAGATTATTCATCGGCGAAAGGGAAAGTCATATCTCAAAATATAGCTAATGTTGACACGCCGAATTATAAGTCAAAGAATGTAGATTTTAAACAAGTATTATTAAGTGAAAAAAGAGAAATGTTAGTAGCCTACAAAACAGATGTCAAACATGTAGATTTTACCCATTCTGTTGGAAGTAAAACATTAGATATATCTAATTTGCGCTACCGTCAAGATCGCAATGGGGTGGATATGGATAAACAACAAGCTGATTTAGCTGCAAATCAAATCTATAATTCAGCACTTATTGAACGCCTAAACGGGAAATTTAATTCACTACAAAGTGTTATTAAAGGAGGGCGTTAATTATGGGTATATTTCATAGTTTAAATATATCTTCTTCAGCTCTTACTGCACAAAGATTAAGAATGGATGTAATTTCATCTAATATGGCCAATATAGATTCAACACGTGCTAAGCAAGTAGATGGTGAGTGGCAGCCGTATAGAAGAAAAATAGTAACATTGCAACCGAAAGAAGGACAATTCGCCTCATTTCTACAAGTCGCAAAAGGTACCCACACACATGGATCAGCTAATGGTGTTGCAGTAACGCGTATCAAAGAGGACAAAGAAACGCCATTTAAATTAGTTTTTGATCCTTCACATCCAGATGCAAACGAAGAAGGCTATGTGCAAATGCCAAATGTCGATCCGTTACGGGAGATGATTGACTTAATGTCTGCAACTAGATCGTATGAAGCGAACGTAACTGTACTCAACGCAAATAAGTCAATGCTTATGAAGGCATTGGAAATTGGAAGATAATAAGTAAAAGGAGTAGATGATATGCCGATTCAATCCATTACTGGCACACTATCTGCCATGCCTATTCTACAACCGCAAAAATCCCCCCAAACCCCTTATGAAGCACAGCAAAGCTTTTCAGCGATACTCAATGATGCAATTCATAAAGTAGATCATACGCAGAAAATATCAGACCAATTTACAACTAAGCTTATCAAAGGTGAAGATGTTGATCTGCATAATGTAATGATTGCTGCGCAAAAAGCGAGCATCGCACTGAATGCAACTGTTGAAATGCGCAATAAAGTAGTAGAAGCGTATCAAGAAATCATTAGAATGCCTGTTTAAACGAAAGAAAAACACTAAGCAAACTAGGAGATTTACCCAGTTAGGCTTACCGGGGGATTAGAATGAAGGAAAGATTTGCAAAACTTAGCACGGATATAAAAGTGTTCTGGGATAGTCGCTCCAAAAATCAAAAAATCATATATATTGTAACAGCAGCCAGTGTGCTTGCGCTGGCATTATTTTTAACAGTATACCTATCTAAGACTACATATGTAACACTTTATTCGGATGTATCGCCGTCTGAAATAGGTCGTATTAAAGAAGTGTTGGATGGAAAAGGTGTTATGTACAAAGTGGAGCCAGGCGGCACAGCTATATCGGTACCTGAGAAACAGTTAGACAATTTGCGCGTATCGTTAGCGGCAGAAGGTTTCCCGAATTCTGGTCTCATTGATTACTCTTTCTTTTCGGATAATGCAGGTTTCGGAACTACAGATAATGAATTCAATATGATAAAGCTTGCAGCGATGCAGACTGAATTAGCGAACTTAATAAAGGGTATAGAAGGTGTAAAGGATGCTAAGGTCATGCTTAGCTTGCCGACAGAGGGGATCTTCGTCAATGATTCGGCGACAGAAGCTAGCGCAGCCATTATGTTGAAGACCAATGCTGGACAACACTTCACTGAGCAGCAAATTGCGTCACTTTATAACCTTGTGTCAAAAAGCTTGCCTAACTTGTCTAATGATAATATCGTCATACAGAACCAATACTTTGAATATTTTGATCTGAAAGATTCAGGAAGTTCGATTGGACAAAGTGTAACGGATCAAATGAGCGTAAAAAAGACCATCGAACGTGATATCCAAAGACAAGTACAAATGATGTTAGGTACGATGATGGGCCAAGATAAAGTCGTGGTGTCAGTTACAACAGACATCGATTTTAAAAAGGAGCAACGTATAGAAAATCTTGTGACGCCTGTTGATGAAGAAAACATGCAAGGTATTGCATTAAGTGTACAGCGAATTACAGAATCTTTTTCAGGAACTAATCCTGCGGTAGGTGGAACTCCAGAAGCGGAAGATCCAACAGATAATAGAACAACCTATGTAGAAGGTGAATCGGGTAACGGAGACTACGAACGCCTAGAAGAGACGATAAACAATGAAGTCAATCGAATTCGCAAAGATATTGTGGAGAGTCCTTATAAAATTCGTAATCTAGGCATACAAGTTATGATTGAGCCTCCAATTGCGGAAGATCCGACTTCATTAGCGCCTGAAGTGCAACAAGATGTTGAACGTATATTAGAAACAATCGTACGCACAACATTAGATAAAGAAGCGGCTGGTGAACTTACTGACGAGTTATTGGCTGAGAAGATAGCTGTTTCGGTTCAGCCGTTGAAAGGTAAGAACGTAGCATTTAAAGACGCTAAGACGGTCATTCCATGGTGGATTTACGCTATTGGTGGCGTTCTAGTACTGGCTATCGTCATACTCGTCGTTTTATTCTTACGTAAGAGACGTAAAGATGCTCAACTAGAAGAAGAACTGGAAGTTGAACAACAACTACAAACTGTCCAAGTAGATGATATTAATTTGGATCAAGAAACCGAAGCCACTGAGCGTAGGAAACAACTCGAGAAGATGGCGAAAGATAAGCCAGATGAATTCGCGAAGTTATTACGAACATGGATTGCTGAGGACTAACGGAGGGATGCAAGTTGGTTAAGAAAGACAAAGGTATGTCAGGAAAGCAAAAGGCAGCTTTATTGCTTATCTCCCTGGGGCCTGAAGTCTCGGCAGCGGTTTATAAGCATTTAAACGAAGATGAGATTGAGAAATTAACACTAGAAATCTCAGGGGTTAAAAAAGTAGAGTCATCTGTAAAAGAAGAAATCATTGAAGAATTCCATAATATTGCATTAGCACAAGATTATATTTCGCAAGGCGGTATTGGTTATGCGAAAACAATTCTTGAAAAAGCGCTTGGTAAAGATCATGCCCAAGCAATTATCAATCGACTGACTTCCTCACTGCAAGTTAAGCCTTTTGATTTTGCGAGACGTGCAGAACCTTCACAGATTTTGAGTTTTATACAAAATGAACATCCGCAAACGATTGCGCTAATATTGTCATATCTAGAAGCGGAGCAGGCAGGATTGATCCTGTCTTCTCTACCTCAAGAAATGCAAGCAGATATTGCAAAGCGAATTGCAACGATGGAATCAACATCTCCAGAAATAATTAGCGAAATTGAAGCGGTGTTGGAACGTAAATTGTCCTCTACAGTGACACAGGACTTCACAGAAACGGGCGGTGTCGATGCAGTAGTCGAAGTGTTGAATGGTGTCGATCGTTCTACCGAAAAAACAATTCTTGATGCGCTTGAAATTCAGGATCCTGAATTGGCAGAAGAAATTCGTAAGAGGATGTTCGTATTTGAAGATATCATTACATTGGATAATCGTTCGATTCAGCGTGTCATTCGGGATTGTGATAACGAAGACTTACTATTGGCTATGAAAGTATCGAGTGAAGAAGTAAAGGAGATTTTATTCAAGAATATGTCTCAACGTATGGCTGAGTCCTTCCAAGAAGAATTGGAAATAATGGGGCCTGTACGACTACGGGATATAGAAGAAGCGCAATCCATAATCGTTGGCATTATCCGTAGACTTGAAGATATAGGGGAGATTATTATTGCCCGTGGCGGAGGAGATGACATCATTGTCTAATCTATTTCGTTCTGAGCGTACGGTAGTAAACAAAGATCGAGTGAAAGAGATTACAATTCGTAGTTTACTGCAAGAATCGGTTGAAATCACAGAAGAACCTATTACACACGCCAATATTTTCGCTGAACGCAAACAAATGATGGCGGAGATCCAACAACGCAGTGAAATAGCAGATGCTGATATTGCTCAACGAATGACGAGGGCGGCAGCGGATATTGAAGCGATGTATGCTACTTGGACTAGTGAAAAAGAACAACTTCAGCAATCAGCATATGACGAAGGGTTTCAAACAGGATTTGAAGATGGACGTAATAAAGCGATAGCTGATATGCGTGAAATGACTGAAGCTGCAAATGAGACGACAACACTGTCCTATCAGAATGCTACGCAGTATTTGATTAATTCAGAAAGAGTGATCTTGGATATTGCAATTCGTTCAGCAGAACAAATTATTAATAAAGCACTCGAGGATGATGACGAGACTTATTTATCCATTGTTCGAAAAGGAATAAAAGAAGCGCAGGAGATGAAAGAGATCAAGTTATTCGTCCCTACAGAATACTTTAAAATGGTGACGCATAACCGATCTGAATTAGCATCTATTTTTCCTCCTGAAACGCCATTCCTTATTTTTGTAAATGAAGACTTTTCTGAAACAGACTGTATTATTGAGACAAACCATGGTCGTATCGTCGTCAGCGTAGATGAACAATTAAACGAATTGAAAGAACAGCTTGTCAAAGTTATGGAAAGTGGTGTGTGATTTTGAAAAAAGCAGAGGATCTCATTCGAATTATACCTACTATCAATACGTTGAAAAAATATGGTCGAGTTATTCGAGTAGTCGGTCTGATGATTGAATCGCAGGGGCCGCCAACTTCCATAGGGGATGTTTGCTTTATTCACTTGAATGTACCAGGAGAAAGACGTTCAGTAATACAAGCGGAAGTCGTTGGATTCCGTGAAGAAATTGTTATGCTCATGCCATATACTGATATTCGCAATATTTCAAGCGGTTGCCTAGTGGAAACATTAGGTAAGCCGCTCGAAGTAAAAGTTGGTATGAATTTATTGGGAAAAGTACTTGACTCATTAGGAAAACCGATAGACCAAAGCGCACTGCCAAAAGGATTAGCTACTGTTCGTACAGAAAATAGTCCGCCGAATGTGCTAACGCGTCCAACAATCAATGATAAGTTAGCCGTTGGGGTAAAGGCGATTGATGGTATGCTTACAGTAGGTAGTGGCCAGCGGGTTGGAATTTTTGCAGGTTCCGGTGTCGGGAAAAGTACATTGCTTGGCATGATTGCACGTAATACGGAAGCGGATATTAATATTATAGCGTTGATTGGTGAACGTGGTCGTGAAGTTCGTGAGTTTATCGATAGAGATTTAGGCTCTGAAGGCTTGAAAAAGACAATCGTTGTTGCAGCGACATCAGATCAGCCGGCTCTTATGCGGATAAAAGGAGCGTTTACTGCAACAGCTATTGCAGAGTACTTTAGAGACAAAGGTCTAAATGTGATGCTGATGATGGATTCTGTCACTCGTGTAGCGATGGCGCAACGTGAAATTGGACTAGCTGTTGGTGAGCCACCGGCTACGCGTGGCTATACCCCATCCGTGTTTGCTATTTTACCGAAATTACTCGAACGAAGCGGGACGAATGAGATGGGGGCTATTACAGCTTTCTATACGGTGCTTGTTGACGGAGATGACATGAATGAACCGATTGCAGATGCCGTAAGGGGAATTCTTGATGGTCACATCGTACTCGATAGAACTCTTGCAAATAAAGGGCAATACCCCGCGATCAATGTTTTGAAAAGCGTAAGCCGTTTAATGAATCATATTGCAGAGCCTGAGCATAAAAAAGCCGCAGCCAAGTTACGCGAACTATATTACGCTTATGACAAAGCTGAAGATTTGATTAATATCGGTGCTTATAAAAAAGGAACTTCACGTGAAATTGACGAAGCTATTGAATATGAACCTCTAATTACAAGGTTCTTGAAGCAAGGTTACGATGAAAATGTCAGCCTAGAGGATACTGTCAATGAAATGATTGCATTAGCTTCTGGGGGTGGAGGTAGATGACATCTTATAAATATCGTTTTGAAAAAGTGTTGACAGTGCGTGAACAAGAGCGTGACGAAACTGAAATGGCCTATAAAGAAGCTATTCAGCAATTTGAGGAAGTAGCAACTGTGCTATACGACCAAATGAAAAAGAAGGAAGAAACATTAAAAGAACAGCAACTACGAATGGCTACAGGTTTCTCCATAGATAATTTACATCACTATTCTCGATATATCGACATGTTAGAAATGCAAATAGATCAAACGCAGCAAGAAGTGATTAACTCTCGATCAAAAATGAATTGGTATGAATCACAGCTTCTGGAAAAGAATATTGAAGTAAAAAAGTTTGAGAAAATGAAAGAAATAGGTAAACAACAATATGATGCCGAGATGGAATATGTGGAAGCAAATTTAATGGATGAACTGTCGACGATAAAATTTCGCTCAAAAGAAGATAGGTGGTAAAGTGGCTAAATCTAAAAAAAAGAACGAAGCCGATGGAGTAGAAGTTGGGGAGAAAAAGACAATCGGCTTTTTTCAAATTTTATTTGCATGGATTATTATACCGTTACTGTTTACAACAGCCGTCATATTAATCATAGCAAAAGTTGCGGATGTTAATGTCTTTAATCAAGCTGAAGAATGGACTTCAAAAATAACATTTCTTGAAGAAAAGGTGCCTGATGAGAATGTAGAGGGAGATTTGATTTTAGAAGAGCGAGTCGTTTCTTTGCAAGCAGAAATTCAAGAAAAAGAAGCGCAACTATTTGAAGTCCAAAACGAACTTATACAAGTGAAAGATTCAAATGAAACTTTAGAAATTGAAAAAGAGAAACTAAACGAAGAAATTGAAAAGCTGAAACTTCAGCAAAGTGAATCGAAGAGAGATTTCAAGGAAATTGTAACTACTTATGAACAAATGTCTGCCAAATCTGTTGCTCCCGTTATTACAAAAATGGGGGATGCAGAAGCAGTACAAATCTTATCCAGCTTAAAGCCTGCGACTTTGGCATCTATACTTGAGAAGATGTCACCAGAAGAAGCGGCTAAATATACTTCGATGTTGACAAAGTAGTATAATAATGGTTAAAGGAGGTGTTAATGTGAATTTAGGATCGTTGATGAGTATCGGTTCTCCTAGCATGCCGACCACTTCACCAGTTCCTTCAACAGGCAATACAGGTGCTACTGGATTTGGAAGTGTCTTTCGAAGTGTGATAGCATCTTCCGAATTTACCAATAGTGAGCCATCACTTAATGGAGGTGGCCAACTAACTCAATTGATGGCCGATATTACAAATGCCGAAACGTTAGAAGACCTAGCTAGTTTACTAGTACAGTTGAAACAAAGTGGACAAAAATTACCTGAAGTCAATCGTCAGAGCATGAAGACAATGGATACTGTTGAAGAGTCTATTGTGATTGCTCAAGATGAAGAACAGGATAAACCAATTATTCCTACAAAACATACAGAAGATGTGCTTCCGAAAATCTCAATTAATCTACAGGGGGCTATCGATTCCGAGTTACTTAACAAGGTGATAACAGATTCAGTAAGGGAAACTAAAAAAATTCCCGATTTACCTAATCTGCAGAAGTTTCCTAGTTTGCACCAATTAGCTTCCGTTAGTAGTGCAAATCCCGATAAACTAGTAGAGACAATTACGAGTGCACTAGAAGCTGTTGGAGTTACTAAAGAACAATTAGAACAAATACAAGCAACAGGAGATACTTGGTTTGTACTTGAAGTACTGTAAACATTGCCGCTAGAGAAAATTCAATTAGCAGTTCAGCGATTACCTGAAAAGGAAGTAGTTGAAATGACAGCACTGTTCAAAGCAGTTGAACTAGTAGCGCCTAAGATGGATCTCTATGGTAGGCAAGAAGAATTAGTGAAAACGATTCGACCTTTTTTGGGTCAATTTGCACCGAAGATAGAAGATACAGTAGTTCAGCTAGAAACAAAACAAACGATTCAGTTACCTACCGCCTTGCAGCATATGATCCGTTTTACTACCGAACAGCCAGCTGCTGATACTAAGAAACAGGAACGTCAGGCAAAACAAAATGAAACACCTTCTGTACAATCTGCTTTACCGCAGACGGAAAACAGACCCGTATTTCAGATGACGCAGCCGGTGAAAGTACCGGAAAGTCGAAGTGAAGCGTTAATGCGTGAATTTCAAGCGGTGTTGAATCGAGCAAATTTTGGACATACAAATGGTATGAACCGACTGTCGATTAAGTTGTACCCTGAACATTTAGGGCGAGTGCGCATTGAATTATTGGAAGTGAATGGTGTCATGACAGCTAGAATTTTGGCGTCGACTGCAATGGCACGTGAAATGCTAGATAGTCAAATGCATCAGTTGCGTCACGCGCTCAATCAGCAAAACTTGCAGGTTGACCGAATTGATCTATCACAGACGATTCAGGATCCATCAAAAAATGATCGTGAACAAGCATTTAACAAACAAAATGGACAACAAAAAGAGCAGTCAACTGAGCAGAATGATCAACAAGATGAACACGATATGACGTTTGAAGAATTTATGATTGAGCTGGAGGTGTAATCAGTGACGGGAAATATTAACTCAACGCCAGCGCAAAAAACTATTACAGATTCTATGTACTTGATTAACAAGCAACGTGATGAGCGCAAAACGGGACCAGGTACGATGGATAAAGATGCGTTCATGCAAATTTTAATTGCACAAATGGCCAATCAAGATCCTACCAACCCAATGAAAGACAATGAGTTCATTGCGCAAATGGCACAGTTTTCATCTCTTGAGCAGACGATGAACTTAGCGAAAGCGTTTGATCGATTCGCTGATGCACAAAACCAAAGTCAATTGATCCAGTACAATAGCTTTATTGGTAAAGATATCCGTTGGCATGAACTATCCGATAAAAAAGACGAAGAGGGTAAGCCGGTTATCAACGAAGGTTCTGGAACGATTCAGTCCATTAAATATATTGACGGATCCGTGATCTTTACATTAGCAGACGGTAAGGTATTATCGCCAGGCAATATTTCTGAAGTACTTGCGGACGGGACATCCGGAAGCATAAGTAGCCAATCGAACAGTCTAGTACAAGCCAGTATGTTAATTGGTAAAACAATAGGATACATAGATAGCGAAGAAGAGTTCACAGGGAAAGTCGTTTCGGTAACGAATAAAGAAGGTAAGCTACTCTATATTCTACAAGACGGAAGTAAAATCGAAGCTAACCAATTCACATCAATTAGCGAATAAAGGAATGGAGCGATGTCATGAATAAGATCACTGCCCATCGCATTCCATCGCAACCAATCCTAGGCCAAGGACAGATACTAGCACAACAGCAACGGCAGTCATTTCTTGAACATCTACAGCAAGCGACACAGCCTGAAAAACTAAAAATTAGTAAACATGCTAATGATCGTCTGCAAGAACGAGGCATTCAAATAACCGACGCTGAATGGGCACGCATCTCAGAGAAAGTAGACGAGGCAAAGAGGAAAGGAATCCGTGAATCGCTCGTATTGACCGAACAAGCTGCACTCATCGTCAGCGCGAAGAATTCAACCGTCATCACCGCGATGAACCGCATGGAAGCGAAAGATCAACTATTTACGAATATCGATGGAACAATACTACTCAGCTAAAAACGGCAGGACCTTAACAGGATGCCAACGCACCGCCGAACGATTGACGTGGTGCACTTTAAAACCGAGGGGGAAACAAACATATGATTCGCTCAATGTACTCAGGAATATCCGGATTAAAAAACTTTCAAACGAAACTAGATGTAATTGGTAATAATATTGCCAACGTTAATACGTATGGCTTTAAAAAGGGGCGCACGGTGTTTAAGGATTTGTATTCACAGAGCGTGGCTAGCGCTTCCGCGTCAGGGGACAATCGTGGTGGTATCAACCCGAAACAAGTTGGATTAGGTTCACAACTGGCAGCTATCGATACCATTCACTCGGGTGGTACCATGCAAACGACAGGAAATACACTAGACTTAGCAATTGAAGGAGATGGATTCTTTATCGTCGGTGAGGAAAGTGGAATAGAAAAGTTTTATACTAGAGGTGGAAACTTCTATTTAGACGAAACCGGTGTCATTGTCGATGGTGATGGAAAATTTCTGCTAGATATTGATGGAGCTAAAATTTCAGTTCCGTTAGATGCGACCTCACTTTCTATTGGACAAGATGGTACAGTCAATTATGTTGTAGATGGAGTTTTAAACCCAGACGGAGATCCAGTGCAGATAAGTGTAGCCAGATTTAATAACCCAGGTGGTTTAACTAAATTTGGCGGTAATATGTATCGAGAATCTGCAAACTCTGGAGCACCATCTGATGAATTAACGCCACTTGAAGGCGGTCGCGGTTCAATTAGATCAGGTTCCCTAGAAATGTCCAACGTCGACCTTTCCGAAGAATTTACGGAAATGATTGTAGCTCAACGTGGATTCCAGGCGAACACACGTATCATCACAACGTCCGATGAAATATTGCAAGAACTTGTGAACTTAAAACGATAAAAGCATAGATTAAAAAGGAGGGGCGGGCCGGCCTTGGCCTGGCTCTTACATATGATTAAAGTAACGCGATTGAATCGTACAACATTTACATTAAATGCGCTATACATAGAAAAGGTCGAGTCGTTTCCAGATACGACGATTACGTTGACGACAGGTTCAAAGTATATTGTCCTTGATACGGTTGAGGAAGTGCACAGCCGGATCATTGAATTTTATCAAGTGGTCCAATTGCTGTCAAATCCGCATATCCGGGGTGAAATAGATGAAGAATAAATTATTGACGATTTCATTAATTATTTTAGTAAGTATTACACTAATTGGTGTAGTGGCAGTGGTCCTTATTTTAAATTTCAATAAGGATAGTAACGCTTCTGGCAAAGGACCGAATATTGATGCGATCATTGAAGCATCAGTAGATATAGATGAAATCATAACGAACTTATCTGGTCGTAACTTTATCCGCCTGTCGTTAAAAATCCAAACCGATGGAAAAAAGGCTGCTGAGGAACTAAAAAAGCGAGATTTTCAAGTCAAAAACATGGTCATTCAGGAGGTTTCTGAGATGACGGTGAAAGATTTTGAAGGAAAAGCAGGAAAACAGCAATTTGAAAATACCATTAAAGCCCAGATCAATGAACTGATGCAAGATGGGGAAATACAGAAAGTATATATTGTCTCTTATATTATTCAGTGACGGCTTGTATGATTGCTAAGAGACGCTTATGCAAGCGGAGGTGGGCCCATGTCGGGAGATGTACTGTCACAAAATGAAATAGATGCGTTGCTGTCAGCATTATCTACGGGTGAGATGTCAGCGGAGGAAATGAAGAAAGAAGGAGGGGCCAGGAAAGTTCGTGCGTATGATTTTAAACGTGCATTGCGCTTTTCAAAAGACCAAATACGTAGTTTGACGCGAATTCATGAAAACTTTGCTAGATTGTTGACAACCTACTTATCTGCCCAATTGCGTACATATATTCAAATTAACGTTGTATCTGTTGATCAAATACCATTTGAGGAATTTCTCAGTTCCATTCCTAATATGACATTGATTAATATATTCGATGTATCCCCGCTGGAAGGGAATATTTTGATGGAAGTGAATCCGAATGTTGCTTATTCTATGCTCGAAAGGCTGATGGGCGGATTTGGTTCCAGTTCTGGAAAAGTGGACAATATGACGGAAATTGAGACGAAGATTTTAACGAAATTATTTGAACGTTCTTTTGATAACTTACGTGAGGCTTGGTCGGGATTGATCGATATTGATCCATATCTTGCGGAAATGGAAGTGAATCCTCAGTTTCTACAGATGATATCACCCAATGAAACGGTCATTGTCATCTCTTTTAATATCGTTATAGGCGAAACAAGCGGAATGATTAATATATGTATTCCACACGTCGTACTCGAACCGATTATTCCAAACCTATCCGTTCGTTACTGGATGCAAACCAACAAGAAAGAGCCAACCCCAGAACAGAGTGTATTATTAGAAAAGCATCTGAAACAAGTGTCGTTGCCTATTGTTGCGGAATTAGGTAAGGGAGAGATATCAGTTGAAGACTTCCTTTACCTACAAATAGGCGATGTCATTTCGTTAGACACACAAATTGAAGAACCACTGAAGATTCGTATAGGGGACACAACGAAATTCACGGCCCAGCCAGGTAAGATGCGAAATCGAATGGCTGTTCAAATATTGGAAACATTGTTGTCAGGAGGGAATGAGGATAATGAGTGATAATATTCTCTCACAAGAAGAAATTGAAGCATTATTGCGTGGCGAGATACTTGAATCGACGGAAGCATCAAAGTCAGAGCCCACAGAGATAAATATAAACGATTCCTTAACAGATATGGAACAAGATGCGCTTGGAGAAGTTGGGAATATTTCTTTCGGGAGTTCGGCAACTGCACTTTCTGCGTTGCTTGGACAAAAGGTGGATATTACGACACCCGCTTTAACACTGATCAATCGCGATGACCTAGATAAAGAGTTCACTCATCCGTATGTGGCTGTAAAAGTGGAATTTACGGAAGGCTTAAGTGGGACCAATTTACTTGTCATTCAGCAAAGTGACGCAGCAATTATTGCGGATCTAATGCTTGGTGGGGATGGAAAATCACCTAATAACGAGTTGGGGGAAATTCATCTAAGCGCGGTACAGGAAGCGATGAATCAAATGATGGGCTCTGCTGCTACATCCATGTCTACCATATTCAATAAAAAAGTAGATATCTCACCGCCAACTATTGATTTGATGGATATTCAGCTTGATCAAGGAACTGAACATATCCCAGCACATAACTTATTAATACGTGTATCGTTCAATTTAAAAGTAGGTGAATTGATTGATTCCAATCTTATGCAACTCTTCCCATTAGAATTTGGAAAAAGCTTAGTTTCATCTTTGATGGGAGAGGAAGAAGCTGCGACAGTTACAGAAATTCAACCAACACCTGCAGCACCTACACCGACTCCTGTAGCGCTACAGTCAGAGCCAGAATATCAACAGTCAGCACGACAACCACAACCAGCACAAGAACCATCCTATCAAGCACCACCGACTCCTAGGCCGACTCATCCGCAAGTACAAGTCCAACAAGCAGAGTTTGCCAATTTCCAAGCATCTAGCTTGAACAAAGAAGAATCTAATAATTTGAATATGCTACTTGATATACCACTTCAAGTAACAGTAGAATTAGGGCGTACAAAGCGTTCCGTAAAAGAAATACTGGAGATGTCAGGAGGTTCAATTATTGAGCTAGATAAGTTAGCTGGAGAACCAGTCGATATTCTAGTCAATCATCGTTATATTGCAAAAGGAGAGGTAGTAGTCATTGATGAAAACTTTGGTGTTCGTATTACGGATATCCTAAGTCAGAAGGATCGAATTAACAATTTACGATAAAAGATACTTGGAGGGATATAAATGGGTAAGAGAATTTTAGTAGTAGACGACGCAGCATTTATGCGAATGATGATTAAAGATATTTTAACGAAAAATAATTACGAAGTAGTCGGTGAAGCAGCTGATGGAATACAAGCAATTGAGAAATATAATGAGTTAAAACCCGATTTAGTGACAATGGATATTACGATGCCGGAAATGGATGGTATTTCTGCTTTAAAAGCAATTAAAGGTACACATCCCTCAGCAAAGATTATTATGTGCTCAGCGATGGGGCAACAGGCAATGGTAATTGATGCTATACAAGCAGGCGCGAAAGACTTTATCGTTAAGCCTTTCCAAGCTGACCGTGTTATTGAAGCAATTGACAAAGCGTTGGGATAAAGCGACTTATGAATGGAAAACTATTTACCAAATGGTTAATTGCACTTTTCTTATGTTTTTCCATTACTCCTCTTGCACATGCTGTAACAGATCCTAACATCAGTGTATCCGATTGCATTGGCAAAGGAGTAGATTGCGGTTCAAAAGGTTTGATTGTAGAAAAGTTAGATAATCCGGCAACCTCAGCGAATAACCCCGAAGATGTTGAGCCTACTGGTTTAACAGCTTGGGATTATGTTCGAACGCTTATAGCCTTTATATTCGTTATCGGTTTACTCCTTTGGTTACTTCGATTTATGAACAAGCGGAATCGTAATTTTAATCAACATCGTTTGATGACCAATTTAGGTGGAGTACCGCTAGGCCAACAGAAATCTATTCAATTAGTAAAAATGGGTAATCATTATTTTGTAGTAGGTGTGGGCGAAAACGTACAACTTCTACGTGAAATAGATGATCCGGATGAAATTGCTGACTTGCTCGCCCGTTATGACCAAGAAGATAGTGAAGTTCGAAAAGGGATCGTCTCCCAGCTATATGAACGCTTTTTTTCGAAAGCGGATTCCGCTGGTACTAAGGAAACGTCTGATTTTAGTACACTTTTCACATCTAAAATGGAAGAGATCAAAGCTGATCGTAAACAGCAGATGGATCGTTTTAAGGTGAAAGGGAGCGACCGGGATGGCTGATTTTCTGAATTCGTTCTCAAGTAGTGACCCAACTAATGTTTCCACATCCATAAAAATGCTACTGTTATTGACGGTCTTATCGCTTGCTCCTGCCATTTTGATTTTAATGACATCATTTGCGCGTATTATTATTGTGCTGTCATTTGTCAGGACCGCACTCGCTACTCAACAAATGCCTCCGAATCAGGTGCTTGTTGGACTAGCGTTGTTTTTGACTTTCTTCATTATGGCGCCTGTTTTAAGTCAGGTGAATGATGAAGCTTTAACACCATTATTTGATGGAGAAATCAGTTTGGATGAAGCGTATGAACGTGCGAGCGGACCATTTAAAGAGTTTATGAGTGAGCATACGAGACAAAAAGATTTAGAGTTATTTCTGCGCTACAATCAAATGGAAAGACCAGAGACGATTGAAGATATACCATTGACGATGATGGTCCCTGCATTTGCATTAAGTGAAATCAAGACCGCATTCCAAATGGGTTTTATGATTTTTATTCCGTTCTTGGTCATTGATATGATTGTTGCAAGTGTACTCATGTCGATGGGGATGATGATGCTACCACCAGTTATGATTTCATTACCATTTAAGATTTTATTGTTTGTCCTAGTAGATGGATGGTATTTGATCATCCAGTCATTGTTAGAAAGCTTTTAGGGAGGAATTTGAATGACGAGTGAGTTTGTAATTTCCATTGCTGAACGGTCGATTTGGGTGATACTACTCTCTTCAGGACCTCTCCTGATTGTCGCATTGCTGGCGGGTCTTGCTGTTAGTATATTTCAAGCCGCTACACAGATTCAGGAACAGACATTGGCGTTTGTGCCGAAAATTATAGCAGTCATGGTAGCTATAGTATTCTTTGGACCTTGGATGTTATCGCATGTAACAAATTACGCAAGCGAGATATTCTCTAATCTCTCCAGGTATATCGGGTGATGAAATGAATGATATCATTCCTTCATTGCCGGCATTTTTATTAATTTTGACGCGTATCACTTCATTTTTTGTTACGATACCGTTATTTTCCTATCGCTCCATTCCAGCGACGCAACGTTTGATATTCGCTGCGATACTTGCTTGGATGATGTCCTATTCAGTCGACATACCAACATTGAATATTGACGGTCAATATATCTTACTTGTAATAAAAGAAGCAATAGTCGGCTTGTCAATTGGCATTGCCGCCTTTATTATTATGTCTGCAATTCAAATGGCTGGTGGATTTATCGACTTCCAAATGGGATTCGCTATCGCAAACGTAATTGATCCGCAAACAGGTGCTCAGTCACCGTTACTTGGTCAATTCTTCAATTCCTTGGCAATGCTATTATTGCTTGCGATAAACGGCCATCATATGTTGCTTGATGGCATATTTTATAGCTATGAATTTGTACCAATTAACGAACTGTGGCCGCCATTTGCAGAAGAGAGGATGGCAGAATTTGTCGTTTTGACGTTCGCTAAAGCTTTTGCACTTGCTTTTCAAATGGCAATACCGGTTGTAGCTACTTTATTTCTTGTAGATTTAGCGCTCGGTATTACAGCAAGAACCGTTCCGCAATTAAATATCTTTGTCGTTGGTTTTCCAATAAAGATTGGTGTAAGTTTCATCGTCCTATTGACAATGGCCAGTGTGTTTATTGTGCTTATGAAAAAGTTGTTTGAAATCATGATTGTTTCGATGAGAGATTTGATGGTACTTCTAGGAGGGGGCTAAATTGTTACTAACGCTTGATTTACAATTTTTCGCAGGCGAGAAAACAGAGAAAGCCACCCCGAAAAAAAGACAAGATTCTCGTAAAAAAGGACAGGTTCTAAAAAGTCAGGACGTAACGAGTGCGATTGTGTTGCTCTCGGTATTTATTTTCATGTTTTTCGCTGCGGGACTTATGCTAGATAATTTCTTTGTGTTTTTTCGTGAATCCTTTACACATTTTATACCTATACATACGATGAACGAAGATCAAGTCATGTTAATTTATATGAGTATGATTAAACAAATGGCTGTTATTTTATTACCAATTATGATTGTAGCAGTACTTGCTAGTGTTGCTGCTAATTTACTGCAGTTTGGTTTACTGTTTACTGGTGAAACATTGAAGTTCGACCTTAAAAAGATTGATCCGATTAAAGGGTTAATGCGTATTTTTTCAATTAAGGCAATTGTGGAATTACTGAAATCAGTGTTAAAGATCTCTTTCATTGGCACAGTTACAACATTGGTCATTTGGATGAATTTTGGGGAAGTGCTGGATCTAGCGTTCAGTACACCGCAAATGACTTTACTTACGATTGCAAAATTGGTCGGGATGATGGGTATTATTGCATCACTCGTTTTACTTTTTATTTCAATACTAGACTTCTTATATCAAAAGTTTGACTATGAAAAAAACCTTAAAATGTCTAAACAAGACATTAAGGATGAATATAAAAATATGGATGGTGATCCATTGATTAAATCGAAAATTAAGCAACGGCAGCGTGAAATGGCGATGCGTCGAATGATGTCAGAAGTTCCGCAAGCGGATGTTGTCATTACGAATCCAACGCACTTTGCAATTGCTTTAAAATACGATGAAGAACAAATGGATTCACCCATTGTTGTAGCGAAAGGTGCGGATTTCGTTGCGCAAAAGATCAAGTTAATTGCGAAAGAGCATAAGGTTGTAATGGTGGAAAATCGACCGCTTGCTCGTTCAATGTATGACCAAGTGGAAGTAGGAGATCGTATTCCTGAAGATTTCTTCAAGACGGTCGCAGAAATCTTGGCATACGTCTATCGTATTCAGCGAAAAATATAAGTGAAATAAGAAAGTAGGGGTAGGATGCAGTTTAAAGACATTGGAGTACTTGCAGCGGTTATTATGATCATTGCAATGCTCGTAATCCCTTTACCCCCTTGGCTATTAAGTTTTTTTATCATAATTAATATTACACTCGGTTTAATGGTTCTATTGACAGCAATGAATATGCAGGAAGCCTTACAGTTCTCCATTTTCCCTTCATTATTACTATTACTAACATTATTCCGACTAGGCCTTAACGTATCGACAACGCGTGCGATTCTTTCTGAAGGAAATGCAGGAGGGGTAGTAGATACTTTCGGTACGTTCGTAACCGGTGGGAACATTGTTGTTGGATTAGTTGTCTTTGTTATTTTAATTATTATTCAATTTATTGTAATTACAAAAGGTTCGGAACGAGTTTCTGAAGTTGCGGCTCGATTTACATTAGACGCGATGCCAGGAAAGCAAATGAGTATTGATGCTGATTTGAACGCAGGAATGATTTCAGACACAGAAGCAAAGGCACGGCGTGAAAAAGTTAGCAATGAGGCAGACTTCTACGGTGCAATGGACGGTGCAACAAAGTTCGTTAAAGGAGATGCGATTGCTGGTATCATCATCGTCATGATTAACTTACTTGTAGGAATGATTATCGGTGTAGTTCAAATGGGTTTACCGTTCGCTGAAGCCGCAACTCAATTTTCTACTCTAACAGTAGGTGATGGTATTGTTTCACAAATTCCAGCGCTTCTTATCTCCACAGCTACAGGTATCGTTGTGACACGTGCAGCGTCTGAAGGGAATTTAGGAACGGATATTACGAATCAATTACTGGGACAACCTAAGTTACTATATGTAGCGTCTATCACCATTTTATTGCTTGGCTTAGCTACACCTATTAATGATATTTTAACGATTCCGATTGCTGCAGCACTTGCTACAGGAGCCTTTATGATGTCTCGCAAATCAGAAGAGGATCCTGTAGAACTACTCGAGATGGAACAAGATGTTGAGACAGAAGGCTTGAAACGACCCGAAAATGTCATTGATTTATTGAATATCGATCCCATTGAATTTGAGTTTGGCTATGGTTTGATTCCGCTTGTAGATGCAACGCAAGGGGGCGACCTGTTAGATCGCGTAGTAATGATCAGGCGGCAGCTAGCAATCGAACTCGGTTTAGTTATTCCGGTAGTTCGAATTCGAGATAATATTCAGCTTCAGCCGAATGAATATCGGATTAAAATTAAAGGTAATGAAATGGCTCGTGGCGACCTATTATTAGATCACTATTTAGCGATGAGTCCAGGGGGTGAAGATTTAGTGGAAGGTATCGATACGATTGAACCTTCATTTGGACTTCCGGCAAAATGGATTACAGAAGAAGTGAAAGAAGACGCTGAAATTATGGGCTATACGGTCGTTGATCCACCAAGTGTAGTTTCCACACACATGACAGAGGTTATTCGTGCACATGCGGCAGACTTACTTGGACGTCAAGAGACAAAACAACTAGTCGATCATGTTCATGAGACATATCCAATTTTAGTGGATGAATTAACACCAACACCATTATCTATAGGTGAAATCCAAAAAGTACTTGCTAAGTTGTTAAGCGAACAAGTTTCTATTCGGAATTTGTCCATCATTTTTGAAACGCTTGCGGATTATTCTAAGTACACTTCTGATGTAGATGTCTTGACTGAATATGTTCGACAATCACTGGCAAAACAAATTACAGGTCAATATGTAAATGGTAATGATGCCTTGAAAGTATTAACGGTTTCAGGAAAAATTGAGAAACTAATCTCAGATAGTATTCAACAAACAGAACAAGGGAACTTCTTATCTATAGATCCAGCACAGTCACAATCGATCTTGGAACGTATTGCACAAGAAGTCGAGCGTGTAGCTCTACTAGATCAAGCGCCAATCATCTTATGTTCACCAGCAATTCGAATGTATTTGAGACAAATCACAGAGCGTTATTTCTCACAAATACCTATCCTGTCTTATAATGAGCTCGAAGCATCCGTAGAAGTCCAAAGTGTAGGGGTGGTGGATATTTAAATGAAGATGAAAAAATATACAGCTTCTACTATGGTAGAGGCGATGAAAAAAGTGCGTGATGATTTTGGCGATGATGCAGTCATACTTAGCTCACAAGTGATGAAGAGTAAAGGGTTTTTCGGCTTATTTCAAAAACGATTTGTAGAAGTAGTTGCAGGTTTTGATAAACAGAGCGAAAAAAAATCCTACGAGTCAACGGTACATTCTGTAACTCACGCTGCAGCAGTAGCGGAGACAACAGAACAACTGCAAAGTGAGATTCGAGAAATCAAAAAATGGATTAAAGAGATACATAAAAATGATCAGACGTTTGAAAAATATCCTGATGAATTACTACCTCTGCTCAATAAACTTCGGAACCAGGGGCTTTCACATGAATATATAGTGCAAATAGGCGACATAATCTTCGAAAGAATGAAACGCGATAAGATAGATTTCATTGAAAGTGAACAAATTGAGATTATGAGAAAATGGTTTTTAGACAAACTACAAGATCTGCCATTAGGTGGAGTTTCTTATAAGAAAAAATTCATCAATGTTTTAGGTCCTACAGGTGTAGGTAAGACGACTACTATTGCTAAAATTGCAGCTCGTGCATTACTTGAAGAAAAGAAGAAAATAGGTTTTATTACGACTGATACTTATCGTATAGCAGCAATTGAACAATTGCGCACCTATGCTAATTTGCTTCAGGCTCCTGTAGAAGTTGCTTATAATGAATCAGACTTTCGAGTAGCAATTGAAAAATTGAAAGATCGGGACCTTGTGTTCATTGATACAGCAGGTCGTAATTACAAAGAAGCTAAATTCGTTGAAGATTTAAAAAAACTAGTAGACTTTTCATTGGAGATGGAAACATTTCTTGTATTGTCCACTACATCCAAAGAACAAGACATGGATATTATTATAGAGCGTTTCGAAAAGTTTCCTATTGAAAAGTTTATCTTTACTAAAACAGATGAAACTAATTCTGTCGGTGCAATGATCAATCTTATGCTGAAGTACAATATCGGAATGGCTTATTATACAGATGGCCAGGAAGTGCCAGAAGACATTACGGAAGCAGATTACGAAAAAGTATTTTCTCTATTATTGGCAGGTGATCCACATGCATGATCAGGCTGAAGCATTGCGTTTGAGAATGTTAAAATGTCAAGGGAAAACGGCACAGTCCGCTGCCATTATTAGTGGGAAAGGCGGGGTAGGTAAGTCTAACTTTACCGCCAATTTCTCCTATTCATTACTAGCAAAAGGTAAGAAAGTCTTGATTGTAGACATGGACATCGGTATGGGCAATATTCACATTTTGTTTGGTGCCACACCGAACTATAGTTTAAAAGATTACTTGAATGCTTCTCAAGGCATATATGAAGTCATTACACCGGTAGAAGAAGGATTAGCATTTATTGCGGGAGGTTCTGGTTTAGAAACCGTGGTAGAGTGGTCTAAACCAATGTTCGATCGATGGATAGATGGTTTCTCCGTATTACAGACCGATTATGATGTGATTTTATTCGATATGGGTGCTGGTGCAACTAAAAGTTCCATTGATTTAATACTAGCAGTGGATGAAATTATTTTGATATCTACTCCGGAACCTACATCAATTACAGATGCTTACTCCATGATGAAATTCATCTGTATGCAAGAGGCAGGAAAAACTTTTCATATTGTTAACAATCGAGTAATGAAAGAAGAAGAAGGAAGAGATTCAGTTGCTCGCTTGCAATTAGCGATGCGAAAGTTTCTCTCTACTGAAACGAATATTTTAGGTTTTTTACCCGATGATTTACATGTAAGAAATGCTGTAATTGCCCAAACACCATTTGTGAAAATGTATCCAAATGCACAAATTAGTAAACGAATGAAAGATATCACAGAAACATATTTACTTGGTGAACAGCCAGGCACTTCAATAGAAACTTCTGGATTCTTAGATAAAATAAAAAATATTTTTCAGAAGGGGCGTGGCTGACGTGCTGGCTAGCAGGAAAAAGAGAGTCCTTGTCGTAGATGATTCAGCATTTATGCGGAAATTGATTTCTGACATGTTGAATAAACATCCTATGATGGAAATTGTCGGAATAGCCAGAAATGGAAAGGATTCAGTAGAGAAAGTTCGAGATCTTCAGCCGGACGTAGTCACCATGGATATTGAAATGCCTATAATGGACGGTTTGGAAGCGTTGAAAGAAATAATGACCAATAATCCTGTACCCGTTGTCATTTTATCAAGTACTACAAAACATAATACCGAAAACGCTCTACTAGCAATTGAATATGGTGCAGTTGACATCATTGCAAAACCAGGTGGTGCGATTTCGTTAAATCTTCATGAAATTGAGAAAGAAATCGTGGAAAAAGTATTCGCGGCATCTAACGTTGGAATTAACATGTTGACCAGAAAAATTACATCTTCAACACAACATACAATATTACCGGTGAAAAAAAGAGAAATTCAAGATGGGAGTAGACCAGATATAGGATCGACTCCCAATTCGTCAAGCTTTTCTAAAAGTATAGTAAAATGTACTAAAACGTTTGTTATAATAGGTACATCGACAGGGGGTCCGCGGGCCTTACAAGAAGTGATCACTCGGCTTCCGGCAGATTTCCCCTGCCCGATTTTAATTGTTCAGCATATGCCACCAGGTTTTACAAAGTCACTAGCTGAACGACTAAATGGATTAAGTGAAATCGCAGTCAAAGAAGCGGAACATAGCGAAATGATACAGAATGGTACAGCCTATATTGCGCCGGGTGGGCTACATATGACGTTTGAGAAAACAGTAGTGGGTTATCAAATTGTACTAGATAGCAAAGCGTCCCCGCGTTCTGGACATCGTCCTGCAGTCAATATGTTATTGGAATCTGCAGCAACGCATAAAGAGTTGGATTATATTACGGTCATCATGACAGGTATGGGCTACGATGGGAAAGAAGGAATGGAATTATTGAGATCGTCATGTAAGACAGTCACTATAGCGGAATCTAATAATACGGCAGTTGTTTATGGAATGCCTAAAGCTATCATAGATGCTGGCCTCTGCGATCAGGTGAAAGATGTGCAGCAGATTGCAGATGCTATATTGGGAAATTTGAAGTAACTAGGGGGCTTTACAGTGGATATAAAACAGTATTTGGATATGTTCATCGAAGAGAGTAAAGAACACTTGCAAGCTTGTAATGAACAGTTGCTAGCGTTAGAAAACAATCCAGATGACTTAGCAATCGTCAATGAGATATTCCGGGCAGCCCATACGTTAAAAGGAATGTCAGCTACGATGGGTTACGAAGATATAGCGGACTTGACACATAAAATGGAGAATGTCCTTGATGCGATTCGAAATGCTAAAATCAGTGTGACGACAGAAATCTTAGACGTCGTTTTTGAAGCTGCGGATGACCTCGAACTAATGGTGCTAGATATCGAAGCGGGCGGAGACGGTAAAAAAGATATCAGTAAACTAGTCGACATGCTGAACCGAATCGAAGTGGGACAGCCACTTGACTTAGTAGAGGGATCCACTGCTGCAACAACTGAAGAGGCGCCGATAGAAGTGGTTGCTTCTGCGGATATTTATTATGATGAATTTGAATTAACAGTAATCTCGCAGTCTTCAGAACAAGGTTTTAATGCACTAGAGATCACTATTCAATTACGTGAAGATTGCTTGTTAAAAGTAGCGCGGGTATTCATGACATTTGAGGTTTTAGAAAAGTCCGGTGAAGTAATTAAGACAGTACCAACTGTAGAAAAACTCGAAAATGAAGAATTTGATCAAAACTTTACGATTGTTCTACTAACACATGAAGACGCTGAAGAATTGAAAGCGAAGGTCATGAAAGTTTCTGAAATAGAAAATGTACATATTACGCATATTACGGATGATTATGTGGAAAAATATAAACAAACTGAACTTCAAAAAGGAGACGTTCAACCAGAAGAAACACCACAACAAAATGTACTTTCTGTAAAAAGTGAAAAACCTAAAGAAACGCCAAAAGAAGCAAGTAAAATGATAAAAGCTTCATCATCTACTTCCAATAAAACGATTCGTGTAAACATTGACCGGCTAGATATCTTGATGAACTTGTTTGAAGAACTTGTCATTGATCGTGGACGTCTTCAATCTATTGCAAGTGAATTGCATAACCCAGAACTCAATGAATCGGTAGAAAGAATGACAAGAGTATCAAGTGATTTGCAAAACATTATTTTAAATATGCGAATGGTACCAGTGGAAACTGTATTTAATCGTTTTCCGAAAATGGTTCGTCAATTAGCACGTGATTTAAATAAAAAAGTAAACTTAGAAATTATAGGAGCTGAAACGGAACTCGATCGTACCGTAATCGATGAAATCGGTGATCCGCTAGTTCACTTAATTCGAAATGCATTGGATCATGGAATTGAAAATCCAGAAGAACGTATGGCAAAAGGCAAGCCAGAAGAAGGTACTGTCACGCTACGTGCCTATCACTCGGGTAATCATGTATTCATAGAATTAGAAGATGATGGCGCCGGGGTTAATCGTGAACGCGTAATAGGTAAGGCTATTGAAAAAGGTATTGTGACAGAAGAAGCTGCAGTTGTTTTATCCAATAAACAAGTTGCTGAATTGATTCTGGCGTCTGGCTTTTCAACGGCTACATCAATCACAGATGTATCGGGTCGCGGAGTAGGGTTAGATGTAGTGAAAAACACGATTGAGTCCCTTGGAGGCCATATTTCTATCGATTCAACAGAAGGAAAAGGATCATTATTTCAAGTGCAATTACCACTGACACTGTCTATTATTTCTGTCTTGTTAGTAGAACTAGATCAAGAAATATATGCAATTCCTCTTTCGTCGATTATAGAAACGGCAATTATTCAAAAGTCCGATATTCTAAATGCGCATAACCAACCAGTTATTGACTTTAGGGGAACGATTATACCGCTAGTCGATTTAAAAGAAATATTTGAAATGGATAATAGCGCAACCGAAAATGATAATTTCCACTCAATTGTTATTGTACGAAAAGGTGAGAGTTTAGCAGGCCTAGTCGTAGATTCATTTATAGGTCAACAAGAAATTGTATTGAAGTCTTTAGGAAATTACTTACAAAGTGTCTTTGCAATTTCTGGTGCTACAATTCTTGGAAATGGTCAAGTCGCACTAATTGTTGACTGCAATGCTCTGATTAAATAATTGAGGTGACGAAACGTATGACAAATGTTAGTGAAGTTAGCGAAATAAAAGTGATCGTCTTCCAACTGATGAATAAAGAATATGCAATTGAATTGAATGTAGTTGAATCGATCGAGAAATCTTTATCGATTACTCGTGTTCCGAGGATGCCTTCATATGTAAAAGGTGTGCTGAATCTTCGCGGTGTCGTGACGCCTATTGTAGATTTACGTGAACGTTTGGATATGGAACCAAAAGATTTTGACGAGTCAAGTTGTATCATTATCGTTTCGCATGCAGATTCAGAAGTGGGTTTAATCGTAGATGATGCGAATGACGTAATGGATGTGCCTACCAGTGTCATAGGACCGCAGCCAGAAGTTGTTGGCTCTGTAGAATCAGAATTTATTTCGGGTGTAGCGAAAGTCGAACAACGATTGCTCGTTATGTTGAATTTGGAAAAGGTTCTGCAACCAATCAAGAAGGTGAATGCAGATGAATTCTAACCACGATATTACTGAGATGCATTTGGATGTATTAAGGGAAATTGGTAATATAGGGGCAGCCCATGCGGCTACCTCTTTATCACAACTTCTTGAACATAAAATTGATATGCGTGTACCGAAAGTCGCACTAGTTACTTTTGATGAAATGTTTGAACTGGCAGGCGGTACAGAGAAAGTTGTTGCTGGCATCTTTTTGCGGATTGAGGGGGATTTAACAGGAAGTATGTTTTTTGTACTGACGATTGAATCAGCCACGCAGTTCATTCGTAAATTGACTGGAGATAAAGAGTTTGAATTTGCTGCTGTTGAGGAATTGGGTATGGGTGTGTCTGCGTTACAAGAATTAGGAAATATTCTTTCCGGATCGTACTTATCCGCATTATCTGATTTTACTTCATTAAAAATCTATCCAACCGTCCCTTCTTTAAGTGTGGATATGGTGGGTGCAATTGTTAGTTTTGGTTTGATTGAAGTGTCACAGTATAGTGATGAAGTCATCGTGATTGAAACCGAAATTTTGCAAGAAGGGGAACAAGGCATCTCGAGTTTAGCGGGACATTTCTTCTTATTACCCGACCCGCTATCGTACCGCACAATCTTCAGTTCATTAGGTGTATTGTAAATGCATAATACACAAACTGTAATACGTGTAGGTATCGCTGATATGAATATTGCTAATGCACCACAAACCATTCGTACGTCAGGGCTGGGTTCTTGTGTAGGTGTAGTATTATATGATTCTACAAAAAAGATTGCAGGCATGGTCCATGTCATGTTGCCGGATAGCCAGTTAGGTAAATCCAAACAATTTAATGTCGCTAAATTTGCGGATACTGGAATTCATGCCATGCTTGAAATGCTGAAATCACAAGGAGTTCGTCCGTTCAGTATTAAGGCGAAAATTGCAGGTGGTGCTCAAATGTTTCAATTTGGTTCGGGTGACACGATTCGTATTGGCCCACGTAATGTAGAAGCTGTTAAACAAGAGCTGAAAAGATATTCGATTCAACTTGTTGCAGAAGACACAGGAGGTTCGAGTGGTAGAACGATTGAATTCGATCCGGAAACTAGCATTCTCCACGTCCGAACAGTAAACGCAGGCACTCAGGAACTATAGCGCGATACAACGAGGCGGCTAATTCATTAGTCGCCTCGTTGTATGGAGATTTGTTATACTAGAAGATGAGAGATTAATAGTAGATATATGGAGCTGACAGGAAAGGCGTGAATTCGATGACAAAACAAGATACAACTGAACGGCATCAGTGGAAGTTATGGCTCGAAGACCGTGATCCTTACGCAGGTGACACCCTAGTCCGAATGTATACACCTTTAGTGAATTATCATGTCCAACGAATTAGTGCAGGATTACCGAAAAATGTTTCGCGTGATGAGATAAAATCACTCGGCTATCAAGGGCTTTTCGATGCTCTGATCAAATTTGATCCAACGAGAGATTTAAAATTTGATACATATGCTTCCTTCAGAATTCGAGGAACGATTATAGATGGATTGCGAAAAGAGGATTGGTTATCACGTTCCTCAAGGGAAAGAACGAAAAAAATGGATGAAGAAGTTAGTAAGCTCGAACAAACCTATTTACGGACTGTGACACCAGAGGAAGTAGCCAGTCACTTGGGTATAACAACCGATGAAGTGTATCAAACCGTACATGAACAATACTTTGCCAATGTGTTGTCTATCGATGAAAAAATGAATGAAGACGATGAACAGAGTGATCAAACATTTGTCTTGCGCGATGATCAAACTAAAACACCGGAACAACTAACTGTGAAAGATGAATTGATCAGTGAGCTAGTAATGAAGATTAAAGAGTTAAATGAAAATGAACAACTTGTCCTTAGCTTGTTTTATCAAGAAGACATGACGCTTACAGAAATAGGGGAGATTTTAAGTTTATCGACATCGAGAATTTCGCAAATTCATTCGAAGGCATTATTTAAACTGCGATCGTTGCTTGCGGCTGAAATTACGGACGGAGGAATTTTATGAGTGTAAAAAGTATTGAACTTCAAATCGCCATTCCTAAAACGTTCGAGGCGGGTAAAATAGCAGAACAAAAGCAACAACAATCCCAAATTAATCAGCAACATGCAAATGCATTAACAGAAAAGCAAGCACTGAAAAATAAAGAGTCCGTTTTGGAGTCAGCCCCATACGCGAAATTGGATGCTGATGACAAACAACCAAATGATCCATCTGAACAAAAAAAGAAAAACAGCAGAAAGAGCAACAGCGAGTCGAGCATCCGTTCAAAGGCACGCTTGTCGACTGTAGTGGGTGAAGCGATATGGGAATCATACTGGCACTTTTATTCATCTTACAAATTATTAGTTTCATGGTCATCACGTTATTGTTCATGAAAATTTCTAGGTTCAATAACTTGGAGAAAAAACAGCAACACCTTATGCAAGAAATGGATCAATCGGTGATGGCCTATTTAACTGAAATTAAAGAAGAAAATGATCGTCTGATAAAGCGATTGAATGAGGTACCTGTTCCGAAGACAGTAGTCAAATCGTCTATTGAGAAAACGGAAACAACCCCTGGACCAGAAAAAATCCAACAAAAAACACAATCAATCCCTATGAATTTTGCTTTGCGATCTTATCAAAAAGCAGTCTCGCCTAAACAAGATAACGAACCGCTAAATGATCATCAACAAGTCAAGCAGCTATATAAAGACGGGAACTCGGTGCAGGAAATTGCGAAAAAACTCGGAAAAGGTCAGACTGAAATTGAATTGATATTAAAATTCGACTAAAATTTGACTCGACTGTTGCAAAAAAGAATGATGTATGTTAATTTAATAGATGGTATTACTACACACGTGTGCGGATGAATGAGTTGGTGCCATAATGGTCACTCGTTCGCATGAAGTACGCGGAGGACAAACAACCAAATAGGAGGAATTATATCATGTCAGTAATCTCAATGAAGCAATTACTAGAAGCTGGTGTACATTTCGGACACCAAACACGCCGTTGGAACCCGAAAATGAAGAAATTTATTTTTGTGGAGCGTAACGGTATCTACATCATCGATCTTCAAAAGACAGTTAAAAAATTAGAGGAAGCTTACAACTTCATGCGCCAAGTCGGTGCTGACGGTGGAAAAGTCCTTTTCGTAGGTACGAAGAAACAAGCACAAGAAGCGATCAAAGAAGAAGCAGAACGTGCAGGAATGTATTACATCAACCAACGTTGGTTGGGTGGAACATTAACTAACTTCGGTACTATTCAAAAGCGTGTAGCACGTATGAAAGCTATTGAGAAAATGGCGGAGGATGGCACGTTTGACGTACTTCCTAAGAAAGAAGTTTCTCAATTAAATAAAGAGCATGAGCGTCTTGTTAAATTCCTAGGCGGTATCCGTGATATGAAAGGATTGCCAGATGTAATGTTCATCGTCGATCCACGCAAAGAGCGTATCGCTGTTGCAGAAGCAATCAAATTGAATATTCCACTCGTTGGAATCGTAGATACTAACTGTGATCCGGACGAAATCGACTATGTCATCCCGGCAAACGACGATGCAATCCGTGCAGTACGTTTACTTACAAGTAAAATGGCAGATGCTTTGATTGAATCCCGTCAAGGTGAAGACGAAGAAGTCGCTGCAGAAACAGCAACTGTAACTGCAGACTGAGATGAGTAAATGATGAGACGATAAGTGGTATACCCCTTATCGTCTTTTTTAAAGTACTAAGTACAGAAAGACGATATTATATTAGGAGGAATTTTCAAATGGCAACAATTACAGCCCAAATGGTTAAAGAACTTCGTGAAAAAACAGGCGCAGGTATGATGGACTGCAAAAAAGCACTAACAGAAGTTAACGGAGATATGGACGCAGCGATGGATTTCATGCGTGAAAAAGGTCTTTCAAGCGCTGCGAAAAAAGCAGATCGTATTGCAGCTGAAGGTGTAGCAAACATTTTAGTTCAAGGAAACGAAGCTATCATCCTTGAAGTGAATGCTGAGACAGACTTCGTTGCTAAAAACGAAGGATTCCAGACACTTGTTAAAGAACTAGCTGAATTCTTACTTGCAACTAAGCCGGCTACAGTTGAAGAAGCTAATGATGCGAAGCTTGAGAGTGGTTTGACTGTTGCTCAACATATCTCTAACGCAGTTGCAAAAATTGGTGAAAAGATTTCTCTTCGCCGTTTTGAAATCCGTGAAAAAACGGATGCAGACGCTTTCGGACCATACTTGCATATGGGCGGTCGTATTGCGGTGTTGACAGTTCTTGAAGGTTCAACAGACGAAGAAGCGGCTAAAGGTGTAGCAATGCACATTGCAGCGATGAACCCTAAATATATCTCACGTGACCAAGTATCTGCTGATGAAGTAGAGCATGAACGTAAAATCTTGACAGAGCAAGCGTTAAACGAAGGCAAGCCAGAAAACATTGTTGCTAAAATGGTTGAGGGGCGTCTTGGAAAGTACTTCGAAGAAATTTGTGTATTAGACCAAGCATTCGTGAAAAATCCGGATCAAAAAGTTCGTGATGTCGTTAAAGCGACTGGCGGAACATTAGTAGAGTTCGTTCGTTATGAAGTAGGCGAAGGAATTGAAAAACGCGAAGACAACTTTGCTGACGAAGTAATGAGCCAAGTTAAAGGAAACTAAGTTTACATCCAATCAAAAAGAGGAGCACATCTATTATGTGTTCCTCTTTTTTGAGAATAAGAAATTGCAGGAGGGTCTACATGAGTATTCCAAAATATAATCGGATCGTGTTAAAATTAAGTGGGGAAGCATTGGCAGGGGATCAAGGCTTTGGTCTTTCACCAGAAGTTGTTAAGTCCGTTGCGAACCAAGTGAAAGAAGTCGTAGAACTAGGCGTGGAAGTAGCTGTAGTTGTAGGCGGAGGAAACATTTGGAGAGGTAAAGTCGGAAGTGAAATGGGTATGGACCGTACAACGGCCGACTACATGGGAATGCTTGCGACAGTGATGAACTCCCTTGCATTACAAGATGCTCTTGAAAAGTTAGGTTCTGAAACTCGGGTCATGTCTTCAATTGATATGAGACAAGTGGCAGAACCGTACATACGCCGAAAAGCAATCCGTCATTTGGAGAAAAATCGTGTCGTTATTTTTGCTGCAGGAACAGGGAATCCGTATTTCTCTACAGATACGACAGCAGCATTACGTGCTGCTGAAATTGAAGCAGATGTCATTTTAATGGCGAAAAATAACGTGGATGGCGTCTATTCAGCTGATCCATTAAAAGATTCGACTGCTACAAAATATTTAGAACTATCATATCTTGAAGTGATTAGTCAAGGTCTTGAAGTAATGGATTCTACAGCATCTACATTATGTATGGACAATGACATACCGCTCGTAGTATTCTCAATTATGGAAAACGGTAATATTAAAAAAGCTGTACTGGGCGAAGACATCGGTACAGTCGTTAGGAGGAATAAGCAATGACAAAAGAAATCATGAGTGAAGCAACTGAACGAATGGAAAAAGCACTTAGCGCCTATTCAAGACAGCTGGCATCTATACGTGCTGGAAGAGCTAACGCAAGTCTATTGGATCGTATTTCTGTTATCTATTATGGTGCACCTACACCATTGAATCAAATGGCTGGTATTTCTGTACCAGAACCACGTTTACTTGTGGTTCAACCATATGATAAAACAACGATTACTGAAATCGAGAAAGCAATTATGAAATCTGATATCGGTATCACGCCTTCTAGTGATGGATCTGTTATTCGTTTAGCAGTTCCTGCTTTAACAGAAGAGCGCCGTAAAGAGTTAGTTAAAGACGTAAAGCGTGAAGCGGAAGATGCGAAAGTAGCAATCCGTAACGTACGTCGTGATAGTAATGAAGATTTAAAGAAGATTGAAAAAGATGGAGAAATCACGGAAGATGAATTGCGCCGTTACAATGACCAGGTGCAAAAACTTACGGATGATTTCATCGAAAAAATCGATCAAACGGCAAAAGAAAAAGAGAACGAGATTTTAGAAATCTGAGTACAGAACTTTCTATAAGGAGGAGCGTCCTACTTTTAGGACGCTCTTTTCTGTCTTTTGCATGCTATTTACCATGCAATTTGGTAGGATAGGGTGTAGGAGTATTCGAAAAGAGCCAAGTGGGGGAACGCTATGCTTAGAAAACTAATGCGAAAAAAGACAACCGATATTCAGTCGTTAAATGAGCGAATGGAACTCGTTAAAAAAAGACAGATTCCAGACCATGTAGCAATCATTATGGATGGAAATGGAAGATGGGCAAAGCAACGAAAAATGCCGCGAATTGCTGGTCATCATGAAGGCATGAAAACAGTCCGTCAAGTAACCAATTTCGCAAATGATATGGGAGTAAAAGTTCTCACCCTCTATGCATTTTCTACGGAAAATTGGAAACGACCTAAAATTGAAATTGACTTTTTGATGAATCTCCCTGGTGAGTTCCTCAATACATACATACCTGAGCTAATGGAAAAGGGTATCAAAGTGGAAATGATCGGTAATATGGATGCACTTCCAGCTCACACTAAAAATGCGATTGAAAAAGCAATGGAAATAACGAAAGACAATCAAGGACTTATATTAAATTTCGCTATGAATTATGGCAGTAGAATAGAAATGGTTCATGTCATGAAAGAACTTGCACAGGAAGTGGCAGATGGTAAAATTGAAGCTGATGCAATCGATGAAGGTTTGATTAATTCTAAATTGATGACGGCACATTTACCAGAACCAGATTTATTGATTCGTACGAGTGGTGAAGTACGGTTGTCCAACTTCATGTTGTGGCAACTTGCTTATTCAGAGTTCATCTTTACAGAAGTGCTATGGCCAGATTACAACGAAGATTGTATGTTGCAAGCGATTGAAGAGTTTCAAAATCGAGACCGTCGCTTTGGAAGTTTGGAAGGAGATAGGAAAGGATGAAGCAAAGAATTATTACGGCCATCGTAGCACTTGCGTTATTTATTCCACTTATCGTGATTGGCGGTATGCCCTTCACCATTGCGATCTTCGCAATTGCTACTATTGGTTTGTATGAATTACTACGCATGAGGAATATGTCTATTTTCACAGTAGGTGGATTCTTTTCCTGGTGTATTTTACTGGTGATTTTATTACCTGCTCAATGGACTGAACAAGTAGAGAACTCCCTTCGTTTAGAAAAACTGGAATTACTTTATGTATTAGTCTTATTGCTTCTAGTCTATACGGTAGTTGTGAAAAATCGTTTGACATTTGAAGATATTGCTTTTTCTGCAATGAGTGCATTGTACGTTGGAATTGGTTTTTATTATTTAATCGAAACGCGCTTCTTCGGTTTAGAATATATAGGGTATGCCTTGTTAATCATTTGGTCTACAGATTCGGGTGCTTACTTCGTTGGACGTAAACTAGGAAAGCGGAAATTATGGCCAGAAATTTCACCAAATAAAACGATTGAAGGATTTATTGGCGGGATAATTTCGGCGGTAGTCATTACGCTCGTCTATAATATTTTTTATCCAATTGCTGATACCTATGTAACATTTATCATAATTACGGTAATTGCGTCTGTTGTCGGTCAAATGGGCGACTTGGTGGAATCAGCGTTGAAGCGGTATTATAATGTGAAAGATTCAGGTACACTTTTGCCTGGACACGGTGGTATTATGGATCGCTTTGATAGCTTACTTTTCGTTTTGCCACTACTTCATTTTTTACAATTCGTAGGATAACGGAAAGGAAGGTACATGTATGAAGAAAATTAATTTGCTCGGTGCGACCGGCTCTATTGGTACACAGACGTTGGATATTATTGCAGCGCATCCTGAACGATTTTCGTTAACTGCTATGTCAGTTGGGAAAAACATTCAAAAAGCGAGTGAAATCATTACGCGGTTTCAACCGGAATTAGTATCCGTCTTGGAAGAAGCTGACGCTGTACGTTTACAAAGAGAGTTCTCTAACGTTAAAATCGTTCACGGGGATGAAGGGTTGATCGAAGCAGCAGTTGGTATCGAAGCAGATATACTACTCAATTCGGTTATTGGTAGTGTCGGTTTAAAGCCTACACTCGCTGCGATTGAAGCTGGGATGACAATTGCCATAGCCAATAAAGAAACATTGGTAGCGGCGGGTGATTTGGTAGTAAAAGCAGCTAAGCGTAATCACGTACCGTTAGTGCCAGTAGATAGCGAGCACTCTGCATTATTTCAATCACTAAACGGTGAAAATCCAAAAAGAATTACACGATTGATTTTAACGGCTTCAGGTGGTAGTTTCAGAGATTATTCACGCGGGCAGTTACAAGGTGTGACTGTTGAGCAGGCACTTGCACATCCTAACTGGTCAATGGGTAATAAGTTAACGATTGATTCTGCTACTATGATGAATAAAGGATTGGAAGTTATCGAAGCTCATCATCTATTTGCGATGCCTTATGATCAAATCGAATGTCTATTGCATAAAGAAAGCATTATTCATTCGATGGTAGAGTTTGAAGATACGAGCATAATGGCGCAACTAGGTTCACCGGATATGCGTGTGCCAATCCAATATGCATTGACTTATCCTGATCGTATACCGATGGCTAATGCGAAACGTCTTCGGTTGGATGAAGTCGGTAAACTTCATTTTGAAAAAATGGATTACGAGAGATTTAGAGCCCTAGCTTTTGCATATGATGCAGGTAGGGAAGGGGGCACTCTGCCGACAGCGATGAATGCAGCAAATGAAGTAGCTGTCCAATTATTCATGGAAGGGCAAATTTCTTTCATGCGAATTGAAGAAATTATTGAACAAATGATGAATCAGCATCAGACAATTAAGAACCCCAATTTGGAAGAAATATTGGAGACAGATCGCATTACGCGAGAAAAAGTCTATGGTATAGTGAAGTATCAAGATTAATTCAGGCTATTGTAGCCTATGAAGGTGGTTACTGAATGGAAACCGTTATTGCGTTTATAGTGATATTCGGGACACTTGTAGCATTTCATGAATTCGGCCATTTCTTGTTTGCGAAGAAAGCAGGCATTATGGTACGTGAATTTGCAATTGGTATGGGGCCTAAAATATTAGCGATTCGAAAAGGAGAAACTCTATATACCATTCGCTTGCTACCACTTGGTGGATACGTGCGTATGGCTGGAGAAGACTTTGATACCGTCGAATTGCAACCAGGGTATCGTGTAGGCTTATTGTTAAATGCACAAGACGAAATAGAAAAAGTTTATCTAAACCGTAATGTATCCAATCCAAACATATTGAATTTAGAAGTGGAAAAATCTGATTTAGATAAAGAGTTGTATATTGAAGGATATGATGAAGACGGCCAGTTCGTTCATCTGAAAATTGCACGAACAGCGATGATTATTGAAAAGGGACAAGAGACACTAATCGCTCCTTATGATCGTCAGTTTGAATCTAAATCACTGAGTAGCAGGGCTATGGCTATATTTGCAGGACCACTTTTCAACTTCATTTTGGCGTTCTTCATATTTTTAGCACTAGGTTTATTAAATGGTGTGCCGACTAATGAACCGATTATTTCTGAAGTGAAGCCAGATATGCCAGCAGAAATGGCGGGAATGAAAAAAGACGATCTGATAACTGGAGTGGATGGTAAGTCCATCGGGTCTTGGCCAGAATTCTCCGAGGCAATCCAAGAGAGCCCGGGCGTTCCGATGGTGTTGGAAGTAGAAAGAGCAGGAGAAAAGATTGTGCTTAACGTTACACCAGATTCGGTTGAAGACGCCGGACATGAATATGGTCAAATTGGGGTCATATACTCTAGTCCACTAGAAAAAGGAATCGTTAAATCAGTCGTGTTTGGTGCAGAGCAAACTTACACAATGACTTTAAAGATTATTGAATTACTAGGCATGCTCATTACAGGTCAATTTTCAATTGATGCATTGTCTGGTCCGGTGGGCATTTATAAGGCGACTGAGGCAGTAGCGCAACATGGTATTTTCAATTTAATGAATTGGGCTGCGGTGCTCAGTATCAATTTAGGGATTATGAATTTATTGCCATTACCAGCACTTGACGGTGGAAGATTATTGTTCTTCCTATTTGAAGGCGTACGTGGTAAACCGATTGATAAACAAAAAGAAGGCATGGTGCACTTTGTTGGTATTATGTTACTGATGATTTTAATGCTAGTTGTGACCTGGAATGACATTCAACGGTTTTTCTTCTAAAAAAGGTGGAAGCATATCATGAAACAATCGAAAACGTTTATACCTACGATGCGTCAGACCCCAGCAGGTGCAGAACTCCGATCCCACCAATTATTATTGCGTGCCGGATGTATTAGACAGACTGACTGCGGGGTTTACACGTATTTAACACTTGCACAAAGGGTTCTTCGTAAAATCGAAGACATTGTTCGTCAAGAAATGGAAGCGGTCGAAGGTATTGAAATTTCTATGCCAACGCTTCAAGGTTCCGATGTGTGGAAAGAAATGGGGCGCTGGGATTCTTACGGTAAAGAACTATTTCATCTCCAAGATCGCCATGTGAATGAATTTGCTCTTAGTCCTACCGATGAAGAACAAATACTTTCTCTATTGCGTGATGATGTGTGTTCGTACAAGAGATTACCTTTAACACTCTATCAAATGAAAACAAAGTTCCGTGATGTCGACCGGCCACGTAATGGCTTACTGTATAGTCGTGAGTTCATTATGAATGATGTCTATTCTTTCCATGCAACTGAGGAAAGTCTGGATGAAAAGTATGAAGAGATCATTCAAACCTTTACGAATATTTTAACGCGTCTTGGGATGCAATTTCGTATGGTCATGGCAGATCGTGAAACAGAAACCCATGAATTCATCGCATTATCAACGGTAGGTGAAGAAAAAATAGCCTATAGTGATAGTTCTTCATATGCTGCTACTATTGATTTAGCAGAAGTCAAGATGAAGTACGAAATATCCGATGAAAAACTTCAAAAAACAACTAAAGTAGCTACCCCCAATCAGCGGACGGTTGAAGATATAGCTTCATTTCTAGCAGTTGAGCGGGAAAAGATTATTAAATCATTACTGTACACCATTGATGGAGAAAGTGTGATGGTCATCTGCTGTGGTAACCATCGCATCAACGAAAAAAAATTACAACGAGCATTGAATGCCAACCGAGTCGAATTAGCAAGTGAACAACAGGTGGAAGAAGTACTTGGCTGCCATGTAGGCTCCGTGGGTCCAGTAAAACTGCCGGTCGGTGTAAAAGTATATGCGGATCACGCAATAATAGCTGTCGCCAACTGTGTTACAGGTGCAAACGAAGATGACTTCCATTTGCTGAATGTAAACCCAGAGCGTGATTTCGCTATTGATGATTATTTAGATATTCGTTATGTACAAGAAGGAGATGCATCTCCTGACGGCATAGGTACAATCCAATTTACGCAAGGGATTGGAATTGGAAAAATTTCTAAGCAAGGAACACAATATAGTAAGCGAATGAAAGGTATGTTTCTGAATGACCGTGGCAGAACAATGCCATTTATTATGGGTCGTTACGAGCTTAGTATCTCGCGATTATTAGCGGCAATTGCGGAACAGTACAATGATGAAAAAGGTTTGAAGTGGCCGAAGCATTTGGCCCCATTTGATATTCATCTTGTTGCAGTAAACTTGAAGGATGATGTACAAAAAAAACTAGCGGATGAATTATACGCAGTGTTAGAATCCTATCGATACGATGTGCTATACGATGATCGTGCGGAAAGAGCAGGCGTGAAATTCGCTGATTCGGATTTAATTGGATTACCGGTTCGAATAACAGTAGGTAAAAGAGCTGAAGAAGGAATCGTTGAAGTGACATTCCGCCACAATGAAGATGCAATGGATTGGCAAAAAGAAGAAGTACTAGAAAAGTTACAATCCTTCTTTAGTGCAGAATAAAAAAGAAGGGAAGTCCGTTATTAGCGGAACTTCCCTTCTTTTCGCGATAGAATGGAGGAATGAATAGTGGATGCCGCACAAAAGTTTTTAACGTTACTGCAGCAAACAGGCTTAACAGATGACCAATTGATGCCGTACTTTCGCAATGGAGAATTGAACCGGGTGACCGTACAGAAAAAGTCTAGGGTTTGGAAGTTTAACATTACACTGGATGAAGTATTACCTATTGATATATTCCGTTTTGTGCAGCAACGTATACATGAATCATTCGCGGCCATAGCGAATGTACATCTACAAATAGAAAGTCGCAATAAAACAACAGATGAGCAGTTGCTGATAGCGTATTGGCCACATGTTATAGAGGAGTTAGCTGATATATCTCCTCCTCTACGTCAATGTTTAGTATCGCAACAACCGAAGTTACATGGTGAGAAGTTACTCATTACTTGTTCGAATGACTTAGAATGCCAAACGTTAAAAAATAAATATATCGCACCATTAGCATCAGCGTATCAACAGTTTGGTTTCCCTCAGTTAGTTCTAGATGTATCTATTATAGAGAATAAGCAAGCAGAAGAGGATCGACAGAACTTCCTTTCTCAAAAGCAACAAGAAGAAGATCTACTGTCTAGACAAGCAGGCATTCAATTACAGCAGCGAGAAACGTTGAAGAGTGAACAAGGTGAGTCTGATAAGGCATTGATTCTTGGAACTCCTATCAAGCAGGGAGAATCGATTGTTCCGATACATGAAATTCATGATGAAGAGCGTCGACTGATAATTGAAGGCTTTGTTTTCGATGCGGAGGTAAGAGAGCTTCGAAGCGGAAGATCGTTATTAACGTTAAAAGTTACGGATTATACCGATTCGATTTTAGTGAAAATGTTTTCACGTGATAACGAAGATGCTGAGATGATGAAGTCCTTTAAAAAAGGAATGTGGGTACGTGCAAGGGGAGGTATTCAAAATGATACATTCGTTCGCGATCTAATCATGATGGCGCAAGATTTAGCTGTTATCCCTTCAATAGAACGGAAAGATAAAGCACCTGAGGGACAAAAACGTGTAGAATTACATGCGCATACATCGATGAGTCAAATGGACGCAGTGGTATCCGCGCAAGCTTTGGTTGCGCAAGCGGCAAAATGGGGACATCCAGCCATCGCGATTACAGATCACGCCAATGTCCAATCGTTTCCTGAAGCTTATAATGCAGGTAAGAAACACGGCATCAAAGTATTATTTGGTTTAGAAGCCAATCTTGTCGATGACGGGGTTCCGATTGTTTATGAAGAGCAGCACAGACTGTTAGACACGGATACGTATGTCGTGTTTGACGTTGAAACGACCGGGTTATCAGCAGTCTATGACACGATTATTGAATTAGCTGCTGTGCGTGTGCGTAATGGTGAGATTATTGATCGATTTGAACGATTTGCAAATCCTCATCATCCGCTATCATCCGTTACGACCAATCTGACAGGTATTACGGATGATATGGTGAAAGATGCACCTGAAGTATCTGAAGTTATGGAAGAGTTCGTTGAATTTATTGGTGATGCCGTATTGATTGCACATAATGCATCATTTGATATGGGCTTTTTCTATGCCTCTTGTAAGCGGGCTAAAATTGATGTTCCAGCGTATCCTGTAATCGATACATTAGAACTTTCTCGTTTTCTTTATCCAGAACTTCGAAACCACCGTCTAAATACGTTAGCGAAAAAGTTTGACATTGAACTTACACAACATCACCGAGCGATTTATGATACAGAAGCGACGGCTTATTTATTCCTTCGTTTGCTGACAGATGCACAGGAAAAAGGCATTGAATGGTTAGATGATCTCAATAAAAATATTGGAGAAGGCGATGCTTACAAAAGATCTCGTCCATCGCATTGTACGTTACTTGTGACAGATAACGAAGGGCTTAAAAATTTATTTAAACTAGTATCGATTTCGCATATGGATTTCTTCTATCGCGTGCCACGAATTCCGCGATCGTTGTTAGTAAAATATCGTAAAGGAATATTGGTTGGTTCGGGCTGTGATAAAGGAGAAGTGTTCGAAGGACTAATGCAGAAGCCAATGGAAGAAGTCGAGGAAATCGCAAGTTTCTATGATTATCTTGAAATTCATCCTAAACCTGTCTATTCACACTTACTTGAACTGGATCTCATTCGTGATGAATGGAACTTAGAAGATATTATGCGTAAAATGCTAAAGCTTGGTAAGAAGACTGGGTTGCCAGTATGTGCAACAGGCAATGTTCATTATCTTGATGAAAATGATGCTATGTATCGTAAAGTGCTCGTCCGCTCTCAAGGTGGCGCAAATCCGATGAATAGACATTCGTTACCAGCAGTTCATTTTAGAACGACAGATGAAATGTTAAAGGAATTTGCGTTTTTAGGTGAGGATGTAGCGAAAGAGATCGTTATTGATAATCCATTGAAAATTGTAGAACGTGTGGGTGATGTCAAGCCGATAAAGGACGACTTATATACACCGAAAATTGAAGGTGCAGATGAAGAAGTGCGCGAACTGACGTATTCAATGGCCCAACATATTTATGGTGATACGTTGCCGGAAATTATTGAGGCTCGTATTGAAAAAGAGTTAACTTCTATTATTGATAATGGATTTGCGGTTATTTATCTAATTTCCCATAAACTTGTTAAAAAATCACTAGATGAAGGGTATTTAGTTGGTTCCCGTGGCTCGGTAGGCTCTTCATTTGTTGCGACGATGATGGAGATTACTGAAGTAAACCCAATGCCGCCACACTATGTTTGCCCATCATGTAAAACGTACGAGTTCTTTGATGATGGTTCGGTAGGCTCTGGTTATGACTTGCCCGATAAAGCGTGTCCGAAGTGTGCAACGATGTTCAAAAAAGACGGACAAGATATTCCTTTCGAAACATTCCTTGGTTTTGCCGGAGATAAAGTACCCGATATCGATTTGAATTTCAGTGGTGAATATCAAGCCCATGCGCATAATTATACGAAGGAATTATTTGGGGAAGATTATGTGTATCGTGCAGGAACGATTGGAACTGTTGCTGAAAAAACCGCATATGGTTACGTACGAGGGTATATGAATGATAATGACATACAAATGCGTGGTGCGGAAATCGATCGACTTGTGCAAGGTTGTTCAGGTGTAAAGCGAAATACAGGACAGCACCCAGGTGGAATTATTGTTGTACCGGATACGATGGATATTTTCGATTTTACACCCATTCAATTTCCCGCAGATGATATACAATCTAGTTGGCGTACAACGCATTTTGACTTCCACTCAATCGACAATAACTTGTTGAAGTTAGATATTCTAGGCCACGATGATCCAACGATGATTAAAATGCTGGAGGATTTATCAGGAATCGATGCAAAAACGATTCCGCCAGATGATGCAGGGGTTATGGCGTTATTTAGTGGAACAGAATCACTTGGTGTCACTGAAAAGCAAATCGATTGTAAAACGGGGACGCTTGGTGTGCCGGAATTTGGTACTCGTTTCGTTCGACAAATGTTGGAAGAAACGAAACCATCCACTTTCTCTGAATTAATCCAAATCTCCGGTTTATCACACGGAACAGACGTATGGCTAGGAAATGCCCAAGAATTGATCCAAAATAAAACTTGTCAGCTATCCGAAGTAATTGGTTGTCGGGATGATATTATGGTTTACTTGATCTATCAAGGACTTGAACCGTCACTAGCCTTTAAAATTATGGAATCCGTTCGTAAAGGGAAGGGACTAACGCCAGAATTCGAAGCGGAGATGAAAGCGAATAAAGTCCCTGGTTGGTATATCGGTTCATGTAAGAAGATTAAATACATGTTCCCTAAAGCACACGCGGCTGCCTATGTACTAATGGCGCTTCGTATTGCGTATTTTAAAGTACATCATCCAATCATGTATTACGCAACGTACTTCACAGTGCGTGCAACAGACTTCGACTTAATGACGATGGCTAAAGGTTCTGCGTCTATTCGTGCAAAGATTAAAGAAATCAATGATAAAGGGTTAGACGCTCCGCCAAAAGAGAAAAACTTGGTGATTGTATTAGAAATTGCACTCGAAATGGTAGAGCGGGGATTCACTTTTGCGAAACCAGATTTATACAAATCCGACGCTACGCGCTTTATTATTGAAGATAATCAGTTGATTCCACCGTTTAATGCAGTACCTTCACTAGGAACAAACGTGGCAAAGGCTATTGTTGAAGCACGTAAAGATGGAGAGTTTTTATCAAAAGAAGATTTTCAAAAAAGAGGTCGCGTATCAAAAACAATTGTCGAGTATTTAGATAATTTCGGTTGTTTAGAAGGAATGCCAGATGCCAACCAATTATCGCTGTTCTGATTGATACTAACGGTTGCATCATTTGCATTGTAAATGCCCTTATGATACGATTGAAACAACTTTTGCTATACGTCTTGCGGAAAAGAGTGGGGCTACCCGCTCTTTTCTGTTGTTATTTTGAATTTCGGGAGGGATATTATTGAGTAAAATTACCGAGGTAGTTGAACAGTTAGCGAATCCGATTGTCGAAGAATTGGGACTTGAACTTGTTGACGTGGAGTTCTTGAAAGAAGGTCGTGATTGGTTTTTACGTATTTATATCGACACGCCTGAAGGTGCCATTGATATTGATCAATGTGCGGCTGTTAGTGAGAAGCTAAGTGAGGAGCTGGATCGCGTAGACCCAATCACTCAAAATTACTTCCTTGAAGTGTCTTCTCCCGGAGCGGAAAGACCATTGAAAAAAGATGAAGATTTTGAAAAAGCAGTGGGCCAATATGTGTTCATCAAAACTTATGAGCCGATTGATGGACTGAAAGAGTTCGAGGGATACTTACTCGGATATGGGCCTGACTTCGCAAAAGTGGAAATACGTATTAAGACACGAAAAGTATTAGTAGAGATTGATAAAACGAAAATTGCATTCGCTCGTCTTGCTATTGACTTTTGACTAATTCAGCGGGAGTTCCAAGCACTCGCTGAATTAATCGAATCCTTCGGTAGATGTTACAGATTTTTAGTGAAGTTTTTCAAGAAAGCGCGAAAAAATCAAGACGCAATGACGCCAAGGTGTAATGGGTTGTAAGTAACAACAGCGCAATGATAATAGAATGTAGGAGTGATGAACATGAGTAGTGATCTACTCGAAGCACTGACAGCTCTTGAACAACAAAAAGGAATTTCAAGAGATGTATTGGTGGATGCGATTGAAGCAGCGCTAGTAACTGCATACAAAAGAAACTTTAACCAAGCACAAAATGTTCGTGTTGATTTGAATTTAGAAAAAGGCACGATGAAAGTCTATTCACGAAAAGATGTTGTAGAAGAAGTGGAAGATGAGCGCCTACAAATTTCACTCGAAGATGCGCAAGTTATCAATCCTGTTTATGAACTTGCTGACATCGTAGAAGAAGAAGTCACACCACGTGACTTTGGACGTATTGCTGCACAAACAGCGAAACAAGTCGTTACTCAGCGAGTACGTGAAGCTGAACGTGGTCTAATTTATGAAGAGTACATTGATCGTGAAGAAGACATTGTCAACGGAATCGTCGAGCGAATGGATGCCAAAAACTTATTCGTTGGATTAGGAAAAGTAGAAGCAGTCTTGCCTTCAAGCGAACAAATTCAGACTGAAACATATGAACCTCATGACCGCATTAAAGTGTATATTACAAAAGTGGAAAGAACCGCTAGAGGACCTCAAGTGTTTGTTTCTAGAACACATCCGGGTTTGTTGCGACGTTTATTTGAATTGGAAGTTCCTGAAATTTATGATGGGACAGTGGAGATTAAATCGATTGCCAGAGAAGCTGGAGATCGCTCGAAGATTTCTGTTCATACAACGAACGAAGAAGTTGATCCAGTCGGTTCTTGCGTAGGTTCACGAGGCGCGCGTGTGCAATCTATTTCCAATGAATTGAACGGTGAGAAAGTTGATATTGTAGAATGGTCTGAAGATCCGGTAGTTTTTGTGGCGAATGCATTGAGTCCATCAAAAGTTATTGACGTTCAAGTGGATGAAGAAGAACGCTCTACAACAGTTATCGTACCAGATTATCAATTATCACTAGCTATCGGCAAAAGAGGTCAAAATGCAAGGTTGGCTGCTAAACTAACAGGCTGGAAAATTGATATCAAGAGCGAAACTGATGCAAGAGAGTTAGGCATCTATCCACGCACTGAAGAAGTGTTGAATGAACAAGCGTCTGAAGAGGAAGACTACTTGGAAGCTTACGAGTATGAAGATGAAACGCCGGTTGAACAGGCGGAAGCTATTGATTTATACGCAGATGTAGACGAAGAAGATTGATTTGGAAAGGATTGCATGCTGATGTCGAACAATCGGAAAATCCCTTTGCGCAAATGTGCCGCTACAGGTAATATGCTTCCTAAAAAAGAAATGATTCGAATCGTCCGTACGAAAGAAGGAGAAGTATCTGTAGACTTGACAGGTAAAAAATCTGGTCGCGGTACATACGTTTCAAAAACGGAAGAAGCGGTAGAAACAGCACGCAAACAACGCTCGATAGAAAATCAGTTGGGTGTGAAGATTCCTGAGCAAGTGTATGAGGACCTATTGCATGCGATACGTCGAGAGGCGATCAAATGAAAGATGCAACTAAGATTTATCAACTGCTTGGTTTAGCAGCCCGCGCACGAAAAATTGTTACGGGTGAAGATTTAGTCGTAACAGAAGTGCGTTCAGGAAATGCCGCGTTAGTGGTCCTATCAGCTGACGCTTCCGCGAATACGATGAAAAAGTTAACTAATAAATGTAATACTTACAACGTTGAGAAGCATGTATTTGGTAGTCGTGAAGACCTAGGGCATGCGATAGGTAAAGAAGAACGAGTGGTCTTGGCGCTAACAGATAAAGGATTCGCAAAAAAATTATCCGAGCTCCTCAACGAATATAACCGGGGGTGGGCTAATGACGAAAATACGAGTACATGAATATGCCAGAACAGTTAATAAAACGAGTAGAGATGTTATTGATGAACTAGGGAAAATGAATATTGAAGTGACTACGCATATGGCGTATCTTGAACCAGATACTATAGCGAAACTAGATAAGAAATTCCCTAAATCAGCAAATAGTGCAACATCAGCATCAGGAAATAAGCCAAACAACAATCAAAGAACAGACAGACCAGCTCAGCGCGCTTCTGGTAATCGCCAAGGCGGAAACGCTAAACCAGCGTCTGCAACTGGAACATCTGCTTCAAAAGGTAGTAACAATCGTCCGAACCAAGGTTCCAACAAAGGTAGCCAAAGTACTCAAGGTGCTAACCGTCCTGCATCAACTTCTGCAAATCGTCCACAAGGACAAGGTTCTAGTCAACAAGCTAGACCAGCGCAAGGCAGTAATCAACAGCCTAAACAAGGACAGGGCTCGGGGGCACGTCCGGCGGGCGGCGGAGGTCGTCCGGGTGGCGGTCGTGGTGGAAGGCCACCTGCTCGCGGAATCAACCAAGGGCGTCGTAGATACCGTCCAGCAGTTCCAGCGCAAAAGATTGAAAAGCCACTACCAGAGAAAATTACGTTCTACGAATCACTATCGGTTGGTGAACTAGCTCAAAAACTAGGTAAGGAACCTTCTGAAATTATCAAAAAATTATTCATGCTTGGCGTCATGGCGACGATTAACCAAGAGTTGGATAAAGATGCGATTGAACTAATCTGTGCGGAATATGGTGTAGAAGTCGAGGAAGAAGTCAGAATCGACGTTACCGATTTGGAAATCTACTTTGAAGATCCTGAAGAGGAAGAAGAGACTCCAGGTATTCTAGAAGAAAGACCACCAGTTGTTACGATAATGGGTCACGTTGACCATGGTAAAACGACTTTACTTGATTCGATTCGTAATACAAAAGTTACGCAAGGAGAGGCTGGAGGAATTACCCAGCATATTGGAGCGTACCAAATCAAAGTAAACGATAAGAAAATTACATTCTTAGATACACCGGGCCACGAGGCTTTCACAACAATGAGAGCACGTGGAGCGAAAGTAACTGACTTGACAATTTTAGTCGTAGCTGCAGATGATGGTGTTATGCCGCAAACAATTGAAGCGATCAATCACGCAAAAGCAGCAGAAGTTCCAATCATTGTTGCAGTGAATAAGATGGATAAACCGTCCGCTAATCCAGATCGTGTCATGCAAGAGTTGACTGAACACGGCTTAGTTTCAGAAGACTGGGGTGGAGATACAATCTTCGTTCCGATTTCCGCACTTAAAGGTGAAGGAATCGAGCAGCTTCTTGAAATGGTTCTATTGGTTGCGGAAGTAGGCGAATTTACTGCTGATCAATCGATTAGAGCTCGTGGTACTGTAATTGAAGCACAACTTGACAAAGGAAAAGGTTCTGTTGCTACATTGCTAGTACAAAACGGTACATTGCATGTAGGAGATCCAATCGTTGTCGGTAATACGTACGGCCGTGTTCGTGCTATGGTCAGTGACTTAGGCCGTCGAGTAAAAGAAGCAGGTCCATCTACGCCAGTAGAAATCACTGGATTAAGTGACGTGCCACAAGCGGGCGATCGTTTTGTTGTCTTTAAAGACGAAAAGACTGCTCGTCAAATTGGTGAAACACGAGCTGGAGAAGCGCTTCAAGAACAGCGTGTAGAAAAGACACGTGTAACGTTAGATAACCTATTCGATCAAATGAAACAGGGCGAAATGAAAGAATTGAACTTGATCGTCAAAGCAGACGTTCAAGGTGCAGTTGAAGCAATGGCTTCGTCTCTTATGAAAATTGAAGTAGAAGGCGTGAATGTCAAGATCATCCATACGGGTGCAGGTGCGATCAACGAATCTGATATTTCATTAGCGGCTGCGTCAAATGCGATCGTTATTGGTTTCAACGTACGTCCAGATACGAATGCGAAACGTGCTGCGGAAGAAGAAGGCGTTGATATTCGCCTACACCGCATAATCTATAAAGTAATTGAAGAAATCGAATCAGCAATGAAAGGGTTACTAGATCCTGAATACGAGGAAAAAGTAATCGGTCAAGCTGAAGTTCGTGAAACCTTTAAAGTTACAAAAGTCGGTACAATTGCAGGAAGCTATGTAATTGACGGTAAAATTACACGTGATTCTAGTGTCCGCGTCCTTCGTGATAATATTGTCATCTTTGAAGGTGAGCTTGATACATTGAAGCGATTCAAAGACGATGCAAAAGAAGTGGCGAAAGGCTATGAATGTGGCATCATGATCAAAAAGTTCAATGATATCAAGGAAGGCGATATCATCGAAGCTTACGTCATGGAAGAGATTAAACGAGTATGATTGTTTACGCGGAATGCTCGTTCTTCATTCCGATTGCGGCATCACTTAAAGACAAGCGAGCTGTGTTAAATCGAATGAAAGATCGAGTGAAAAATTCCTATAATGTTTCTGTTGCAGAAATAGATCATCAAGATCTTTGGCAAAGGACGACTTTCGCTATAGTTGCTGTCGCATCTTCTAAAGATGCGGCTGAACGCGAAGTGAGAAGAGCGATTAGCCTATTTGAATCAAATCCAGATTGGGAAATGACCGCGTGTACAGTAGAATACTTATGACTATAGGACGAGGTGAAAGTTCGTGTCAGTGCGTGCAAATCGAGTGGCTGAACAAATGAAAAAAGAATTAGGCGAGATTATCGCCCAAAAGTTGAAAGACCCGCGCATCGGTTTTGTTACGATTACAGGCGTAGACGTGACAGGCGATTTGCAACAGGCAAAAGTGTTTATCTCAGTTCTTGGGACAGATAAACAGCGAGAGGATACGTTAATCGGTCTCTCTAAAGCGAAAGGATTTATCCGGACTGAAATTGGTCAGAGAATTCGTTTGCGTAAAACACCTGAAATTGAATTTGAGCTAGATGAATCGGTTGCTTACGGTAATCGTATTGAGAGCTTAATTCGTCAAGTGAATGATGAAGACATGCAGTAAAAATGTGGAGGAAGTTCATTATCGCTGAAGCGTAATGACTTCCTCTATTCTTATATTAGATATGTTTTCAATGAACCCACAGAAAGAAGGGGCAAGATGAACGGAATATTACCTTTGTGGAAAGAAAAAGGGATGACATCACATGATTGCGTCTTTAAACTGCGCAAGATTTTACGTACAAAAAAAGTAGGACATACTGGAACACTGGATCCTGAAGTAGAAGGTGTACTTCCCATTTGTATAGGGAGAGCAACGAAAGTCGCCTCGTACGTTACGGATGCAGGTAAAGAATACATTGCGAAAGTATCCATTGGACGATCTACTGAAACGGAAGACGCACAAGGTGAAACCGTTACAAGTGACAACTCGTATAAAGAATTTACGCGAGCTCAAATTATAGAAGTATTACATAATTTAACAGGTGAAATTATACAGATTCCACCCATGTATTCAGCTGTAAAAGTAAATGGTAAACGACTCTATGAGTATGCAAGAAAAGGTATAGAAGTAGAACGCCCTAAACGTAAAGTGGAGATCCATCAAATAGACCTTTTAGATGAAGAAGAAATTTTTGCGGGGGAACAAGTCACATTTTCCATTCGTGTGAGCTGTGGAAAAGGTACATATATTCGAACGCTCGCTGTCCAAATTGGTGAACACCTTGGCTTTCCAGCACATATGGAAGCATTAGTTCGAACGGCTTCAGGTAATTTTCGTCAAGCAGAGTGCAAAACGTTAGCGGAAGTAGCGGAGGTCATGGAAGCGGAGGAAATAGACTCTATTTTGTTGCCGATTGAAAACGTTTTGAATGACTTTCCCAAGGTGGAAATAGATTCTACAGATTTAGAGAATATTAAAAATGGACAAGTGTTACCAGCAAATCCGTTATTGAGCGATTACCCGTCTGTTATTATGACGTATGAAAAAAAAGTATTGGCTATCTATCAAAACCATCCAACGAAGCCTGGATTGATGAAGCCTGAAAAAATGTTATTGCCTAATGAGTAAGGAGAGATAGAAATGGAAATCTACAGATTACGATACCCCGATCAAGTAGATATCGGACAGAATCACGCCTATTCTTTAGCTATCGGATTTTTTGACGGCGTACATAAAGGGCATCAAGAAGTCATTCGTTCCGCAAAAAAAACAGCGGTTGACTTAGCGATAAAGACAGCTGTTATGACGTTTGATCCGCACCCTTCACGGCTCTTTTCTAATAAAAATATTGGCTATATCACTCCCATTGAGGAGAAGGTAAGACTGCTTCAAGCGCTTGAAGTGGATGTACTTTTCGTCGTCAGCTTTGATTGGGATCTAGCTAGTTTATCACCTGAACAGTTTATTGATGCATTCATTAAAGGATTAGGTGTTAAGCATGTAACGGCAGGCTATGATTTTACGTTTGGCGTAAAAGGTTCTGGTACTATGGAAGATATGAGCAAGCTTTCTAATGGATTGTATGGAACGACGACTGTCTCTAAAGTTACATTTGATGAAAATGGAAAAACTTCATCTACCAAAATTCGCGAATTACTCTCTCAAGGTAATGTGGAAGAAGCTGCTACCTTACTAGGACGTCCTTTTCGAACGTTTGGTGAAGTGGTTCATGGTGAAAAGCGAGGTCGCTTGCTAGGCTTCCCAACCGCTAATATTCAAACTTCGGAAGAACATATTGTCCCGGCTAACGGTGTCTATGCAGTGAAGTGTTTAATCGCAGGAACCTGGTTTAAAGGCGTATGTAATATGGGTGTCAAACCAACATTTCATGATCCTAAGCATCGCCGTGCGACTGCAGAAGTTCACTTGCTTGATGCTACGCTCGATCTATACGGACAGGAAGTTGCGATTGATTGGCTACACCGAATACGGTCAGAGAGAAAGTTTGATTCGCTAGAGGCCTTAAAGGAGCAAATTGCTAAAGATAAACAAATAGCGATTGACTTGTTAAACGACTAGAGTTGGTTGTTGCAACTGAAAGAATGCCGTGATATGATAAAGCAGTGTTATAAACACGAACCACTTCTTGGCAACACGATTCACCAACGTTTGCTCGGGAGATGGGGATACTTTTATTTAGGAGGTGAAAAGGATGGCTATTACACAAGAGCGCAAAACTGAGCTTATCAATCAATTCAAAACTCATGAAAATGATACTGGATCTGCTGATGTTCAGATTGCTATCCTTACTGAAGAGATCAATAACTTGAACAGCCACTTACGTACACACAAAAAAGATCACCACTCACGTCGCGGTCTGTACAAAATGGTTGGTACACGTCGTCGTCTTTTAAGATATTTACGTGAAACTAACGTTCAACGTTACCGTGATCTTATTGCAACACTAGGCTTACGCCGTTAATAAGACTAAGAAGCGGGCTTTGCCCGCTTTTTTCTATGGAATCAAGACTGAAAACTTCGCATAAATAAGTCTTTTTTGATACACTACTACTAATTACATACCATCAATAGGTAAAACAGTTTCACAATAGAGAGGAGTTCTACAATGTCAGAACAGAAAAAAGTTTATACACTCGATTGGGCAGGACGTACACTGACGATCGAATCTGGACAACTAGCTAAGCAAGCAAATGGTGCTGTGCTCGTTCGTTATGGCGAAACAACAGTACTTTCCACAGTAACTGCTTCTAAGAAACCAAAACCTCTAGACTTTTTCCCACTTACAGTAAATTATGAAGAACGTTTATATGCAGTAGGTAAAATTCCAGGTGGATTTATTAAACGTGAAGGTCGTCCTTCAGAAAAGGCCGTTTTGACAAGCCGTTTAATCGACCGACCAATCAGACCTTTGTTCCCTGATGGCTTCCGTAATGATGTTCAAGTAATTTCACTTGTTATGTCAGTTGATCAAGATTGTTCTTCTGAAATTGCCGCGATGATTGGTTCATCTCTAGCATTATCTATTTCAGATATTCCGTTTGACGGACCGATCGCAGGCGTTCAAGTAGGTCGTCTGGATGGCGAATTTATTGTCAACCCAACACCAGCACAACTTGAAATGTCAGAAATCGATTTAGTCGTTGCTGGAACAAAAGACGCAATCAACATGGTAGAAGCAGGTGCAAAAGAAGTTTCTGAAGATATTATGCTAGAAGCAATCATGTTCGGTCATGATGAAATTAAAAAATTAATTGAATTCCAAGAAAAAATTGCTCAAGAAATCGGTAAAGAAAAATTCGAGATTGAACTATTCGAATTAGATGCGGAAATTAGCAAAGATGTAAAAGACTTCTGCGAAACTGATTTAATTGCAGCGATTCAAACAGAGGAAAAACATGCGCGTGAAGATGCGATTAACGAAGTGAAAAAAGCTGTACTTGATCGCTACATCGAGAAAGAATCAGATGATGAAACGATGAAACAAGTAAAAGCAGTTCTAGAACAAATGGTCAAAGATGAAGTACGTCGTTTGATCACAGTAGATAAAGTACGTCCAGACGGCCGTGGGCTTGATGAAATTCGTCCATTGTCTTCTGAAACAGGTCTTCTACAACGTGCACACGGTTCATCTTTGTTCACTCGTGGACAAACGCAAGTACTAAGTGTCTGTACACTTGGGGCTCTTGGTGAAGTTCAAATGATTGATGGATTAGGTTTAGATGAATCCAAGCGCTTTATGCATCACTATAACTTCCCGAACTTCAGTGTCGGTGAAACGGGTCCTATTCGTGGACCAGGCCGCCGTGAAATCGGTCACGGAGCACTAGGAGAGCGTGCGTTGCTTCCAGTTCTTCCAAACGAAGTCGAATTCCCTTACACAATGCGTCTTGTTGCGGAAGTATTAGAATCTAACGGTTCATCTTCACAAGCATCGATCTGTGCCTCCACAATGGCTATGATGGACGCAGGTGTACCGATTAAGTCTCCTGTAGCGGGTATCGCAATGGGCTTGATCAAAAAAGACGAGGATTACTCTATTCTTTCAGATATTCAAGGAATGGAAGATCATCTAGGTGATATGGACTTTAAAGTAGCTGGTACGGATAAAGGAATTACAGCACTTCAAATGGATATCAAAATTGATGGACTGTCTCGTCAAATTTTAGAAGAATCACTAGCGCAAGCTAAAATTGGTCGTATTAAAATTCTTAACCATATGATGACTACAATTTCTGAAGCACGTGAAGAGTTGTCTGAATATGCACCAAAAATTGTCGTCATCCATATTAATCCAGACAAAATCCGCGATGTAATCGGACCTGGCGGTAAAGTGATCAATAAGATTATTGAAGAAACTCAAGTGAAAATTGATACAGAACAAGATGGAACAATCTATATCGCATCTCCAAATTCAGAAATGAATGCCAAAGCAAAGGCAATGATTGAAAATATCGTACGTGAAGCGAAAGTCGGCGAATACTACTTGGCGAAAGTAAAGCGTATTGAAAAGTTCGGTGCGTTCTTAGAGATCTTCCCAGGTAAAGATGGTTTGCTTCATATATCTGAAATTCAAGAAGCCCGCACAAAAGCGGTTGAAGACGAACTGAAATTGGGAGATGAATTATTCGTAAAGGTTATCGAAATTGATAAGCAAGGTCGAGTAAATCTTTCTAGAAAAGTTGTTATTCAAGAAGAAAAAGAAGCAACCGAAAAAGCAAACAAAGAGTAATAAACAAGTCAAAAAGCCTCTTCCTGCACAAAGTTGCGGCGAAGGAGGCTTTTTGTACTTTATAAAGGGAGAGAAGTCGATGATTGAAACACATAGTTGTCCAAATGGCGTACGTATTGTCCATGAGAAGATGCCACACGTAAAGTCGGTAGCTGTCGGTTTATGGGTGCATGCAGGTTCTTCTAACGAAACGACAGAGCAAGAAGGGATTGCCCATTTTATCGAACATATGCTGTTTAAAGGAACTGCTACAAGAACCGCTAGAATGATTGCTGAACAGTTCGATCAAATTGGTGGCGATTTAAATGCCTTCACTTCAAAAGAAATGACTTGTTACTATACAACAGTGTTAAGTCATCACGCATCATACGCGTTAACCATTTTATCTGATATGTTCTTCCATTCCCTATTCAAAGAAGAAGAAATGGAGAAAGAGAAGTCCGTTATTTTAGATGAAATTTCATCTGTTGAAGATATGCCAGATGAAGACGTAGATGAAAAAGTATGGGCGGCAATGTTTCCTAATGATTCAATTGGAAAACCGGTTGGCGGACGTGCAGAAACGATTAAACGTTTTACGAAAGAAATGGTAGATGAATTCATGGAACGTCACTATGGCCCTGAAAACCTCGTGATTTCAATTGCTGGAAATTATGACGAGCGACTCATTAAGTTAATCGAAGCCCATTTTGGATCCTACCAAAGTAAAATACAGACGGTTACGGAAGAAGAAATTGTGTTACCGGATTTTGCAGCAAATCAAATGATTAAAGCGAAGGATATTGAACAAGCACATGTATGCTTTGGTTATCCATCTTTACCTTCCACACATGAAAAAATATACGAATTAAGTTTATTTGACAGTATTCTTGGCGGCACGATGTCTTCTAGACTATTCCAGGAAGTACGTGAGAATAAAGGGTTAGCTTACTCGGTCTATACGTATTACGCAGCGTATGAGAAAGCTGGGGGCTTTGTAGTTTATTGTGGTACATCACCTGATAACTTCGAAGAGACGTACAAGACGATTGAGCGAGTCATCGCAGAGTTATTACATGATGGTATAACGGATAATGAATTACGCAATGCAAAAGAACAACTAAAAGGAAGCTTTGTTCTTGGGTTAGAAAGTTCTGAATCTCGAATGTATCGCAATGGACGCAATGAATTAGTGTTAGGGAAACACCAAACGATAGAACATGTAGTTGAACAAATTGAAAAGGTTGAAAAGCGTAGTGTCTATCGACTGGCCCAACAGATATTAACGAGCGATCGAGCGATATCAGTCATCGCACCTAAAACGAATATCCAACAATATAAAAAAATGAAAAACTAGTCGAGTTCTCCCTTTCTATACATATGATGAAAGAGATCATAAGAGAGGGAGGACTTTTATGCTGTTATCTGAGTTAGCACAAAAAGAGTTGATTCAAGTCGAAGAGGGGATGCGATATGGGTTTCTTGCGGATACAGATCTTCTTTTCAATCACAAAACAGGTGAAATCATCGGCTTTGAAATTAGAAAGAAGCTTGGTAAAAATCTATTCCGACAAAAAGATCAAGATGCCATTGAATACATTCCTTGGCATGAAATTGTCCTGGTAGGAGAAGATCGGATTTTGTTTGGGAAAACGCATGAACTAGATCGTAAGGATGTGAAGGAGTATGACTAAATGGCTTGTGGTCGGCAGCGATCAACGATTACATCTAGCTGCGGACCTGCTGAATCAGCAAGGGTATAGTTGTCATTATGTTGCGGTTGATTCATTTGATGAAGAACTTCAACAGACGTTGCTTGCGTGGCAACCAGATTGTATAATCCTTCCACTTCTAGCCATGGCAAAACCTATTCCACCTACCCTACTATCGGAGTCAACTGTACTTTATACAGGGCAGACAGCTCAGCAATGGATAACTCAGCTAGATGAATTGGGCATTCGCCATAGAAACTATTTACAAAATGAGCAATTTATTTGGAAAAATGCACAGTTGACAGCGGAAGCATTTGTTCGTGTGTTTTATGAGCAAACGAAGCGAACGATTGCAGGTAAGCACTTTTATGTTGCTGGTTTCGGTAGAGTAGGTAAAGCGGTGGCATTAACTTTACGTGGCTTGCAAGCTAACATTACGATTGCTGCAAGGTCTGATGAACAGTTAGCTGAAGCGGGTATAGTAGGTTACGATTCTGTACGCTTAACAGAAGATACAGTATTTACAGATGGCTATTTAGTAAATACCATACCTTCACAGTGGTTAGACCCAAAACATGCTGGACGTATATTCGATATAGCTTCAGCACCCGGTTGCCTAAAGCCTTCTACAACTTCTGAATACTATACTATACATCTCAAATTGCCCGGGATACATTTTCCTGTGGATGCAGCGACTGTAGTAGTTGACGCCGTTTTGAGAATGGATTCAGAAGAAAGGGGAGCTAAATGCTTGAAGGAAAACGAATCGGATTAGGAATTACGGCTTCGCATTGCACTTACGACCAATTGCTTCCGATGATTGATTCGCTACAAAAAGTTGGAGCGACAGTCGTTCCAATTATTACGCATTCTGTACTCCATGCGGCTACGCGTTTTGGTACTGGAGAAGAGTGGATTGAGCGTATTGAAAAAGCAACAGGAGAAAAAGTCGTAGCGAGTATTGTGGAAGCTGAGCCATTTGGACCAACGAACCCGTTAGATTGTATGATCATTTCACCGCTTACGGGTAATTCTATGAGTAGACTCGCCAATGCAGCGACAGATTCTCCGGTCTTAATGGCCGCGAAAGCGACATTGCGTAACGGAAAACCAGTTGTACTGGGTGTATCGACAAACGATGCATTAGGATTGAATGCAATGAATCTCGTAAAATTATTGAACATGAAAGATGTTTATTTTATTCCGTTCGGTCAGGACGACTGCATAAAAAAACCGAACTCATTAATCTCAGATTTTTCTCTACTACCAGCTACTACCGTGTCCGCCATAAACGGCAAACAATTGCAACCACTATTGATAATGCATAAAGACGCATGAAAATAGATTTTTAAATTTCGCAAAATATGTTATAATTCGTTCAATAACAATTAACGAGCTGTGGTTGTTTGATTAAGCCCTAAATATACTTGTTAATAATTGAAAGGAAGATCGAGATGAAGAATGTAAATGTTGCAATTGTCGGAGCTACTGGAGCGGTAGGAACTAAAATACTCGAAAAATTGGTGGAGCGTAAATTCCCTGCTCAATCTATCAAGTTACTGGCATCCAAACGCTCTGCTGGCAATGAGATCAAAGCTGGTGGAGAAACGTACATTGTACAAGAAACGACACCTGAAGCTTTTGAAGGAATCGACATTGCATTCTTTAGTGCAGGCGGGAGTATCTCTGAAATGTTTGCGCATGAAGCAGTGAAACGTGGAGCCGTTGTTATTGATAACACAAGTGCTTTCCGTATGGATCCGAACACACCACTTGTCGTGCCGGAAGTAAATCCAGGGGACTTGAAAAATCATTCTGGAATCATTGCGAACCCGAATTGCTCGACTATTCAAATGGTGGCAGCACTGAAACCTATTAAGGATCAGTATGGCCTAAGCAGATTGATCGTATCTACTTACCAAGCCGTTTCAGGTGCAGGGGTAGAAGCCATAGATGAATTAGCTGAACAAAGTAAACAATTTGATGACCGCAGTGAAATCGAAGCGGAAGTATTACCATCAGCAGCTGCAAAACGTCATTATCCTATCGCATTCAATGCGATTCCACAAATCGATTCATTTGATGAGTCAGGTTACACGTTAGAAGAGTTGAAAATGATCAATGAAACAAAGAAAATCTTTAACGACTATGACATGTCAGTAGCGGCTACTTGTGTCAGACTACCTGTTGTGTCTGGTCACTCTGAATCTGTTTATATTGAAATTGATCAAGAAAATGTCACGGCAAAAGATATACAGGCATTGTTACAAAATGCTCCTGGGGTGGTTTTACAAGATGATCCAACGGCGCAAGTTTATCCAATGCCGCTTTACGCTGAAGGCAAAGATGAAGTATTTGTTGGGCGAATTCGTAAAGATCTAAATCATCCAAACGGTTTTCATCTATGGATTGTGTCAGACAACTTGTTAAAAGGCGCTGCACTGAATTCAGTGCAGATCGCTGAAGCACTTGTCAACTGATTAGTAAAGATTAGGATGACTAAGAAAAGGAATGATCAATGTGAAGCTTGGAAATATAGGAACAGCAATGGTCACTCCTTTTTCTCCAAATGGTGCGATCGATTATGAAAAAACGTCAGGCTTGCTTGAACATTTGATCGCAAATGGAACTGATTCAGTTATCGTTAGTGGTACGACAGGTGAATCACCTACGCTTAGCATGTCGGAGAAAAAAGAGTTATTAGACTTTGTTGTAAAGGTAGTCAATAAACGTATACCGGTTATTGCGGGAACAGGTACAAATGATACAGCGGAATCGATTGAGCTGACAAAGGCGGCAGAGTTATCCGGGGCAGACGGAATTATGCTTGTCACCCCTTATTATAATAAGCCTGATCAACAAGGTATGTATGCTCACTTCTCGACAATTGCCAAAGAAACGTCATTGCCTGTATTGCTTTATAATATTCCGGGTAGATCTGTAGTGAACTTACTGCCAGAAACAATCATTGCGTTATCCAAAATTCCGAATATAAAGGCCGTAAAAGAAGCAAGTGGAAGTCTTGAACAAATGGCTGAAATCATCGGCAATACGGCTGATGATTTTGAAGTGTATAGTGGTGATGATAGTTTGACATTACCATTGCTTTCGATTGGTGGACGAGGAATTATTTCTGTTTCAGCTCACGTTGTAGGAAAAGAAATGCAACAAATGATCAAAGCGTTCCAAAACGGACAAACAAAAGAAGCGGCGCAACTTCATCGGGCGCTACTACCTGTATTTAGAGCGCTATTCTCTAAACCAAATCCAGTACCAGTGAAATATGCACTGGAAAAGGCTGGTATACCAACAGGTGGCGTGCGATTGCCGTTAGTTGCGATGGATGCAAGTGATGCAGCCATGATCGATGTGACTCTGGAAAAATTCAAAAATACAGCATTTATTGTGGAATAAAGTGAAGCCGGATGACTAGTCCGGCTTTTTTTGTTTGTACAGAGCACCTACTATCTCGTATAATGGATTTTAGTCGTTGTGAACGGGAATAGAATATAGGAGGAAACAAATTGACTAAAATACAAAATGAATTAATAAGAGTAATTCCACTAGGTGGGGTTGGAGAAGTTGGTAAGGCGATGTACATCGTGGAAATAGATGATGAAATGTTTGTGATGGACTCGGGATTAATGTTCCCGGAAACTGAAATGTTAGGAATAGATTTCGTAATTCCAGATATGACCTATTTAGTAGAAAACAAAGAACGTATTAAAGGAATATTTTTGACGCACGGACATGAAGATGCAATCGGTTCAATTGCATATTTACTACAAAAAGTACAAGCGCCGGTTTATGGTACGAAGTTGACACTTGCGCTCGCGAAAGAACATTTGAAAAAAATGCCTGCTCCATCTAATGTGCGCTTCTTTGAAGTGACAAATCGTAGCCGTATGAACTTCAAACGTACGCATGTGACATTCTTTAATACGACGCATAGTATCCCTGATGCATTAGGAATCGTTTTTCACACGAGTGAAGGTGCGATTGTTAATACAGGTGAGTTTAAATTTGACCAAGCAGCTAAGGGGAAATACCGTCCGGACATTGCGAAAATGGCAGCGTTAGGTGAAGATGGCGTCTTTATCTTGATGTCCGATTCTACGGAAGCGGAGCGACCAGGTCATACTACATCTGAATCGGTGATCGAAAAGCGTTTGTCTAAGACATTCCACGAAGCACAAGGACGAATTTTAGTTGCGTTATATGCATCGAACTTCATTCGAATTCAGCAAGTACTTGATCAAGCGGCAGTAATGAAGAAAAAAGTAGCCGTTATCGGTAAAAGTTTGGAAAGTTACTTTGAAGTGGGCCTACGTCTAGGCTATTTGCAAGTAGAAGAAGATATCGTCATTCCAGTGAAAGAAATGGATAAGTACGATGATCAGGATATCGTTATCATCGTAACGGGTAATCAAGGGGAACCACTTGAAGCTTTAGAAAAAATTGTACGCAAGCATCATAGGGAGATTAATATTAAAGAAACAGACACCGTATTGATCACATTTACACCGTCACCAGTGATGGAAATTTCAATGTATCAGATGATGAACGAATTGGCCAAAGCAGGAGCAAAGGTTCTAACGTCTACACGAAATGTTCATGTCTCCAGTCACGGTTCACAAGAAGATTTGAAAATGATGTTAAATCTAATGCAACCAAAATATTTCATCCCGATTCAAGGTGAATATCGTATGCTGATTGCTCACTCTAAAGTTGCGCAAGAAGTCGGTATTCCTAAAAACCGTATTTTCATTGCGGATAAAGGCGATATCGTTGAATATAAGAATGACAAGTTGCGCATGAGTGGAAGAGTACAAGCGGGTAACGTTTTAATTGATGGCATCGGTGTAGGCGATGTAGGAAATATCGTGTTACGCGATCGTAAGCTACTGTCTCAAGATGGGATCTTTACAGTCGTTGTGACATTGAATAGAAAGCAAAAAAGAATTGCCGCTGGACCAGAAGTCGTATCAAGAGGTTTCGTCTATGTTCGTGAATCAGAAGAACTTTTCGAGGAAGCGACAAAGTTAATCCGTAAGATCGTGGAAAAGTATGTGAATAAAGAGACGTTTGAATGGACAAACATTAAACAAGAAATCCGTGAGACGTTAAGTTCTTATTTATATCAGCAAACGAAAAGACGCCCGATGATTATTCCTATCATCATGGAGTACTGAGTAGACGCTTGTAATAAAAAAAATGGATTTCCATGCCTAACCGGCTGGAAATCTTTTTTTCAGAAAGGGGGTTAGCATATGGCGGCGAAAAAAAGAGCGAAGAAAGCACCAGCTAAGAAAAAACAACAGCAGAATAAACAAAGTCCATTGCAACCGCTCTGGTTTGAGATTATTGGTGTTGTATTAATAGGTTTAGCGATTATTATGATATTTGAATATGGCTTGATCGGTAGGGGGCTAGCTTCCTTTTCACGATTTCTCCTAGGTAACTGGCATGTTGCATTACCGTTTATCATTATCATTCAAGCTTTAGTGTTTATGATTAAACGACAAGTGGGTGGCTATAAGCATCGTATTGTATTAGGTTGCTTGTTTATCTTGAGTAGTATGCTGTTGTTCAGTCACGTCCATCTATTTCAGACGCTTTATGAAAGTAAGGTACTCATGTCCAATTCCGCTTTAAAAGAGACTTGGAAAGTCCTTGTGACGAGTGGTGGAATGTTTGAACAAACGGGGACGCTTGGTGGCGGTATGATTGGTGCTGTATTGTTCGCGATGTTCTATTCATTGATCGATTCATCAGGTGCTACAGTGGCGGGTGTGTTGTTATTGCTAATTGGTGTCATTTTATTGACAGGTAAAGCGTTGATTCCTTATTTAGCGGAGCAAATACCAGTAATCATAGAAGGTATAAAGAAAAAGTGGTCAGCGCGAGAGAAGAAGCCTGTGAAGTCACCTGAAGAACGACGCAAAGAGCTGTCGCGCACTACTCGTAAGCAGAAACCGAGGCAAGAGAAGGGAACTGTAGAATCGATAGTTGAGCCGCATGAGCCAATGACCGAACCGATTATTTCAAGCTTCACATCAAAAATTGAACAGTCTGCACCAGAAACATGGACAGATGCAGAACAACTAAGCATCTTCCCGGAAGAAGTGAAACCAAAAGTTGAACCAAAAGTAGAAACTGAAACAGATGTAATACCTGATTATCCAGTCATGGGGGGAGAGCAAGAAAACGAGGCTTATTTGCTTCCACCAACTAGTCTGCTAGAACCGCCTATCGCTAGTGATCAATCGGGTGAATATAACTTGATTCAAGCGAATGCTAAGAAATTGGAGCAAACGTTTTTAAGTTTCGGTGTGAAAGCACGCGTGACGCAAGTACATTTAGGGCCTGCTGTTACGAAGTATGAAATTCTTCCGGACACGGGAGTAAAAGTGAGTCGAATCGTCAGCTTATCAGATGATATTGCCCTAGCGCTAGCCGCAAGCGGTATTCGAATTGAAGCGCCGATCCCTGGCAAGTCTGCTGTGGGAATCGAGGTACCAAATAACGCAGTCGCGATGGTTAGTTTACGTGAGGTGCTAGAGTCAAAAGAAAATAGTCGGGTGCAGTCTAAATTGCTCGTCTGTCTTGGACGTGATGTAACAGGACAAGCGATGTTAACAGAGCTCAATAAAATGCCGCACGTATTAATAGCAGGTGCCACAGGTAGCGGTAAAAGTGTCTGTGTGAATGGCATTATTATGAGTATTATTATGCGAGCTAAACCACATGAAGTGAAAATGATGATGATTGATCCAAAAATGGTGGAATTAAATGTTTTCAACGGTATTCCGCATTTATTAGCACCCGTTGTTACAGACCCTAGAAAAGCGGCACAAGCTTTGCAACGAGTTGTTTCTGAGATGGAACGTAGATATGAGTTGTTTTCTCATACGGGTACACGAAATATTGAAGGATACAATAATCACATTGAGCAGTGGAACGAAGAAAATGATGAAAAACATCCGCGCATGCCGTATATTGTCGTCATTGTAGATGAGTTGGCGGATTTAATGATGGTTGCTTCTAGCGATGTTGAGGATTCTATTACACGCTTGGCTCAAATGGCACGAGCGGCAGGAATTCATTTGATTATTGCAACGCAGCGACCGAGTGTAGATGTTATCACAGGAATTATTAAAGCAAATATACCTTCGAGGATTGCGTTCGCTGTATCATCTGCAATTGATTCAAGAACGATTTTGGATGGCGGTGGAGCGGAGAAACTGTTAGGACGCGGAGATATGCTATTTCTTCCAGCAGGTGCATCCAAGCCAACACGCGTGCAAGGTGCATTTGTTTCGGATGAAGAAGTAGAAGCAGTTGTTGATTTCATTATTGAACAACAAAAAGCCCAGTATCAGGAAGAAATGATTCCAACAGAAGTAGAAAATGTAGCTCCACACGAAGAGACAGACGATCTATATGACGAAGTAGTGCATATGGTGGTCGATATGCAGACAGCTTCAGTATCAATGATCCAGCGACGTTTCCGGGTAGGCTACGCGCGAGCAGCACGTATTGTTGATCAACTGGAAGCGCGTGGTGTCGTCGGACCACCTGAAGGAAGTAAGCCAAGGCAAGTGATGATCGTTAAGTCAGATCTCGATTCTTAATTGATAGGTACAAAATCGACTGAACTATACAACTTTATTCATAATATCAGCTATATATTTTCTTCTCCTATAGAAAATGCTATAGTGAAGGCAAGCTTTTTCAAACAACATAAGCAGTGTTAGTGCTCACTCATGAACAATTTAGCGGAGAAGGAAAAAGGTTTAGTAATCAAAGGATTTTTTCCGTGCAGATAAGTTTAGGTTCCATGTAGTGAGTAAACGGGTATAAGACGTATAGCGTTCGGATTTCATACTCAGACTATCAAAAAGGAGGTCATTATTAATGACGAAAAGAAAATTCGGCTTGGCAATGTCTGTAGTGCTTGCGGCAGGTACAATGTTGGCAGCATGTGGTTCTGCTGATAAGGACAAGAATAATGCTGGTGACAAGTCTGCAACAGGAAATGACGTAGGAAAAAGTGAATTCTCAATTGCCATGGTAACTGACGTTGGTGGAATTGATGATAAATCTTTCAACCAATCGTCATGGAAGGGCGTTAAAGAATTTGGTGAGGAACAAGGTTGGGAAAAAGGGACGGGCGGTTATGATTACCTACAGTCTACAGGACCAGCCGATTACACTACGAACTTGAATAACTTAGTTCGTCGTGATTTTAACTTGATCTATGGTGTAGGTTTCTTAATGGAAGATGCAATCAGCGATATCGCAGCTCAGCAAAAAGATACGGGATTCGCAATTATTGATGGTGTAGTAGATGCACCAAACGTGACTAGTATCTTGTTCAAAGAGCAAGAAGGTGGATTCCTTGCAGGTGTTGCAGCTGGATTGATGACAAAATCAGATAAAGTCGGATTTATCGGTGGTATGGATAATCCGGTAATCGAGCGTTTTGAAGCAGGATTCGTTGAGGGTGTTAAAACAATTAATCCGCAAATCAAAGTGGATAGTAAATATGTAGGTGCATTTGACAAAGCTGAACTAGGAAAAGCGGAAGCAGGCCGTATGTACTCTTCGGGCGTAGATATCATTTTCCATGCAGCTGGCGGTACAGGTAACGGTGTATTCTCTGAAGCAAAAGAGCGTAAACAGGCTGACAAAGATGCATATGTATGGGTAATCGGAGTTGACTCCGACCAGTATGAAGAAGGTAAAGTTGGCGATGCCAACGTTACACTTACTTCTATGTTGAAGCGTGTAGATGTTGCAGTTAAGGATATCTCTGCATTGGCTATGGCCGGCAAATTGCCAGGTGGCGAGACAAAGGTATATGGTCTTGCAGATGAAGGTATAGCACTTGCTGATTCACGCGGTGCGATTCCACAAGATGTGCTAGATCAAATTGATGATTTTGCGCAAAAAATTGCGACTGGCGAAATTGAAGTGCCTGAGTTCGTAGGGAAGAAAAAATAATTATGAAATAAGATAAAGGCCGGTTATGATCCGGCCTTTATTTCATTGGAATTTGTAAACTAAAGGTTCTCTGACGAATGTACTGGAACTTTTATTTTATTAATTTAAGTACTTGTTGATAAACAAGATCATACCATGTAGGCGTTCGTAGAAAGTGACAAAGCCTTCGGAATATTCACTATAGACTTTTTGGCAGTCTAATACAGGCAAGGAAGTGATTGAATTGGAATATGTAATTGAAATGTTGGATGTCTCGAAAAAATTCGGTACCTTCTATGCGAATGATCGCATTACATTGCAACTTGAAAAAGGTGAAATCCATGCATTGTTAGGTGAAAATGGTGCAGGGAAGTCGACTTTGATGAACGTGTTATTCGGATTGTACCAACCAGACGGTGGAGAGATTCGTGTTAGAGGAGAGAACGTAGCAATTACGGACCCGAACATTGCAAATGATTTAGGTATCGGGATGGTTCACCAACACTTTATGTTAGTGGAAAACTTAACCGTGACAGAAAATATTATCTTAGGTAGTGAACCTACGAAATTAGGCATGATAAATATTAAGGACTCTGCTAAGAAAGTAGCGGAAATTTCAAAAATGTATGGTTTGGATGTCGATCCTTATGCAAAAGTTGAAGATATTTCGGTTGGTATGCAACAACGTGTGGAAATACTTAAAACTCTTTATCGTGGAGCAGACATTTTAATATTTGATGAGCCAACTGCTTCACTTACTCCACAAGAAATTGAAGAGTTGATGAATATTATGCGTAAGCTAGTTGCTGAAGGAAAGTCTATCATTTTAATTACTCATAAACTACAGGAAATTATGAATGTGTCTGACAAAGTTACAGTGATCCGTAAAGGGAAGGGAATTGGTACCGTCATTACAAAAGAAACTAATCCCGAAGAACTTGCGACACTGATGGTTGGACGTCAAGTAACATTTAAAACGGAAAAAGGTCCTTCCCAACCAACAGAAGAAGTTTTGAAAATTGAAAATCTTGTTGTCAATGATTACCGTGGGGTAGCTAAGTTAAAAGAGTTAAACCTTTCTGTGCGTCGTGGAGAAATCGTCGGGATTGCAGGAATTGATGGCAACGGCCAATCTGAATTAATCGAAGCGATCACGGGACTCACTAAAGTGAAGAGTGGAAAAATCTATATTAACTCAATAGACGTTACGAATAAAAAGCCGAGAAAAATTACTGAAACAGGCCTTGGGCATATACCACAAGACCGTCATAAACATGGTGTCGTATTAGACTTCACTGTTGGCTATAATGCGGCGCTACAATCGTATTATCATGAGCCATATTCTAAAGGTGGAATCATGAACTATAAAGTAGTGAATAAAGAAGCTACTGAGTTGATTAAAGAATTCGACGTACGTACGCAAGGAGTACATGAATTGGCTAGAGCTTTATCTGGGGGTAATCAGCAGAAATTGATTATCGGACGTGAAATTCTGCGGAATCCTGATTTGCTGATTGCAGCATTGCCTACTCGAGGATTGGATGTTGGTGCGATTGAATTTATTCATAAACGTTTAATCGAACAGCGTGACAGCGGAAAAGCAGTTCTGCTTATTACCTTTGAGCTTGACGAAGTAATGAATGTATCTGATCGTATAGCTGTTATTCATGATGGAGCGATTGTTGGGACAGTTATACCGCAAGAAACAACAGAGCAGGCACTCGGTTTAATGATGGCCGGTCATTCAAAGCGTGCGGCTGATAAAAAAATGGTCGATACGGGGAAAGATGGTGATAAACATCATGTCGAATAAAATGATAAACATCCTAGTACCCGTTATTTCTATCATTTTAGGGTTACTAGTAGGTGCGGTCGTCATGCTTATCAGTGGCTATGATCCGGTGGCAGGATATACTGCCCTTTGGGATGGAATATTCGGTGATTCGTATGTCATCGGAGAAACAATTCGTCAAATCAGTCCATATATTCTAGCGGGTCTAGCGGTTGCGTTCGCATTTCGCACAGGACTATTTAATATTGGGGTAGAAGGACAATTGATCGTCGGTTGGTTTGCAGCTGCTTATGTAGGAATGGCGTTTGAACTTCCAAAAATCATTCACTTACCACTTGCATTAATTGCGGCTGCGGTAGCAGGTGCTTTATGGGGACTTATACCAGGTATTTTAAAAGCAAAATTACATGTGCATGAAGTAATTGTGACAATCATGATGAACTATATTGCTCTTCATGTGGTCAACGCATTGATTAAGACGATATCAGGCGGCGGATTTAAGTTAGATCGAGTCCAGCCAACAGCATCTTTGCGCTCTGACTTTTTATCCAATTTGACTGATTTCTCCACATTGCATTATGGAATATTCGTTGCGTTAGCGATGGTAGTCGTCATGTGGTTTATTTTAGAGAAAACAAAGTCTGGATTTGAATTAAAGTCTGTTGGATTTAACGAAAATGCTTCACAATACGCAGGGATGAGTGTCAATAAAAATATTGTAATGGCAATGGTTATTTCCGGTGCATTTGCCGGACTTGGCGGTGCAATGGAGGCATTAGGAACATTTGGTACGATCTCTTCAATGGGGGGCTTTACCGGAATTGGTTTTGATGGAATCGCTGTAGCGTTATTAGGTGCGAATACACCACTCGGGGTTATTTTCGGTGCTACGTTATTTGGTTCTTTAAAATACGGAGCAAACAATATGCCGAATGCTGCGGGAATTCCAATAGAAATTGTATCAATTATCATCGCATTAGTGATTTTCTTCGTTGCAAGTGGATACATCATCCGTATAGGACTTGTACGTTTACGTAAGAATAAGAAGGAGGCGAAGTAAGATGTTAGATATTTTATATTTCATCATTCCTATCACGATTGCTTCTGCTGCCCCTCTTATTTTTACCGCAATTGGTGGTGTGTTTTCTGAAAGATCAGGTGTTATTAACATTGGTTTGGAAGGTCTTATGATTATGGGAGCGTTCACCGGTATTCTTTTCAATCTGTTTTTTGCAGATGTATTAGGTGCTTGGACCCCTTGGGTTTCATTACTAGTGGCGATGTTTGTATCCGCGTTGTTTGCCACATTGCACGCGGTCGCGTCGATATCATTCCGAGCGGACCAAGTAGTTTCGGGTGTTGCGATCAACATGTTAGGTTTAGCGATTGCGTTATTCTCAGTAAAGATGATTTTTGGTAAAGGACAGACAGATTTCATTCAGCAGAAGATTCCGCGTTTCAACATTCCATTTTTGGAGGACATTCCAATTATTGGACCAATGTTTTTCAAATTAGTGTACGGTTCTTCGATTATCGCAATTGCAGTAGCGTTTATTGCGTGGTTCGTTATTTATAAGACACCATTCGGTTTGCGTTTACGTTCAGTAGGTGAACATCCAATGGCTGCAGATACGATGGGAATCAAAGTAACGAAAATTCGTTATATCGCGGTTATAATTTCAGGTGGACTTGCTGGAATCGGTGGCGCAGTCTATTCGCAGACAATCACGAATGACTTCGGACATGCGACGATTAATGGGCAAGGGTTTATGGCTCTTGCAGCAATGATTTTCGGTAAATGGCATCCTATAGGCGCAATGGGCGCTGCGTTATTCTTCGGATTCGCACAAGCATTGGCTATTAGTTCATCTAGCATTAAGTTCTTAGCGGATATACCAGCAGTTTATTTCCACATCTTCCCGTACGTCTTGACGATTTTAGCTTTGGCAGGATTCCTCGGAAAAGCGAATGCACCAAAAGCCATTGGAAAGCCTTACGTCAAAGGAAATCGATAAGTAACGTAGAAAGCTATCTGGATTATATTCAGGTAGCTTTTAGACTGTGAACAAGGATCTGCCTGGAACGCAGCGCAATGGTAAACTTATACTATCCTAATTACATCATCTACAAATATAATGCTCTTTGTAAATTAATCAGCTCGCAGATAACAGTTATCTTTAGCAATAGAACCATTTATTTTCTATTTCATTAAGTAAAATGTATAGTAAGGGTAGGAATACATATAATAAGGTAAACGAGAGGTGTTTGTATGTTCAACAAAACAAAATTGCAGAATGGCGTTCATTTGTATATACGTAAGACTAAACAATTCAAGACAGTAAATGTAACGATTAAATGGAAGGCGCCGCTTGAGCAGAAAACTGCTTCGGAGCGTACAGTACTTGCGAATGTATTGGAAGAATCGAACGCTCAGTACCCAACGCTTAGTACAATGCGCAAAGCGTTGGATGAGTTATACGGCACAGTTTTGTATACAGACGTCTCTAAACGAAGCGCAGAGCATACCGTTTCACTATTTGCGGAATGTGTCAATGACGAGTACTTTGAAGGAGAAGATATTTTCAAACAACTGTGGCAATTGATTCAGGCTGTTGTCTTCAAACCGAACGTGAAAGACGGTGCGTTTAATCAGGCTGTTATTGAAAGAGAAAAACGCAATGTTCGTGATCGTATTCGCTCGATTTATGATGATAAAACTAGATATGCTCAAAAGCGCATGCTAGAAATCATGAAACCTGATCAACCAGCATCTATTTCTGCTTACGGTACGGAAGAAGCAGTTGCGTCTATTTCGAAAGAAAGTTTATATCAAACATATGAACAAATGATTAATAATGATTTGATCGATATTTACGTTGTTGGAGATGTCAATGAATCAGAAATCATCGCGCAAATTAAAGAGTTCATACCCTTTGGAGCGCGGGAAGTTAAAAAAATGTCTGCAGAACAGCATGATCATTCCGTGGATAAGGTAAAAACAGTAAGAGAGCAACAGGATATGAAGCAAGGAAAATTACATTTAGGTTTTACAACGCCCGTTTCATTCCATCATCCTGATTATAATAAAATGCAAATTATGAATGGGATCTTCGGTGGATTCGCGCATAGTAAGTTATTTATGAATGTGCGTGAGAAAGAAAGTATGGCGTATTATGCAAATAGTGCATTTTCATCACATTATGGCATTGTTTATGTAACCGCAGGAATTGATGCGGATTTAGAAGGAAAAGCAGTTCAATTAATCAGTGAACAGCTAACAGCATTGCAGCAAGGAGACATTACAGAAGTAGAGTTAAATCAGACAGTAGCGTTGCTAGAGAATAGTATTCTTGGCGCAAACGATTCTGCACGCAGTCAAATCGAAATTTATGATCAATATAAAGAGTTAGATGAGAACTTCACGGCCGAAAAATTAATTGAGAAATGGCAATCCGTTACATTGGAGGATGTGAAGGAAATGGCCAATACGATACAGCTAGAAGTCGTCTATCTGTTATCTGGTAAGGAGGGGACTTCCAAATGAAAGAAGTAATTTTCGATCAATTACAAGAAAAGATCTATACAGAGACATTAGATAACGGTCTGAAAGTCGTCATCTTACCGAAACGTGGATACTCTAAAACGTTTGTAACATTCACTACGAAATATGGCTCAATCGATAGAACGTTTAAACCGCATGGCAAAAACGAATTTATTACGGTCCCTGATGGCATTGCACATTTCCTAGAACATAAAATGTTTGAAAAAGAAGATGGCGATGTGTTTCAGAAGTTTGGTCTAAACGGTGCTTCTGCGAATGCTTACACGACATTCGGAAGAACAGCTTATCTGTTCTCAGCAACAAATAAAGTAATGGAAAATACAAAAGTATTGCTCGATTTTGTTCAGCAACCGTATTTTACAGCGCAAACCGTAGATAAAGAAAAGGGAATTATTGCTCAGGAAATTACCATGTATGATGATCAGCCCGATTGGCGTTTATACTTTGGAACAATTGAAAACTTATATAAAGAGCATCCAGTAAAAATTGATATCGCGGGTACGGTGGAATCGATTCAAGATATTACAGCGGAACATTTATACACTTGTTATGAAACGTTCTATCACCCATCCAATATGCTTCTGTTCGTAGTAGGTGCAGTGAATCCTGAAGAAATGATGGCATTTATTAAAGAAGATCAAGCGAAGAAGTCATTTAATCAGCCAGAACCAATAGAACGTCAGTTTCCTTTAGAGACAAAAGCGGCTGACATACCCGAGCGTATCTTAACAATGGATGTTTCTAAACCTAAGTTGAATATTGGTATGAAATGTACTACAGCAGAACAACAAGGACAAGAAATGCTGGAGACTGAGCTTTCTGCTAACTTAGTGCTAGACAATTTATTCGGACGCACTTCTCCATTTTATGAAAAAGCTAATGGAGAAGGCTTAGTAGATGAATCATTCTCCTATGAATTTTCAATGGAAGAGGGCTATGGGTTTGCGATGGTCGGATCCGATACAGAGGAGCCAGATAAATTAGAGGCATTAATTCGTCGAACAATCAAAGAAGCAAAAGAAAGCTGGCCGGTTACAGACGAAGACTTGGAAAGAATGCGCAGAAAGAAAATTGGACAGTTTATGCGTTCTTTGAATTCCATCGAATTTATCGCTAATCAGTATACACGTTACGAGTTCAATGAAATGAATTTGTTCGATGTAGTACCAACGTTAGAAAAATTATCAATGGATAAACTAAAGACGGCATTTGCGACTTTTTCCGATGATAGTAGTTACACAATCTTTAAAGTACTACCACCAACAGTATGAACAATTCCCGTTTTGCGCTAGTGCTAGGAGCATCTGGTGGTATAGGAGAAGTTATTTCCAAACAACTTGCAGAAGTTGGATGGTCACTATATTTGCATTATCATTCAAATAGTCGTCAACTAGCTTTATTGCAGAGTGAACTTGAAAAACTGTATCCCGCACAAGAGTTTCGTATCGTACAAGCTGATTTCAGAAACGAGAATGCCGCAGAAGATTTAGCTTCAACTATACAAGGTATACAGGCGATTGTTGTAGCAAATGGGCAGGCAGTTGTGAAATTATTATCTGAAACGACCTCTTTAGATATGTCCGAGTTGTGGCAAGTTCATATGCAAAATCCTGCGCGGCTCATAGCATTGCTATCCGCTAAACTTCGTAAGAATCCTGTTTCTTATGTATTGTTTATTGGCTCCATTTGGGGGAGTACGGGTGCGGCTGGAGAAGTGATGTACTCCGCAGTAAAGGGCGCTCAACATGCGTTTGTCAAAGCCTATGCTAAGGAAGCTGCCTACTCGGGAGTCCGAGTTAATGCGATTGCACCAGGCTGGATCGATACGCGAATGAATCAGGAATTCTCTTCTGAAGAACGACAGATGGTCATGGAGCAAATTCCTCTTCTGTCTGTCGGTACACCGCAGGAAATAGCGAATATGGCGGAATTTATGCTTAGTGGTAAAGCGGATTACATGACAGGTGAAATCATTCAGATCAATGGTGGTTGGTATATGTGATGCTTCAAGAAAAGGACGGTTAGTAAAGTCCTTTTCTTTTTTTCTTTAATTCATACGGGCTATCCGCTATTATAGAACTACATGCAGACGTATATCCTGTGAAAAATTACGTAGAGGAGTGTGTCGAATGGGACAATGGTATGTCGAATATGAGATTGAAGTCAATCGCCCCGGATTACTTGGCGATATTGCTTCGCTACTTGGTATGTTACGAGTGGATATTGTAACCATTAATGGGGTAGATGGCAGGTATCGTGGAATGCTTGTCCAAACCGACCACGATCAACAAATAAAGCGTTTTGAACTTATTGCATCTACTATGGATACGATTGTCATTCATAAAATTAGAGAACCAAAACTGCGTGACGTTTTGGCGGTTCGTCATGGACATTATATCCAACGAGGGACAGATGATCGTAGAACGTTTCAATTTATTCGAAGTGAACTTGGTATTTTAGTAGACTTTTTGGCAGAAGTATTCAAGCAAGATGGTCATAAACTCATTGGGGTTCGTGGTATGCCACGTGTAGGGAAAACAGAATCAGTTGTTGCAGCTAGTGTTTGTGCCAATAAAAAATGGGTATTCTTATCTTCTACCATGATTAAACAGACAGTAAGAACGAGTATGATGGGTGATGAGTTCTCGAACGACAATATTTTCATCTTAGATGGAATTGTCACGCGGAAATCTTCTGATGAACGACATATGCAATTAGTTCGAGAAGTTATGAGTATGCCAACGGTTAAAGTCGTGGAGCATCCTGATATGTTCGTCAAACAATCGGAATATACGATAGATGACTTCGATATTATTGTTGAATTGCGAACGGAAGTAGATCAGGAAATCACGTATGATATTTTAGAGAAAAATGATCAAATGTCTACTCGTAATCCAATGGGCGGGTTTGATATGTTTAATTGATAGGGAAGTAGTGTTTGATAAACGAGGTAGGTGAAAGACTTGAATGGATTAGGTATCCGTTTAAAAGAAGCGAGGATCGCAAAAGGTTTAACGTTAGATAATTTGCAAGATAAAACGAAGATTCAGAAACGATATTTAGCAAGTATTGAAGATGAAGATTATACAATGATGCCTGGTGCATTTTATATTCGTGTATTCATCAAACAATATGCAGAAGCAGTTGGTTTGGACGAGGAAGAAATGCTAGCTCTTTATCAAGAAGCGCACGGAAATGCCATCCAAGAAGAACGTCAGAAAGCAGTTCCTGCTGTACTCCAACGTAGCACGGTGGGACTACAACGTAATGCAAGATTACAAGAAATGTTACCAAAAGTTATTGTTGCCTTATTTATCGTGATGATTTTGGTTATTATTTATTTTTTTTTACGGGATAAATCTACGGAAACAGGATTGGAGAGTGAGCCGCTAAAACTGAGCGGTACAGTGATGAGCGCTGGTGAAAAAGTTGGAATTGATGTATCGGATGCAGAAAAAACCCGAATTCGTGTCGGCGAACCAAAAGTTGAGCAACTGACTGAGAACGGTAAGCGGATCGATTATCCAACGAAACTTGTCCCGCAAAATATTATTATTGCGCAATAACCGTAGAACGATAGTCATCTCTAGTGGTGACTATTTTGTTATGAAGTCGGTTAAACTAGTTGAAAATTAGGAAGGTGGAAGTTTTATGAATTTACCTAATAAGATTACACTTTCAAGAGTTCTGATGATTCCATTTTTCATCTTATTCTTGGCAGTGGATTTTGGCTGGGGAATGATTACGATTGGCGGGGCGATAATGCCAGTTGAACATTTAGTAGGTGCCATTATATTTATCATCGCGTCAACGACAGATTGGCTTGATGGATATTTAGCTAGAAAGAATAATTTAGTGACGAATATGGGTAAGTTTTTAGACCCGTTGGCGGATAAATTATTAGTTTCTGCTGCATTTATTCTATTAGTAGAGATGGGGACAGCACCTGCTTGGGTAGTAATTATAATTATTAGCCGAGAGTTTGCTGTCACTGGACTTCGTTTAATATTAGCAGGTGGCGGTGAAGTGGTAGCAGCCAATCAACTTGGTAAAATAAAAACCGTAGCACAGCTATTGGCGATTTCGTTCCTTTTATTACACAATATTTTCTTTGAAGCAATTGGTATACCGTTCGGCACAATTATGCTCTACATAGCGTTAGTATTTACTATTTGGTCAGGTGTCGACTATTTCATGAAGAATCGAAAAGTGTTAGTAGAGTCCATGTGAGGAGTGTTATGTAATCATGAGAGCAGAAGTCATTGCGGTAGGTTCAGAGTTATTATTAGGTCAAATTACAAATACCAATGCGAAATTCATCTCCGGTAGATTAGCGGATGTTGGAATTGACGTGTACTACCATACAGTAGTAGGTGATAACCCAGAACGATTGGTCCAAACGATTCAGCTAGCACAACAACGTGCAGATATTCTCATATTTAGTGGTGGGCTTGGGCCGACGAAAGACGATCTGACGAAACAAACGATCGCTAAAGAGTTGGGACGAAAGTTAGTATCAGATCCCGAAGCGATGGAAACTATTCAACAATATTTTAATCATGTAGGGAAAGTCATGACGGAAAATAATAAACAACAAGCTCTTGTGTTAGAAGGAGCGACAGTACTGCCTAATAGACACGGTATGGCGCCTGGTATGGCGATTGGTAAAGAGGATAAGCAGTATATACTACTACCAGGGCCGCCTAACGAGTTAGAGCCAATGTTTGAAAATGAAGCAATCCCTTATTTATTAAGTGTCTATGGTAAAAAAGACATCATAGCTTCTAAAATATTAAAGCTTCAAGGTATCGGAGAATCAGAATTAGAAGTTAGAATACAGTCTATCCTAGAAAATCAAACAAACCCAACAATTGCCCCCCTAGCCTCTCCAGGTATGGTGAAGTTGCGGATTACTGCGAAGGCAGCGTCTGAAGAAGAAGCAGAAAAGCTCATCCTTCCCGTAGAGCAACAAATTCGTGCGATTGTAGGTGATTTTATTTACGGGGTGGATGATGATACGTTAGCTTCCAAAGCAACGGAGCTATTATTGCAAAATGATTGGTCGATTTCAGCTGCTGAGAGTTTAACTTCTGGAATGTTCATGGCTGAGCTTGGATCGGAACCTGGTATCGGTAACGCGCTTAAAGGCGGCGTCGTTGTTTACAATAAAGAAGCGAAGGTTGAGCAACTGAATATTTCACCATCATTACTCGATTTCCACGGAATTGTTAGTGCAAAATGTGCAGAAGCATTAGCGGAAAATGTGAAACAGAAATTTGATACGACATTTGGTGTCGGTCTAACCGGTGCTGCTGGACCCGAGCCGCACGATGGTCAGCCGCCTGGAACGGTATGGATTGGTATAGCAGCTGAAGAATTAGAAACAGTTTCTTATAAACTTCAGCTATCTGGTACACGCAATTCTAATCGTAAGCGCTCTGTACAATTCGCTTTGCATTACTTAATACAGAAAATGAGAGAGAAAAAAGAATTGAAGTATTGAATTCTTCCCACGATTTCGACTATGAAAATGAATTTCTCCTCGATTATCAACTCGTTTTTCATTTTCTATCTAACGAAAATCGAATGCCCGTTCGTTTATTTCTTGTATAATACAATAAGTGAAGGTATAATAGAAATAGAAAAAGAGTTGAGGAGGAATTTTAATTGAGCAATCGTAAAGCGGCACTAGATATGGCATTAAAACAAATAGAAAAGCAATTTGGTAAAGGTTCTGTTATGAAACTTGGGGAGAAAACAGATCTACAAATCGCTACATCTTCATCAGGTTCCCTAGCATTGGATTCAGCGCTTGGTATCGGTGGATATCCGCGCGGCCGTGTAATCGAAGTATACGGACCTGAGAGTTCTGGTAAAACGACAGTAGCTTTACATGCGATTGCTGAAGTTCAAGCAAACGGTGGAACGGCTGCATTTATCGATGCGGAGCACGCGCTCGATCCGGTCTATGCACAAAAGCTTGGCGTGAATATCGATGAACTATTGCTATCTCAACCTGACACAGGGGAGCAAGCATTGGAAATTGCTGAAGCGCTCGTACGAAGTGGTGCAGTAGATATTATTGTAGTCGACTCAGTTGCCGCATTAGTACCGAAAGCAGAGATTGAAGGAGAAATGGGAGACGCTCACGTTGGTTTGCAAGCACGTTTAATGTCTCAAGCACTACGTAAACTTTCTGGTGCGATTAACAAGTCTAATACAATTGCAGTCTTCATCAACCAAATTCGTGAAAAAGTTGGAGTGATGTTCGGTAACCCTGAAGTTACACCGGGCGGTAGAGCGTTAAAGTTTTATTCTTCTGTCCGTCTTGAAGTGCGTCGTGGAGAAGCGATCAAACAAGGAAACGACATTATGGGGAACAAGACAAGAATTCGTGTAGTGAAAAATAAAGTTGCTCCACCTTTTAGAACGGCTGAAGTCGATATTATGTACGGAGAAGGAATTTCAAAAGAAGGAGAAATTCTTGATCTAGGGTCAGAATTAGAAGTTGTACAAAAGAGTGGTGCTTGGTACTCCTACGAAGGCGAGCGTTTAGGACAAGGTCGTGAAAATGCGAAGCAGTTCCTTAAGGAAAACAAAAATATGCGCAATGAAATAGCAGCTAAAATTCGTGAATCCTATGGTATGGATGATAATACAAACTATGTAATCGGAGCTCATGATGAAGAAGATGAACTAGATGAATTGCTATTAATACCTGACGAAAAGTAATTTCTTGAATCCAGGCTTGTCCAGAAAGTCGTAACTCACGACTCTCTGTGACAGCCTTTTTGTGCATTGTACAATACTAAAACTAGAGTGTGTCGTGTCGTTGCTCGATTCTTTTTTCGGTACTGAAGGTAGAGAAGGTCAGCTTTCTATCATCGTTTCGGCACGTGGGGGATTGCCTCCCACAAAGAGCCAACTAGCGAAAGTCGCGCTAGCTGTCTCTTTGTTTCGGCCGACCCCGCAGTTGTGCCTTCGCTATTGAGTACAGTGTAGTTTTAGTAGGCTTTGGTACTTAGTAATATGCACTATCAGACTTTAGCGTACTAAGATACTTACCTTCCTTCACCAAACGTAGGCGCCTTACAAGCGGTAGGCGTAGCAATAAGGCGGATAGTTGCACTTCCTATCTGGCTTATTGCGGGAGTCATCCGCCAGTGCTGCAGTGAGTATAGTGATGAACACAATGGTATCTCCCCAATTATAAGTAAGTTTAGGTGCTGTTATTTAGTAAAGTGTAATAGAAAGAAAAAAACTATTGTAAAAGGCCACCGGAGTGTCAAATTTCATTCATCATTCCTTGACACATTAAAACTACAGCTATACAATAAAAGTGGTGTATTATATATGCCTAATATTACTCAAAACAATGAATTGTTTTTGGCGGTATGTTGATTTTAACTTAATTCAGCAAACACGAAGCTTATCTAAAAAATTAGTAGAATGTATGTCACATCGTCCCGAAACAGCAGGGTCTTTTACCCGTTGGATTAAGTTAGTGCCTTCGGCGTTTTCACAGAAAGCGGGACATTACCAGGCCGGTCTGGTAAAAGGGTACGTGAAATAGATTCGCCGTGGCAAAATTAATTATACGAGCCGACTGAAAAGAAAAGTATAAGCAGGAGGAGGTGACCTCAATGATTGTTGAAATACTCATCTCCGTTTTGCTAAGTCTCATCGTCGGTACAGTTGTTAGCTTTTTTATATTGAAGAATGTGAATGATTCAAAAGTGACTGGTGCCAAGCAAACAGCGAATCAAATCGTCGAAGAGGCGAAGCGTGAAGCGGAGTCAGTGAAAAAAGAGGCACTATTAGAAGCGAAAGATGAAACTCACGAACTACGCATTGAAGCGGAAACAGAAGTCCGTGAGAGAAGGACGGAATTACAGAAACAGGAAAACCGTCTCTTACAGCGTGAAGAAAACCTTGATCGCAAGGATGATGCGCTCAATAAACGAGAAGCAGGTCTAGAACGCAAAGAAGATGCGCTTTTAGAAAGACAACAGCATATTGAAGAGATGGAACGCAAAGCGGAAGAACTCGTTACGACTCAGAAGACGGAGTTAGAAAGAATTTCTTCGTTAACTAGAGATGAAGCGAAACGTATTATTTTGGATGATGTAGAAGAAGAATTATCCACTGATATTGCGGTCATGACTAAAGAATCTGAACAACGTGCTAAAGAAGAATCTGAGCGGAAAGCTAGGGAAATTCTATCGCTTGCATTGCAACGATTTGCAGCAGATCATGTTGCTGAAACGACAGTCTCCGTCGTCAACTTACCAAATGACGAAATGAAAGGTCGTATCATTGGTCGTGAAGGAAGAAACATCCGTACACTTGAAACATTGACGGGTATCGATCTAATTATTGACGATACACCGGAAGCCGTAATTCTTTCTGGTTTTGATCCAATTCGGAGAGAAACCGCTAGACTAGCACTAGAAAAATTGGTACAGGATGGAAGAATACATCCCGCGCGTATCGAAGAAATGGTGGACAAGTCTAGAAGAGAAGTGGACGAACTGATTCGGGAAAAGGGAGAACAAACGACATTCGATGTTGGCGTTCACAACTTGCATCCTGATATGATCAAAATCTTAGGTCGTCTGCATTTCCGAACAAGTTATGGACAAAATGTCTTGAAACACTCAATTGAAGTAGCCTACTTATCAGGTTTACTTGCAGCAGAGCTAGGAGAAGACGTGACATTAGCGAGACGAGCAGGCTTACTACATGATATCGGTAAAGCAATTGATCATGAGGTAGAAGGTAGTCACGTACAAATTGGTGTCGAGCTAGCAACGAAATATAAAGAACATCCAGTCGTCATCAACAGTATTGCTTCTCACCACGGTGACGAAGAAGCAACGTCTGTTATCGCGGTACTTGTTGCAGCAGCGGATGCACTATCTGCCGCAAGACCAGGTGCGCGTAGTGAGACACTGGAGAACTATATTAAAAGACTTCAAAAGCTTGAAGAAATCTCTGAATCCTATGAAGGTGTTGAAAAATCATTTGCTATCCAAGCAGGACGTGAAGTTCGAATCATCGTCCGTCCAGATCAAATTGATGACATTACAGCCCATCGTTTGGCTCGAGATATACGAAAGCAAATTGAAGAAGAATTGAACTACCCAGGGCATATTAAAGTAACGGTCATACGGGAGACCCGTGCAGTAGAGTATGCGAAATAATGTAAATTTATAAAAAAACAGCTTCCGGTTCGTTTGGAAGCTGTTTTCATTTTGGAAAGAGGTTTTAATGGATGAAAGTTATATTTATTGGAGATATAGTTGGATCGATGGGAAGAGAAATGGTAATGGATTATTTATCTCGTTTGAAAAGAAAATATCAAGCGGATGTTATTATTGCCAATGGAGAAAATGCGGCATCTGGTAGAGGAATTACGAAAGCGATCTATCATGATTTATTGCATGCGGGTGTGGACGTCATTACAATGGGTAATCACACATGGGATCAGCGTGAAATTTATGACTTTATCGATGAGGTGGATTATTTAATTCGACCGGCAAACTTTTCTGAAGCAGCGCCAGGAAAAGGTATGACGTCGATCACGAAGAATGGTGTGACACTTTCCGTTATTAACTTGCATGGTCGAACATTTTTACCACCGCATGATGATCCATTTGCGAAAGCGGATGAATTAGTGGAAGAAGCTTTGCAAACATCACCGTTAGTATTCGTAGACTTCCATGCTGAAGCAACAAGCGAAAAAATTGCAATGGGCTGGCATTTGGATGGTAAAGTATCTGTCGTCGTTGGTACGCATACGCATGTACAGACAGCCGATGACCGCATTCTTCCAGGGGGAACTGCTTATTTAACAGATGCTGGAATGACAGGTCCTTATGATGAAATACTTGGTATGAAAAAAGAAGATGTACTGTATCGTTTCTATACGAATTTGCCGACACGCTTTGAAGTACCGAAAAAGGGACGTCCTCAGTTAAACGGGATGTTTGTAGAACTGGATGATAAGACAGGAAAAGCACTCAAAATTGAGCGAATCCGAATTAACGAAGATCATCCGTTTACAAACTAATTCAATCGGTGTCTAATTCCTCCTTAGCTATCATAGGATGATTTATGGAAAATACTCTTTCCATAGACATTGCAAAATAAGGAGGAAATATCGTGAGTCCCTTAAAAGTATCTTCCCGATCAAATCCGAACTCAGTAGCAGGCGCATTAGTGGCGGTGATTCGTGAGCAAGGTTATGCAGAAATCCAAGCAGTCGGGGCAGGCGCACTTAACCAAGCGGTCAAGGCAGTCGCAATTGCAAGAGGATTCGTCGCACCTAGTGGAGGAGATTTAGTTTGTGCTCCGGCCTTCACCGATATCGAAATCAATGGAGAAGGAAGAACAGCGCTGAAACTTCTCGTTGAAAGAAAAGATCGTTAGTCCGTTTTTACACAAGACCATGGTTGCTATATACCGTGGTCTTTTTTTCATGACAAACAAGCAACAATTTAGCCCTTTGCTATCATAACTAACAAAAGTTCAGTATAATAATGTCATGTACGTTTATTTCCCGATAAGTAATAGAAAGGGGCTACTGCAATGAATGAAGAACAGCGCTTACAGAACGGGCTCGCAACAGATGACGCACCAAAACAAAAAACAACCGAGAAAGATTATAGTAAATATTTCGAGTCGGTGTATAGTGGACCATCCCTAAAAGATGCAAAGAAACGCGGAAAAGAAGAAATAGAATATCACGACAACTTTCAAATAGATCCTCTCTTTAAAGGAATGGGACAAGACCGCAAATTCCACATTCAAACATTTGGTTGCCAAATGAACGAACATGATACAGAAGTAATGTCAGGTATATTCATGGCGCTTGGTTACGAATGGACAGATAACGTTAAAGAAGCTAACGTCATTTTACTTAATACATGTGCAATTCGTGAAAATGCAGAAAATAGAGTGTTTGGTGAGCTCGGTCACTTAAAGCCGCTCAAAGTAGGTAAACCAGATTTATTAATAGGTGTTTGTGGCTGTATGTCACAAGAAGAATCTGTCGTGAAAAAGATTTTAAAAACGTATGACCAAGTGGATATGATTTTTGGAACACATAATATTCATCGCTTACCAGAGATTTTACATGAAGCGTATATGTCAAAAGAGATGGTTATTGAAGTGTGGTCAAAAGAAGGGGACGTCATTGAAAACTTGCCGAAAGTTCGCCGTGATAATATTAAAGGCTGGGTCAATATTATGTACGGTTGCGACAAGTTTTGTACGTACTGTATCGTTCCTTATACACGTGGTAAAGAGCGAAGCCGAAGACCGCAAGATATAATTCAGGAAGTTCGTCAGCTAGCAGCAGAAGGCTATAAAGAGATTACGTTACTCGGTCAAAACGTTAACGCATTCGGTAAAGATTTTGACGATATCGACTATCGATTGGGCGATTTGATGGATGATTTACGGAAGATTGATATTCCGAGAATTCGCTTTACAACGAGTCACCCACGCGACTTCGACGATCATTTAATCGAAGTACTTGCCAAAGGTGGAAATTTGGTCGACCATATTCATCTTCCGGTTCAATCAGGATCTAGTGAAATGCTTAAAATTATGGCTCGTAAATATACGCGAGAAGGATATTTGGAGCTGGTTGATAAGATTCGAACTGCAATTCCAAACGCGTCTCTTACAACAGACATCATTGTAGGGTTTCCAAATGAAACGGATGAGCAATTTGAAGAAACGATGTCTTTGTATCGTGAAGTAGGTTTTGACATGGCGTTCACTTATATTTATTCGCCACGTGAAGGTACACCAGCTGCGAAGATGCAAGATAATGTCCCGATGGAAGTGAAGAAAGAGCGATTGCAACGCCTGAATAAGTTAGTAAGTGATATGTCTGCAGAAGCAATGAAGCCATATCAAGATCAAATTGTAAAAGTGCTTGTAGAAGGTGAAAGTAAGAGAAATCCAGAAGTTCTTGCTGGCTATACGGAAAAAAGTAAACTAGTGAATTTCAGAGCCCCGCGTTCTGTCATTGGAGAAATTGTTGAAGTTCGTATTATAGAAGCAAAAACATGGTCGCTCGATGGTGAGTTCATCAGAGTAGTTAAAAAGGAAAAGGTGATGGGATAATGGAAAAGCGATATACGAAAGACGAAATTATTGAAAAAGCACGTGACTTGGCACATATGTTAGCCAATACAGAAGAAGTAGATTTTTATAAGCGTGCGGAAGCTCAAATTAATGAAAATCAAAAAGTACGTGAAAAAATTGCTAGTTTGAAATCACTTCAAACACAAGCAGTGAATTTCCAGCATTATGAAAAAGAGCGTGCATTAAAAGCGATTGAAAAGAAAATTGAGCAAATTCAAGAAGAAATTGATGCGATTCCATTGGTTCAAGAATTTAAGCAGTCTCAGTTAGAAGTAAATGATTTACTACAACTAGTTTCGAACACGATCGCAAACAGTGTAACAGATGAAATTATCGAATCTACTGGCGGCGATGTATTACGTGGAGAAACAGGGTCATATGTAGAAAATACGTCTCATAAATCACTTTCTTAAATAAAAGATCGGCAAAGGAAAAATTCCTTGCCGATTTTTTTCAATTTTTGGGCCGCTGTTGCATAGGATGGATAGAAGCCTAAGAAGGAGGAAAAAAACTGAAAAACTTACGACAAATTGTGACGAAAGCTGTTATTGCCAAAGGGAAGCATCGATCAGAGTCTACTGTGACGTTGAAGCCGCCCAATCGTCCTTCCAGTATTTTGGGTTGTTGGGTGATCAACCACACACATCAATCGAAAAAGGTAGGCAATCATGTAGAAGTGACAGGTAGTTTCGATGTCAATGTTTGGTATTCTCATCATGATCATTCCAAAACGTCGGTGTTTACGGAGTCTGTTCCGTACAAAGATAAAATCGCCCTGCATTATCGAGATGAGCCGACTTCGAGTAAAGAAGAAACAATTGTTACTGTATTGCAGCATCCGAATTGTACAGAAGCGAGTATTTCCGAATGCGGACAAAACTTCTTAATCTCCATCGAAAGAGAATTATTGGTTGAAATGGTAGGTGAAACAAAAGTTTCTGTAACGATTCACCCACATCCATACGACGAAGAATGGCCAATGGCGGTGGAATCATCCTCGATCGTTATGGAAGAAAAGAAACCAAAAGAAGCGCCAAAGAAAGAACAACCCCACCATCCAAATCATCCAAACCAAAGAAAAGATTCCCCATTTTAAAAGCCGGTATTTTCCCCGGCTTTTTATTTTGGTTTAAAATAGCGGATACAATTACTAATTTTTACAAACCAGGAAGTATGGTATAATAATTTTGATGGTTAAGTCGCTTGTTTAGCTAAAGGGCCAAATCGTTGATGAAGAAGAAAAATTATATAAATTATAAATTAAACCTTTATAGTAAAAAGCATTTCCCTGGGGAATGCTTTTTTGGTTGTAATTCATAACAATTAATTAACATTAATAACAATAAGTATTTATTGATAAACGATAAAACGCGTGTTAATATTAAATTGAAAAATAAATTCGAAAGGTGTTTTTTTATGAAGCGAAAAAAAGGTTCAACAACTTTTTTAAAGATAGCTGTGATTCTGATGGGTATTCCGGTTCTTGCATTATGTATTTTCCTGGTGCCCGAGTTAGCGAGTGAAGCAGCAGAACATTATCCAGGGGCGGATATATTACAATATCCATTTTTAATAGGTATTTATGTAACGGCAATATTGTTTTTCGTTATATTGTATCAGGCTTTAAGTCTTTTAAATTATATTGATAAGAACAAAGCCTTCTCGGAACTATCCATAAAATCTTTAAAGAATATAAAATACTGTGCAGTCACAATCAGTATTTTATATGTGGTCGTAATAATGCCATTCATCTATCGCGTAGCACAGGGAGAAGATGCCCCAGGTCTCATAATAATTGGAATGGCCATTACGTTATCTCCAACTGTGATTGCCGTCTTTGCTGCTGTTCTTCAAAGGCTTTTGCAAGAAGCTATTGATATAAAATCAGAAAATGAATTAACGGTCTGAGGTGAAAACAATGGCAATTATAATCAATATAGATGTGATGTTGGCTAAAAGGAAAATGAGCGTTACAGAACTTTCGGGGAGAGTTGGAATCACAATGGCTAACCTTTCTATCTTGAAGAATGGAAAAGCAAAGGCAATTCGATTATCAACTTTAGATGCAATTTGCAAGGCTTTGGACTGTCAACCTGGGGATATATTAGAATATAAAAGTGATATAGATACTAAATAATTAAGAAGATGTAGAAAAGAGTTATTCAATAATAGTGCCCGTTTTCCGCATAGCGGTGTTTCAGAAAATGGGTACGGTAATTGAACATTAATTCGTGTTGCAATCCTATTCAGTTGGGGTGAAACATTTGAAAGTGTTTAAAAGAATAATTGAATTTCTAAACAGAATGAAAGTAATTGACTTATGGGAAGATAAGATGGAAGGTGTATCCGATAAAGAAAAACAATATATGGACAGATTTCCAACTCAAAATCCATACGGGCTTATAAGCTTGATTCTAGGTGGAGTTGCATTCACTTTCGGACCGCAATACGGTTTTATTCCCGTTATTTCATTTACCTTTTGTATAGTGACCTTATTTACTTTTGATAAAGAAAAAGAAGATAATCCTTGGACTTTCTACTTGGGGATAGTATTGTCATTGATCGGCTTAAGTATGTTTATTGGCGGAGTGACACACGAGTTCATAATCTAACAGCTCAGAAGTGTTCATGAATAGGGAGCGATTATAGAATAAGGTTTATTTGTAGTCACTTAGTTGATCGAAATGGAAGCCGGTGACTCTACTCTGTGTGGATCATCGAGAGCTGTAACGAAGAACGGCTTTTGCGAGTAAAAGCGAAGCGTTAGGAGCATCGGTTTAAGGTGTGGTACACCACCCACCCTCAAGAACGCGTCCAGCTGTAGAGCAGATCAACGTTTTCCAAAGACAATCCTTTTAACGCGCACGTTTGTGGCATAAGATAGAAAAAATTAAGCACTATTCAAGCTGAATACTATTCCAATAATACAAACCATTCAAACAGACTGTGTTCAGAATGGTTTTTTGGAATTGTAAAATGATTTGTCTATAAACGGAAACCTGTAAATGGTAAATAACTACCTGAGCCCCTTTTGATTCGTGTACGCTTACGGGGTTTGTTATAATGAAAAGAAAATGAACGAGTAAAAGAGGGTTTACCATGTCTCAACATACACCAATGATGCAACAATATTTAAAAATTAAAGAACAATATACCGATGCTTTTCTATTTTTCCGTCTTGGAGATTTCTATGAAATGTTTTTTGAAGATGCGATAAATGCATCTACTATTTTAGAAATTACGTTAACAAGTAGAGATTCGGCATCAAAAACTCGGATTCCAATGTGTGGTATTCCGTATCATTCGGCTACAGGTTATATAGAAACATTAATTCGAAAAGGTCATAAAGTAGCTATTTGTGAACAAATGGAAGATCCGCGATCCGTTAAAGGAATTGTTAAACGTGAAGTCGTCAAAGTGATTACGCCTGGGACATTGACAGAGGGAAAAACGATTGATGTAGAAGCTAATCATTTTATTGGTGCGATTGATCACATAGGTAACCAGCGATATGCATTAGCCTATTTGGATGTCGGAACGGGTGAAGGAAAAGTGGAGATGATTGAAGGTTCGGAGCGCACGCTGCTTGCAGAAATTGAATCACTCAACATGAAAGAGATCGTAGTAGGTGAGCAACTCCATGTTGTCTTGCAAGAAATGTTTGAGAGCCGCGAAATTTTGCTTTCTATTGAAAGTAGCGAGAAACAAACGATTGGCCAAGATACGTATATCCACCTTCCGGAATCACTACAAGAAGCTTGTCGCAAGTTACAGTCGTATGTAATGCGAATGCAGAAAATGATGTTTGATCATATTCGTCCTTTCATCTATATAGAAAAAGATGCGAAATTATCAATTGATGCGAACTCTATGCGCAACTTAGAACTAGTTCAAACGATACGCACTGGTAAAAAGGAAGGTACATTGTTTTGGGTACTTGATGAAACAGTAACCGCGATGGGCGCACGGAAAATGAGAATGTGGATTCACCAACCGTTGGCGCAACGTCAAGCGATTGAAGATCGACTGGAAACTGTAAGTAATTTAATCGATGAATTCTTCTTGCGTGAAGAATTAGTGGAAGAACTACAAGATGTCTATGATTTAGAACGTCTTGCTGGAAGGATTTCAATGGGCAGTGCAAGCGCTCGTGATTTAGCGCAACTTCGGAACTCGTTAACACATGTACCAAAAATGAAACAACTGTTAAAAGAATCTCAACGACCGATGTTGGAAAAATATGCCGATCAAATGGATCCGTGTGAAGAGACCTTCCAGTTACTAGCAGATGCAATTGCGGAAAATCCACCGTTAACGAGTAAAGATGGCGGTCTTATTAAAGATGGCTATAACGACAAATTAGATCAGTTACGTGATGCATCACGTAATGGAAAACAGTGGTTAGCTGAGCTTGAGCAAAAGGAGCGTCAAGCAACGGGTATTAAAACTTTGAAGATCGGCTATAATCGCATATTCGGTTATTATATTGAGATTACGAAATCGAATGTTCATTTGGCGGATTTAACACGATATGAGCGAAAACAAACATTAGCCAATGCGGAGCGCTACATAACAACTGAATTAAAAGAAAAAGAAGAGTTGATTTTAAATGCAGAGGCAGATAGTCTAACGCTTGAAATAGACTTATTCCAAGCGATTCGTGAGCGTGTAAAAAAAGACGTTAAACGAATTCAACAGTTAGCATCAGTGATTAGTGAATTAGATGTGTTGCATTCTTTTGCTAAAGTATCGGAAAAAAATCAATATGTACGACCAGTATTCCATGATGGACGGGCTGTGGATATTCAAAACGGCAGACATCCTGTAGTCGAAAAAATGATGAATCATTCATTATATATCCCAAACTCTTGTACACTTGCTTCTACCAGTAATATGTTACTTATTACAGGACCGAATATGTCTGGTAAAAGTACATATATGAGGCAAGTCGCGCTCACTGTAGTCATGGCGCAAATCGGTTGTTTTGTCCCTTGTGAGAAAGCAGAGTTGCCTATTACCGATCAAATTTTCACACGTATCGGAGCGGCGGACGATGTAGCTTCCGGTCAAAGTACATTTATGATGGAAATGATGGAATCCCAATACGCAATCGCTCATGCCTCTTCCAGAAGTTTACTACTGTTTGATGAAATTGGTCGTGGTACGTCAACTTATGATGGGATGGCGTTGGCGCAAGCGATGATGGAGCATATTCATGAAGAAATCGGAGCGAACACGTTATTCTCCACACATTATCATGAGTTGACGAAGCTTGAAGATGTTCTCGTGCGTTTACTGAATGTCCATGTAGCTGCGAAAGAGCAGAACGGTAAAGTAGTATTTTTGCATAAAGTATTACCGGGAGCAGCAGATCGAAGTTACGGTATCCATGTTGCGGAATTGGCAGGACTTCCCTCGGACCTAGTAGAACGAGCGAGAAATCTATTAGCGCGTTTTGAAGAAGAGAGTATTTCGAGTGATTCCTCTACAGTATCTGAGCAACTTGCCTTATTTGAACCATCAACTGAAGCAACGATGTCAACAGAACAACAACGATTACTTGAGGAGATACAATCTGTAGACCTATTCAATATGACACCTATGCAGACAATGCAGAAAATAGCAGAATGGAAGGAACGAATATCCTCGGAAATGAAAGGTTGAAGCAAATGAATCATATTCACATCATGGAAGATACGTTAGCGAATAAAATCGCAGCGGGAGAAGTAGTGGAGCGACCTGCTTCAATCGTCAAGGAATTGGTGGAAAATGCGATTGATGCGGCAAGTACGAGAATTGAAATATCTCTTGAAGAAGCCGGTCTCACTTCCATACGTGTAACAGATAATGGTAACGGCATGTCTGAAACAGATGCGATTCGCTGCTTTGAACGTCACGCGACAAGTAAAATTTCAAATGAACATGATCTTTTCCGCATTCGGACGCTAGGTTTCCGTGGGGAAGCATTAGCGAGTATCGCTGCAGTTTCAAAAGTTTCGTTATGGACGTCTGACGGTGAACAACAAGGAACTATAGTCGAAATCGAAGGCGGGAAAGTGTTGAAACATGAAGCGGGGGCGCTGAGAAAAGGGACAGATTTTCTAGTTCAGCAACTATTTTACAATACACCCGCACGTTTAAAATATATGAAAACAATCCAAACAGAACTTGGACATACAATTGATTTACTTAACCGACTGGCATTAAGCCATCCAGATATTGCATTCACCTTAACTCATGATCAACACCAAGTGCTTCGAACGACAGGCTCAGGGGACTTATTGAAAGTATTATCTGATATTTATGGGATACAAGTGGCGCGTAAAATGGTTCCGTTCGAGAAAGGAAATGCAGATTTTCACGTCAATGGTTTTGTTACGCTACCGGAAATGACGAGAGCATCAAAAAACTATATTTCTTTTTTGATGAATGGACGTTGGATTAAGAGTTATGCAGGTACGCAGTCACTCATCGATGCAATGCATACGTACTTACCGATTGGCCGTTATCCAATCGCAGTTGTTAATATTACAGCCGATCCCATTTTAACTGACGTCAACGTTCACCCAGCAAAACGGCATATACGAATTAGTAAAGAAGGGGAGCTATTATCGCTTATAAAAGATGCTGTGCGTGAAGCGATTTATGGAGCATCAATTATTCCTGACGCGATTAAGAAAGAAAAGAAGATAAAAACAGACTCAGAACAACAATCAATTTGGAAGCCTTGGATACGTAATACGCAAGCAGAAGTACAACCTGTTCAGGCAGAAGAAGAGCCGGTTTCCACTCTGGAAAGTCCGTTGCAGGAAAAAGAGGAGTTTTCTTTTCCACGGGCGATATTTGAACAATCGACTGTAGAACCGGAAGTGCTTCCGAATATTGAACCAGCGCAAACAAACGAGCCGCAAGTTACAATGGATAACAAATTTCCTTCGATCGTTCCTATTGGACAAGTTCACGGTACGTATATCGTCGCACAAAATGAAGATGGCTTTTATTTGATCGATCAGCATGCGGCGCAGGAACGCATCAAATATGAGTATTTTAAGGTCAAACTGGGACAAGTAAATGCTGACGAACGTCAACAACTGCTATTGCCACTCGTCTTTCATTATTCTGCGGATGAGCAGTTGAAGATAGAAGAATGTAAAGACGCTTTGGAACGTGTAGGGATATTTCTAGAAGCTTTCGGGCCCTCTACGTATACAGTTAAAGAATACCCATCTTGGTTCCCTGGGGGACAAGCGACTACGATTATTGAAGAGATGATTGAGCAGGTGTTGCATAGCCGCAAAGTAGATATAGAAAAACTTCGTGAAGAAAGCGCAATTTTAATGAGTTGTAAAAAATCTATAAAAGCGAATTATTATTTGACACAAGCTGATATGGAACGTTTATTGAATGATTTGGGCGAATGCCATAATCCGTATACGTGTCCGCACGGCCGTCCGGTACTGATACATTTTACGACCTATGAATTGGAAAAGATGTTTAAACGGGTAATGTAATGTGGTAGATCTGAAAGGAACGATTAGATGTTTACAACGATTGAAAGATCAAGCAGAATTTAGAAGATAAAGGACTATTCATTTGAATGATTTGAAGAATGCAATTGCGGAGGGGAAAGGACGTGCGAGGCAGTGAATGAAAATATTCTCGAAATGAGAGATGGTGTACGCATATACAGCAGTTGTTATGAACCGATAGATAACCCAACAGCAATAGTTCATCTCATTCATGGGCTAGCAGAACATAGTGGACGTTATCGCCAATTTACAGAGTACTTAGTATCGCAAGGCTATATAGTGACTACGCATGATCAAAGAGGGCATGGTAAAACAGCAGTAGAAAATGGCCTACCGTATGGCTATGTAGGGGAATCAGCGTCTTTTGACCAGTTGGTGGATGATACGTTTGAAGTTATTCAATATTATCAGCAACAGTATCCAAATCTCCCTGTCACGTTGTTTGGACACAGTATGGGGTCCTTTGTCGCTAGACGCTTTATTCAGTTGTATGGGAATTCTATTCGTGAAGTTGTGTTATCGGGAACGGGCAGTCATTCTCGAGCGATTAGCCTTGCTGGTCTGTCATTTGTTAGGTGGAGAGAAAAACGTTTACCAGAAACGAAGCCGGATGAACTACTAAATCAAATGATATTCGGTGAATACTCCAAGCAATTCCCTAATGAAGGGTCGTTAGCGTGGTTATCAACTAATAAAGAAAGTGTTCACGAATACGAGGAAGATGAAGCGTGTGGGTTTGTTCCGACGTCGCAAATGTTCCGATTGTTACTTGAAGGAATCCGGACGATTGAGTCATCAGCTTATTTACACAATATCCCAGATGGTTTACCGATTTTATTAGTTTCAGGTACTGAAGACCCTGTAGGTGAACGAACAAAAGGAGTCTGGAAAGTAGCGAAGCAATTGATCAATGCGAATCAGCAATTTGTTAAAGTAGTTTTATATGAAGGTGGTAGACATGAAATGCTGCAAGAAACGAATCGCCAAGAAGTATATAAGAATATAGTCGGGTGGATGAAACAAAATGAATGCACCAATTGATGTCATTGCAGTGGTAGGCCCCACTGCGTCAGGAAAAACAGCTCTAAGTACGGCGCTTGCATCTGCTTTAAACGGGGAAATTATCAATGGAGATGCAATGCAAGTGTATAAGGAATTGGATATCGGAACAGCTAAAATTCATCCTTCTGAAATGGAAGGAATTCCTCATCACTTCTTTGATGTGAAAGAGCCAACGGAAAGTTTTTCTGTGGCAGAATATCAAGAAGCTGTTAGAGGATGGATTGCGGATATTCAATCCCGCGGAAAGTTACCCATTATCGTTGGTGGAAGTGGGATGTATATCCAAGCGGTATTATTCGATTATCGTTTTACGGAGATAGCAGCTGATCCCAATGTACGTAAACGATTAGAAGATGAATTGGATGAACTTGGTGCTAGCGTGCTCTACACTAGATTGGAACAATTAGACCCGAAAAGTGCAGAAAATATTCATCCAAACAATCATCGCCGATTAGTTCGTGCGCTTGAGATACTGGAAGTAACAGGCCGCACGAAACAAGATCATGAACAACAGCAGGGCAACAAGCCAATGTATCATCACCTCATCATAGGATTAGATTTACCTAGAGAAATGCTGTATGAACGTATCAATCAACGGGTAGACATGATGGTAGACGCAGGTTTATTTTCAGAAGTAGAGGCTCTTTGGAATAAAGGCATCCGAGAGACACAGTCCGTGCAAGCGATAGGATACAAAGAACTGATTTCATACTTTAATGGACAAGTTACAAGAGAGCAATCCATCGAAGCGGTTAAAAAGAATACACGAAACTATGCTAAAAGACAATTGACATATTTCCGCAATAAATTGCCTGTCCAATGGGTCGAGGCTGATCAGTCACAGAACGACATTTTCAAAAGAACATTTCAAATAATAAAGGGTTTTCAGAAGTGAATAGGGAATAACGTATCTAACAAAGACAAGGAGGCAATTGAATGAAACAAGGAAATATGCAAGACACATATTTGAATTCATTACGTAAGAATAACACGTTTGTTACGGTTTTTTTGCTAAATGGTTTTCAGTTAAAGGGACTTATTAAGTCATACGATAATTATACAGTGCTGCTCGAATCAGAAGGTAAGCAGCAACTCATATACAAGCACGCGATTTCAACATATGTTCCAGCGAAACCCGTTAATTTAAAAGACGAACAGTAAATGGGTATATAATAAGTGGTTCGGGATTTTCGCTTCTGAAGGTACGCTTGTCCTATGGGCGCAGCGAAAGCAAAGCGTTAGGAGCATCGGTTTTAAGGTTGGCTCACCGCGGGCCCATAAGAAACGCGTCTGCCTGAAACGGTATACTTACCACTTCCGTTTTTCAGTCTGAAATCTAAAAACAGGCCTAAGCCTGTTTTTTTGTTGCGTTTACTTTGGCAAATTCGATCGTTCTGCTAAAATAGAAGGTGGATAAAATGAAATGAGGTACTACACATGCTAATTGCACCGATTAATGAAGAGTTATTGTTGAAAGCACAAGAGGCTGAAGAAGTCATTGAGCCATATGTAAAAAAAATAGAGGAAATTGCTTTTTATAATCAGCGAAAAGTCCTTCAAGCATTCAAACAAAATCAAGTAAGTGACTTTCACTTAACTGGATCTACAGGCTATGGATATGACGATAGTGGACGAGATACCCTAGAACAAGTCTATTCCGATGTGTTTGGATCAGAGGATTGTCTAGTGAGAAATCAAATTATCTCTGGCACACATGCGATTACGATTAGTCTTTTTGGGATTTTACGTCCTGGAGATGAGCTGTTATACATAACTGGGAAGCCATATGACACATTGGAATCCATTATTTCGGGACAAGGTAAGGATACAGGTTCATTAGAAGATTATCAGATCAGTTATCAACATATTGATTTAAAAGAGGATGGCTCAGTCGATTACAGAAAAGCGAAAGAAGCGATTTCAGCGAAGACGAAAATCGTAGCGATTCAGCGTTCTAAGGGGTATTCGAGCAATCCATCATTCCGTATACATGAAATAGAGCAGATGATTAAGGAAATTCGTAAAATTAAGGAAGACGTGATTGTCTTTGTCGATAACTGCTATGGCGAATTCGTAGAAATGAAGGAACCGACAGAAGTAGGGGCAGACTTGATGGCAGGCTCGCTAATTAAAAATCCAGGTGGCGGCTTGGCTAGAACAGGTGGTTATATCGCGGGTAAAAAAGAGTTAGTCGAGAAATGTGCGTATCGTATGACTTCACCTGGATTAGGTGCTGAAGCGGGCGCTTCTCTAGATACGTTGCTTGAAATGTATCAAGGTTTCTTCTTAGCACCACATGTAGTGAGCCAAGCAGTAAAAGGGGCTTTGTTTACATCTGCATTTTTCGGACTGTTTGGCATGGATACGACACCGCATTATAGCGAACAGCGTACAGATCTCATTCAATCTGTGAACTTTACGAATGCAGAGCAAATGATTGCGTTTTGCCAAATGATTCAGCAAAACTCTCCAATCAACGCGCACTATGCACCTGAACCTTCCTATATGCCGGGTTATACAGATGATGTCATCATGGCTGCCGGAACATTTATCCAAGGATCCAGTATTGAACTGACAGCTGACGGTCCAATACGTCCACCTTATACAGCGTATGTTCAAGGTGGATTGACATATGAGCATGTGAAAACAGCTGTATTAACATCGATGGAGCTGCTATTGGAAAAAAAGTTAGTCTAAAGAAAAAAGTGTATCAACAACCCATTTGGGAAGTTGATACACTTTTTTTAATGGATCATTCTGTAGACGCCAACGACCTTACCTAATATCGAAACTTTATCTACGATGATAGGATCCATGGAAGAGTTTTCAGGTTGCAAGCGGAAGAAATCCTTTTCTTTAAAGAATCGTTTAACAGTTGCTTCATCTTCTTCAGTCATTGCTACAACGATTTCTCCGTTAGAAGCCGTATGAGTTTGTCTAACAATTACTCTGTCACCATTTAAAATACCTGCTTCAATCATACTATCCCCTACAATTTCCAGCATGAAAATTTCATCATCTGAAGATCCGAATGTGTCTGGCAATGGAAAATATTCTTCAATATTTTCAACAGCTGTAATAGGATTACCAGCTGTTACTTTACCAATCAATGGAACATGCATGACCCCGCTTTTTAATTCATCTAGACCTTCTGGATCTAAGACTTCTATCGCACGAGGTTTCGTCGGGTCACGTCGTATGAAACCTTTACTTTCTAAACGTGATAAGTGACCATGTACAGTCGAACTTGATGCAAGACCAACGGCTTCTCCGATTTCACGTACAGAAGGGGGATAGCCTTTTAATCGCACTTCATCCTTGATGAAAGCTAATATTTCTTCTTGTCTTTTAGATATCTTTTTCAAATGATTCACCTCATCGAAAGTTTTAAAAATCGCGGAATACTAAACAATTATTTTGAATATAGTATAACATGTGTTCGATTACTAATCAAACAAAGGTTCTGATTTTCACTTGACAGGCAATCGTACGTTCGCTTATAATTGCTAACAAGAGGTACGAACATGCATTCTCAAAACAGGGATTCGGGGAGGGTTTATTATGAACTTCATGATGAAATTTATTAAAGAAAATTATTACTTCGCATTACTCTTACTAGTTTGTCTATCTTTTGCTTGGTATCAATTCGATCAGTTGGCAGAGGAAGATCATTATATGGAAATTGTTATTGATGAAGGAGATACATTGTGGGGGCTAGCTTCTAGCTATTCTGATGGTATACCGAGACAGCACTGGATTGATCAAGTGAGATCATTAAATGAATTAACGTCAGATCAAATCAACTCAGGTGAATTATTGCGCCTTCCTGTTAAACTAAACAAAGGAACAGATTCCCGCGTCGCTGAACTAGGAGTGGAAGGTAGATGACAGTGAAGAAATGCGTAATTTATTGCCGTGTCAGTACAGAAAAAGAGACACAAGAGCAATCAATTATTAGACAGCAAGAAGAATTGGAACAATTAGCGAAAGAACTTTCTTATGAATGTGTGGAAGTATTCGCAGACCGTCAGAGTGGTTATGATATGGATCGTGAAGGATTACTTTCTCTATTGGATCGTATACAAAAGGGAGATATTGATGCGGTATTTATTCAAGACGAGACGAGATTAGGAAGGGGCAACGCAAGAGTCGCTATATTGCATGTCATTGCCAAAAGTGATACGACCGTAATATCAAATCATTCAAATGGCACGATTGAGTTAAATGAGATGGATACGATGTTGCTCGAGATTTTAGCAATCGTAGAAGAATATCAACGTAAATTACATAATGCAAAAATTCGTCGTGGAATGAAACGTGCTGTTGAAAGAGGGTATGATCCTTCATTGAATCTACATTCTATTGACCAAGGACCTGGAAGGGAAAGGTTAGAACTCCCTATGGAAGAAATCGTTGCGCTCCGTAGTAAAGGATTGACGTTTGAAGAGATTGCTACCGTCTTAAAAGGCCTAGGTCATTCCGCCAGTAAAGCTACTATTCATCGTAGATATAAAGAGTTTCAAGAGCGGGAACACTAATCGTTTGCACTTTTCCTCTATGTTGTTTACATTTTAATTAATGAAGACTTTTAGGAGGGTGTAAGCATGTTATCAGAAAAGAAGATGAAACGTATTAATGAATTGGCGAATAAAAAGAAAACAACAGGTTTATCAATTGAAGAAGCGAAGGAACAAACGCTATTACGAAAAGAATATCTAGAAACATTCCGTTCTAGTATGCGTGAAACGATTGAATCTGTAAAAGTGATTGATGCTGAAGGAAATGATGTCACACCTGAAAAAGTTAAACAAGCAAAAGGAAATCAGAAGCCGCTAAATTAATGACTAGTAGCTGATTAACATTGTAATTTTTAGAAAAATTGACTACACTAGAGTAGGAATACGTACCATAAAACACTCAGATGAGACAGGACGGAAAGGATGTACAGAATGACCGAAAAGATCGATCAACTGGCAATAACGACAATTCGAACATTATCAATCGATGCGATTGAAAAAGCAAATTCAGGCCACCCAGGCTTACCTATGGGGGCTGCTCCGATGGCATACACGCTATGGACAAAACATTTACACCATAATCCGGCAAATCCACAATGGTTCAATCGTGACCGTTTTGTGCTGTCAGCAGGACACGGGTCTATGCTTTTATACAGCTTGCTACACTTAAGCGGCTATGGTTTAACAATCGAAGATATTAAGAATTTCAGACAATGGGATTCTAAAACACCTGGACACCCAGAGTATGGTCATACAGTTGGCGTAGAAGCTACTACAGGACCACTAGGACAAGGAATCGGAATGGCTGTAGGAATGGCTATGGCTGAGAAACATTTAGCTGCTACATATAATAAGCCTGGATTTGACGTTGTCGACCATCATACATTCGCCCTTTGCGGTGACGGTGATTTAATGGAAGGTGTGGCAGCGGAAGCGATTTCTCTAGCTGGTCATCTACAACTTGATAAGTTAATCGTACTATATGATAGTAACGATATTTCCTTAGATGGCGATCTAGATATGTCGTTTTCTGAAAATATTAAAAAACGTTTTGAGTCATATAACTGGAACTACGTGCGCGTAGATGACGGGAATAATATTGATTCTGTTAGTAAAGCGATTGAAGAAGCAAAAGGAAATACGGGTGGACCGACAATCATCGAAGTGAAAACAGTGATCGGTTATGGTTCTCCAAATAAATCCGGTAAAGCCGATGCGCACGGAGCGCCACTGGGTGAAGAAGAAATGGCTCTTACAAAAGAATATTATAAGTGGACGTTTGAAGAAGACTTCCATGTACCAACAGAGGTATATGATAACTTCAAACAAGCTGCAGAAGAAAATGGTGTTCAAAAAGAGCAACAATGGAATGACTTGTTTGAGAAATACGAAAACGAACATAAAGAATTAGCTGCACAATTGAAACAGTCGATTGCGAACGAACTTCCTGCAGATTTAAAAGAGCAAATGCCAGTATATGAACTCGGTCAATCGGTAGCGACACGATCTGCATCAGGAGATTCAATTAATGCAATAGCAACTGCTCTTCCTTCTCTATTTGGCGGCAGTGCTGATTTAGCTGGTTCTAATAAAACAACGATAAAAAATGCAGGAGATTTCTCTTCTGAAGATTATAAAGGTCGTAATATTTGGTTTGGGGTACGTGAATTTGCGATGGGAACTGCACTGAACGGAATGGCATTACATGGTGGTGTATCCGTCTTCGGTGGAACGTTCTTCGTCTTCAGTGACTATGTACGACCGGCTATCCGCCTTTCCGCGTTAATGGGCTTGCCAGTCACGTACGTATTCACACATGATAGTGTAGCGGTGGGAGAAGATGGTCCTACACACGAGCCAGTAGAACAGCTTGCTTCATTACGAGCGATGCCTGGTCTATCGATCATTCGTCCAGCAGATGGTAATGAAACGTCGGCAGCTTGGTATGCGGCAATCACATCAAAAGATACACCAACAGTTCTTGTCTTGTCTCGACAAAATCTAAACGTATTGCCTAATTCAAAAGAGTTAGCGCTGGATTCAGTTCAAAAAGGTGCATATGTTGTGTCTCCTGCTACGAAAGAGCAAGCGGACGGTATACTAATTGCTAGCGGCTCCGAAGTGAACTTGGCAGTAGAAGCACAAGCGGCCCTGAAAGAGCAGAATATCGACGTCAGTGTCGTTTCTATGCCGTCTTGGGACTTGTTCGAGAAACAAGATCAAGCGTATAAAGAGTCTGTGCTTCCTAAGTCAGTGAAGAAAAGAGTAACGATTGAAATGGGTGCTTCTATCGGATGGCATAAATATGCTGGTGATGAAGGTGCTGTGATGGCAATCGATACATTCGGTGCTAGTGCGCCTGGTGAGTTAGTCATTGAGAAATACGGCTTTACTGTAGATAACGTAGTGAATCAAATGACAGAACTTGTCAATAAATAAGTAGTTATCTAACATACTACACATCTCTCTTCGTAAGTAGACGAAGAGAGATGTGTTTTTTCATTGCAATTTCCATTCGTAGCTTTACGACAATAATAGTTAGGAAGTTTTCCGTGAAGTGACATGATTTTAATGTGACAAGCTCTATGATTAAGTTCAGGGGGTGTTCGTCATGAGGAAATACGAAATCTTTAAAATTAAGTCTGAATATCAATCCTTTATTATGGGACGTGAACGTTTATTATTTGAATTGTTAGCAGTTGGTCCTTCAACGAACTATCAAGAGATTGAATATTTATGTGATCAGCTGAATGAAATGGAAATCGATCAGATTATACGTCATAAATTAAGTAAATGCTTTGATAAGATAGATTCCCACCGTAATGAATATCGCTTGACGCATTTAATTAAAGGAGAAGTATTTATCAAGTTGGGGACCCATTGCATCGAGGTGTATTGCCAAGGTTCTCGCATGTTGGACTTGGATTTATTTGTAGCATTATCTACCGCAACCGACCGTTTTTTTGCGGTGATGAATGAACAGGAAGAGTGTGGTTGGCTAAAACCTGTCAAATATTCTGAGCGTATGATCCTAGAAAATACATTGGTGTGAAAACTTCCGCATAATTCAACAAGAGTCATTGCTATTCACTGCTGCTATGTTGTATAATCCTTCTTGGTAGTATATAATCGAATCATTTTTAGTGAAGGAGGTATAGCAGCAATGAATTTAGTACTAGCGATTGTCTTGATCGTCGTTGCATTGATCGGTGGAGTAGCACTTGGCTTTTTCATCGCACGTAGATATATGATGAAATATTTGAAGGAAAATCCGCCTATTAACGAGCAAATGCTTCGAATGATGATGATGCAAATGGGACAAAAACCTTCACAAAAGAAAATTAACCAAATGATGGCTCAAATGAACAAAGTACAAGATAAGCCAGATAAAAAGAAATAAGTAAAACTCCGTGATTAGCTAACGCTTACACGGAGTTTTTATTTTTGCGTACGTTATGATAGACGAAATCGATTTAAGAATGTCTGGACAACACGTTCATATTCTTCGGTATTATCATTATATGATTTCGCATGCGCACCTTTAGCGAACAGCTTTATCATTTTATCGCCTTCTTTTAAATCATACAGCTCTTCTGTCATATGCGGGAGGATGAACTTGTCTTCTAAACTGTGTATAAACAACACAGGCTTATCAATGAATTTCATGACTTCTCTTGGTGATACAGCAGCCGATGTGTAGCCGTCACGGATTTTCAAAAACAGATTGGCGACACGCAAACTCATGGAAGTCTTAAAAGGCATTTCCGTACGAATGATATGCAGTAGTTGTTCAGAGAAATCTGAGAATGGACAATCCGAAATATAGAAATCAGCTTCATCCTCATATGTTCCTGCATATAAAAGTGTCGTTGCGGCACCCATAGATTCCCCGTGAATTCCGACTAGGGCACGTTTCCCGACTCTCTTCCGTACAGCCGAAACGACTTCTTTTAAATCCATCTTTTCATAAAATCCAAAACTTGTTGTCTTACCACCTGAGTCACCATGCCGACGATGATCAAAAATGACAGAATTAAATCCTAATCGCTCAAATAGTCGTGCGTATTTAATGGAATTCACTTTGTTTTCGGTAACACCATGACAGATTACGACTGTTCTCGTCGTATCTAATGGGCGTAAAAAAATGGCGCGTAAATTATAGCCGTTCGGAGATGGAATCCACATATCATCTTTACGCACGGTTTCAAACCATTGGCTATCAAATCGTTTAGCAAGCATCTCTCGTTGCAAGATAAATTCTGAATCCTTGATTTTAAGGTACATCATTCGATTCGTCACAAGGATCCCAAAAATTGTGAGGATCGCAGTGAAGATGCTTGAAATAATACCTATAATAAAAATAAATCTTCGTCTCAACTAACATTCTCCTTTCTCTTATATAACTGGTACATGGCCGTTTCGATTGGTCGGGAAAGGTAGGGTGCTACTATATCAACGGCCCGGCAAATAGCCTCTTGATCTAAGCCGGTTTCAATGTGCAAAGTTTCAAGCAAGTAGAGTACGTCCTCAGTAGCTACGTTGCCAGTTGCGCCAGGTGCAAATGGACAGCCCCCAAGTCCGCCAGCTGATGTATCAAAGCGATCGATACCGGCCTGAAGCGCAGCGTAAATATTCGTCAGACCCAATTTACGCGTATCGTGAAAATGAGCGGTGATCAATAAGTTAGGAAATTGTTCTTTCAACGAATGGAATAGTGAATAGCTGGCTGTAGGATTTGCCATTCCGTCTGTATCGGCTACACTTAATTCATTAACACCCATGTCGCTGAATAGCCGACATAATTCCAGCGTTTTCTCTGGTGCAATAAATCCCTCATATGGACAGTGGAAAGCCGTAGAAATACAAGCGCGGACGAAATAGTTATCCATTTTTAATTGGTCAATTAATGGCCGTAACGAAGCGACACTTTCTGCAGTCGTTCGATTAATATTTTTTTGGTTAAACGTATCACTAACGCCGACAAAAACTGCCATGCTCTTGGCGCCAGCATCTTTGGCTAGTGCAATTCCTTTTGCGTTTGGCGTTAAGACAAGTTGTCGGCCATTTTTTTCTATTTGTTGCATAATCTCAGTGGAGTCCGCCATTTGCGGTACCCATTTAGGTGATACGAATGAAGTAACTTCCATTTCCTGAATTCCTGCTTGCTGTAATGTGTGAATAAAGGATAGCTTTGCTTCTGTCGGGATACTGTTTTTTTCATTTTGTAATCCATCTCGTGGTCCAACCTCGATTAGTGTCACGTTTTTTGGTAAACTGAACATAAACATCCCTCCCTATTTCTATTGTACGTAATAACGAAGAATAAGGGCAATGCAAAACACTTACTAAATTTGAGGTATGGAAAGAAATTGTGTCAGACTATATAAAACATTAGAAAGCAGTGATTAATATGGCTAAGAAAATGAAAAAGCAACATAACAAACAGCAGAAAAATAATGAAAAACAGATGGTAACAGATGAATCAGCTACTTCTCTTTCGGATTTAGTAAGCGATGACGTACTAGCAAAGTTGAAAAGTGCAAAGCAACAATTAACAGCGGTTGAAGAGAAGAAAAAAGAGAAAGAAAAAGAACGAAAGATTCAAGAACGGAAAGACCGTGAAAAGAATAAAAGTTTTGAAGAGTTACTGGAAGAGTATGGGGACGCAGGGACAAAATATTAAGTAAAATTCTTATATAGTAGGAAGTTGGTCTGTAATAAATTATAAAGAGACAATAGGTTTTTAGGTAAATTATTATGGGGGGGATTTCATGAAGTTTCTATATATGGTGTATTGTGAAAAAAACGCTGTTCATCACCTTCAGTTGTCTAAAACAATGATATCGAAAGTCCACCAAGCGCCAATTGAACATCCTATCGTAGAATGGATCAGAAAAAATACAGTGTTGCCAATAGAAATTGATGGCGTCCCATATTATGATTTTCCTAAAGAAAAGATAGAACTATTTTACGACATCCTAACAAAAGCGCATGCGGAACAGTTTGCAAATTCATCACGCCCATGGAAGTATCTACCCATTCCTGATGAAACCGAATATCCTTATAAAATAGCAGAGTATGAAAAAGAATATGGCTCAATTTACTATGAGTCATTATATAAATACAAAACTGCGCTTGGAATCATTTTGAATATCTTTGATTTTGAAAACAAACGATTACTCATGTGCATACATTGACAATTTTAGATTATCAATAGTTTACTGGGATTCGACCAGAAACTGCACATGCCTCAACAAAATTAAGTTTAGATTTTACAAATATCCAGACATGCAGTACACTGCAACGAGCATTTGAAAAAGAATTTAAGATTGTGGCAAATTAAAAAGCCGGGTCATTCCATTATTATTATGGAATGACCTGGCTTTTACGATTATTGATTCTTTTCTTGAAAGTCTAACATGAATTGTTGTAATGCTTGGCAAGCTGCATATGGAACCGCATTGTACGCAGATGCGCGGCATCCACCGACAGAACGATGACCGTTTAATCCTACAAATCCAGCTTCTTTTGCTTCTTGTAGAAATTGCTTTTCAAGTTGCTCATCAGCTACACGGAATGTGATGTTCATGCGTGAGCGGCTATTTTTTTCAGCATGTCCAGTATAGAAACCATTGCTGTTGTCAATTACATCATAAATTAGGTTGGCTTTTTCTTCGTTTTTCTTTGCGATTTTTTCTAGTCCGCCTTGTTGCTCCATCCATCCTAACACTTCACCTAACATATAAATCCCAAAAGAAGGTGGTGTGTTATACAAAGAATTATTTGAAGCATGTGTGCTGTATTTCAAGATTGCTGGAATTGATGAATTTGCATTTTCTAACAAATCTTTACGAATAATTGCAACTGTTACACCAGAAGGTCCTAGATTTTTTTGTGCTCCAGCATAAATCATACCGAATTTACTAACATCTAGTGGACGTGACAAAATATCACTGGACATATCAGCGATTAATGGGACATTTCCAGTCTCCGGAAACTCTTGGAACTGTGTACCGAAAATTGTGTTATTTGATGTGATATGAACGTATGCGTCGTGCTCGTCAAACTGAATTTCTTCGGCTGAAGGCACGCGGTTGTAGTTCGTTTCTTTCGTAGAAGCTGCTTCATAAACTTCTCCAATTGTTTTACCTTCTTTAAGTGCCTTATCAGACCAAGCGCCCGACATAATATAGCTTGCTTTTTTACCTTCTGCAAGGAAGTTCATCGGAACCATTGCAAATTGAAGGCTAGCTCCACCTTGTAAAAATAACACTTCATAGTTTTCCGGGATTGAGAACAATGAACGTAAGCGTGTAATTGCTTGATTATGTACTTCTTCGTAAGTCGCGCTGCGATGACTCATCTCCATGATCGACATTCCTGATTCTTTGAAATCGACAAGCTCCGACTGTGCCTTTTCTAACACTTCGCGTGGAAGGGCAGATGGACCCGCATTAAAGTTATATACAGACTTTTGATTACTCAACAAAATCACTCCTTAATAAATTTGCAACACTAAAGTAAAGTATATATGAAAAAACGAACATGTGGAATAGATAACTGTCGTTTCACAACAAATACATTTTAAATAGCGTAGTTCTCTTGTTTGCTCACGTAGAAAGTTGGGTAAATTGGTATCAACTGCAAGGCAAATAACAAATATAACTTAAGGTAAAACGAATTGAAAGGTTGGAGAAGGTGCGATGAAAACAGATGGGCGGAGAAAAAGTTCAAATGTGGAAGATCGAAGAGGGAGAATTGGTAGGGGTGGAGCTATTGCAATAGGTGGTGGAGGTCTCGGTATTGTCGGAATCATTCTTTTCTTACTATTAGGCGGAAATCCTACAGACTTGATAGATAAGAGTGCAACCACACAGGATCAGCCATATGTAGTAAATGAAGAAGATCGTGAATTAGCTGATTTTGTCTCTGTAGTGTTAGCGGATACAGAAGACATTTGGACAGAACTTTTCCAGCAAGAAGGTCTTCAATACGAAAATCCTACATTAGTTCTTTATACAGGACAAGTAGAAACGGCCTGTGGCTACGGAAGTGCTGCGGCGGGACCATTTTATTGCCCGGGTGATAGGAAACTCTATATTGATTTGGAATTTTACAATGAGCTACAGTCTTCATTCAAAGCCCCGGGAGACTTTGCGATGGCATACGTAATTGCGCATGAAGTGGGCCACCATGTACAAACCTTACTTGGTATTTCTGATCAAGTTATGCCTTTACGTCAAAAGTTGAGTGAAGAGGAATTTAATAAATATTTAGTACGTTTTGAGTTACAAGCTGATTATTTTGCTGGAGTCTGGGCGCATCATGAAAAAGGACGCGGATACTTGGAAGAGGGAGATTTACAAGAAGCGATGACAGCAGCAGGAGCGGTAGGAGACGACACGATTCAAAAAAGAGCGAGAGGCTATGTCGTGCCAGAAAGCTTCACCCACGGCTCAGCGAAACAACGTATCTATTGGTTCGAACATGGATTTAAGTTAGGCACAATTAAAGGTGGAGACACGTTTAATCAAACAGAAAAGTAAACAAAGACCACTCATTCATAGTCTGAGCGAGTGGCCTTTGCTATTATTTAGTTGCCGCGACTTGTGGTGGTGATAGACGGAACAATTCGTTTTTTGACCAAATACTCTAGCATCAATCTATGCTGGTAAGGGGAAAAGTGAAGCAAAATCGACTACTAAGTGGATAGTATTGTCAATTCACTCAGTTGTTAATATTGACTTTAACGAATTTTTCAATGATACCTGCGTTGCCTAGTTTAATTCTTTCAGGATGCGTGTACAGATTAAAATTTGAACCACGAATAAAACCGACCGTCGTAATTCCAAGATCTTCAGCTAGTGTTAATGCTAATTCAGTAGGAGCAGATTTTGATAAAACAATTTCACAGCCGATTTTTGCTACTTTCAATAAAATTTCCGATGAGATCCGACCGCTGAATACAATTACTTTATTACGTACAGAAATTTGGTTCTTTAAACAGTGTCCATATATTTTATCAAGAGCATTATGTCGCCCTATATCCATTCTAGATAAAAGAAGTCCATCTGGATCACATAATGCTGCATTGTGGACACCACCGGTATGCCGAAACATTTCTGCCTGTTCTTCCATTTCGTCCATCAAGGAAAAAATTTGTCCAGGCGTGAGCTGTACTGATATGTCATTCATTTTTTTAGCAGTCAACGCGTCACTTGCGAAGATAAACCCTTGTCTGCTCATACCGCAACATGATGTGATATAGCGCTTATTCTGTAATTGTTCAAAGAAAGGATAGACTTTTTCTGTTTGTACGTGAATAAAGCCATTTTCCAAATCTAAATGAATGTCTTTAATTTGCTCCCACTTTGGCACAACCCCCTCAGATGCCAAAAAGCCGACCGTCATATCTTCGATATACTCTGGTGTACAGACGATGGTCGAGAATTCTTGGCCATTCAGCTTAATGGTTACCGCAAATTCCGTAGCCACTTGATCATTTTTTACACTACATTGTCCGTTTTGGTAGCGAATAATCGTCCGTTGTTGCTCCATTTAGCTTCCTCCTTTTAATCAATTGAGCGATCAAATAGAAATACTGAAACGGCAATATCATCATCAATTTTAAAATCGCTGAATAAGTGTAAAAATTTTGCTTCCACTAGCTCTTCTAATCCTTCTGGAGGTTGTTCATCATAGACCGCTTGAATCATTGATGTGCGCGCTCCATGTACAATGTTTTTTCCTTCTGGCGTTCTTGCAATAAATTTTTCAGTCGGAGTTAGATTGCCATATAAAGTAGATACCGCCATATTGTCGATAAAAATTGTGTGAATTCGTTCAGGACCTTTACCAAATAGGTCTTTTCTTAGCTTGCGAATAATATCATTGAACTCGTGAACTTTTTTCATTTTATATCTCCTTATCTATATTTACAGAATAATCGGAAACTTGTTGTGTGAGCATTGTATTTAATGCTCTATTACTTTATACTAAACAAAGAGCTGTTGGAACCCTGGTACGTGAATGCTAGGCTTTCATCTGTCTACTTGTAATAGTAAATACGGATTGGTTCTTTAGCAAGTCCTGTTAAGAAACTATTCCACCATGAAAAAATGCCGTTTTAACCGGTTTTTTCATGGTGGATTTTTATTTGATAAGGAGGATACCGAGATGTCTATTTCAATAAATGATAAACTTTTTGACTTCGAGGCGGGGTCAACATTAATACAAATAATAAATGCAAATAAAATAGAGCATCCACAAATCTGTTATTTGCCTGAAGTCGATCCAATTCAAACATGTGACACATGTATCGTGGAAGTAAACGGAGTATTAACACGTGCTTGTTCCACGAAAGCGGTAGATGGCATGGATGTCCAATTGGCTTCTCCGCGTGCGAAAGCTGCACAAACGGAAGCGATGGATAGAATATTAGAAAATCATTTATTGTATTGTACCGTATGTGATAACAATAATGGCAACTGTAAAGTTCATAATACCGTGGCGTTGATGGAAGTGGAACATCAAAAATATCCATATGAACCGAAATGTTCAAAAGATGCAGTGGATTTTACACACCCATTTTATCGTTACGACCCTAATCAGTGTATCGCATGTGGTCAATGTGTGGAAGTGTGTCAGAACCTTCAAGTGAACGAAACGCTATCTATTGATTGGGAGCGCGATCGTCCAATTGTATTGTGGGATGGTGGCGCAAAGATTAATGATTCTTCGTGTGTTGGCTGCGGCCATTGTATTACGGTCTGTCCGTGTAATGCATTAATGGAAAAAACGATGCTCGGTGAAGCTGGGTTCATGACGAAGATGAGCGACGAGCTGATGGAGCCAATGGTTGATTTGATCAAAGAAGTCGAGCCCGGTTACAGCAGTATTATGGCTGTCTCGGATGTAGAGTCTGCTATGCGTGAATCAAAAATTAACAAAACGAAAACAGTTTGTACATTTTGCGGGGTAGGTTGTTCATATGAAGTATGGACAAAAGACCGTAAAATCTTGAAAATACAGCCGGTATCTGATGCACCGGTTAATCAGATTTCTACATGTGTTAAAGGTAAGTTTGGTTGGGATTTTGTGAATAGCGAAGAAAGAATCACTTCACCGCTAATCCGTAAAGGCGAAGAATTTGTTGAAGCCTCATGGGAGGAAGCGCTGGATCTAGTTGCGGAAAACCTTGGAAAGATTCGTGATGAACATGGTAGAGATGGAATTGGTGTCATTTCATCCTCTAAAATTACCAATGAAGAAAACTACGTTATCCAAAAGTTTGCACGACAAGTGTTCAAGACGAATAACGTAGATAACTGCTCACGCTACTGTCAGTCACCTGCAACGGATGGATTGTTCCGAACAGTAGGAATGGGTGGCGATGCTGGAACGATTAAAGATATTGCACAAGCAGGACTCGTCATTATCGTAGGGGCAAACCCTGCCGAGGGGCATCCAGTTCTTGCAACTCGTGTGAAACGTGCACATAAATTACATGATCAAAAACTAATTGTAGCGGATCTTCGAAAGCATGAAATGGCGGAGCGTGCAGATATCTTTATGACTCCTCAGCAAGGTACCGATCAAGTCTGGCTAATGGCAGTGACAAAATATCTAATTGATCAAGGCTGGCATGATCAGAAGTTTATCGAGGAGAACGTTTTACATTTTGAAGAATTCAAAGCGGTACTTGATCGTTATACGCTTGATTATGCGGAAGAAGTGACAGGGATTTCAAAAGAGGTCTTGATCCATACAGCGGAATTGATTCGTGATGCAGATGGAACATGTATCCTATGGGGAATGGGCGTAACGCAAAATACGGGTGGATCTGATACGTCGGCAGCGATTTCGAACTTATTGCTGGCGACAGGGAATTATCGTCGTCCAGGTGCAGGTGCTTATCCTTTACGTGGTCACAATAACGTACAAGGAGCATGTGATATGGGTAGCTTACCAGGTTGGTTGCCAGGCTATCAACATATTACCGATGACGCGGCGAGAGAAAAATTCGAACATGCTTACGGTGTAGAAATTGAAGGAAAGCCTGGACTGGATAATATCCAAATGCTTCATTCGATTGATGAAGGTGTAATGAAAGGCATGTATATCGTAGGGGAGGATATGGCGTTAGTTGACTCTAATGCTAACTATGTACATGATGTTCTATCGAAACTAGACTTCTTAGTTGTACAAGATATTTTCTTCTCACGTACAGCACAGTATGCAAATGTCATCTTACCTGCTGTCCCTTCGCTTGAAAAGGATGGTACATTCACGAATACAGAAAGACGTGTTCAGCGATTGTATAAAGCCTTGCCGAATAAAGGTAACTCTCGTCAAGATTGGTGGATTATTCAAGAAGTCGCAAACCGTTTAGGGCAAAACTGGAACTATACACATCCGCGTGATATTTTTGAGGAAATGACAAGTTTAAGTCCAATGTTTGGTGAAGCTTCATATGATGTACTTGAAGGTTGGGGTAGTTTTCTTTGGGGTAGTTTAGATGGAAAGAGTACCCCGCTGTTATATACAGAAGGATTTAATTTCCCGGATAAAAAAGCACGTTTTGCATTATCTGATTGGGTAGAGCCCGTGAAGTTCCCAGATGAGTTTGATCTCCATATTAATAATGGTCGGATGCTCGAACATTTCCATGAAGGGAATATGACGAATAAATCTGAAGGGATTCAAGAAAAGGTTCCACATATTTATGTGGAAATATCACCGGAGTTAGCACAAGAGCGTGGAGTAGTGACGGGGACGTACGTTCGTCTAATATCTCCATACGGTGCGTTAAAACTACCAGCCCTCGTGACCGCGCGTGTACAGAGGAACGAGTTGTTTTTACCAATGAACTCTGTAGATAAAAAATCGGCTATTAACTTTTTGACTGGCCCTGCAAAAGATCAACGGACGAATACACCAGCTTATAAGCAGACCAAGGTTCGTATGGAAGTATTAGAACAAATAGGTGATAATCCATTACCAAAGACCAATCATCGAGATAAGAAACGTCATCCACAAAATGGTGTAGAAGTGAATCGCAAGTGGAATAGACCAGGGTATGTCCAGTTAACGGATCAATAAATAGTGAGGTGAATAGGTATGGCAGCACCAATAACTTCTATCAAAAGGACAGAACGTACAGAAATGGAAGTACAGCAAGAGAAATTGGCTGATCTGCAGAAGTTGATGGCAGAGCAAGAAGAATCCTTGCAAAAGATTATGGAAATCACTGGTGAGTTGCATAGTATAGGAGCCTTGGACGCGCTACAGGCAATGCTCCAAGCAAAAGAAAAGATTGCTGGCATTGCAGTAGGTCAAGTCTCTAGAGAACCAGTCACGAATATGCTGAATAACTTGTTGGCGGCTGCAGGAACATTAACTGCAATTGATCCAGCGACAGTCCAGCAACTTTCTCAAAGCGTCCAGCAAGGATTGAACGAAGCAGAGAAAGGTGTGACAGAAGGACAAAAAATAGGTGTACTTCAATTGATGAAGTCCGTAAATGATCCAGACATTAATCGTGCTTTAACATTTGGAATGAACTTCCTCAAAGGTATGGGTAAAGGTTTAAATGATTCAGCCGAATAACAAATCTTTGCGAAAAGACAGCAGATGCTTCATACTATAGTATAAGCTTAAAAAGAATTTCTCTAGTTACCTTTCTCTATGGAAGGAAACTGGAGAAATTTATCTGATTAGAAGTAAACGAAGATTCAACTTAACTAGTAGGAGATGGAAAATATATGTCAAACAAAAGTCAGGTAGCAACACAGTTAGAAGAACAATCTGCAACACTTAAAAATATCGGAAGACTGCTCGTCAAATGTTCAGACAAACCGGGTATCGTTGCAGCAGTTTCTACGTTTTTGCTGAATCACCAAGCAAATATCGTGGAATCCAGCCAATATTCTACAGATCCTGAAGGCGGCATGTTTTACCTTCGTATCGAATTCCATGCGGATAATTTGTTGCAAAAGAAAGAACAACTTGAACAAGATTTTCACAAAGTAGCAGACGAGCATGACTTAGAATATCGCTTCTCTTACGCAGTAGAGTTAAAGCGTACAGCTATTTTTGTATCTAAAGAGCCTTATTGCTTAATGGAACTTCTATGGGAATGGCAAAATGGTGATTTAAATACCGATATCGTCGTAGTCATCAGTAACCACGAAGATGCACGGGGTATGGTCGAAGCACTCGGCATTCCGTTTCATTATATACCTGCCAATAAAGACATCCGTCAAGATGTAGAAAAGCAGCAAATCAAGTTAATGGAAGAGTATGACGTCGATGTACTCGTACTGGCACGTTATATGCAAATTCTAACTCCAGATTTCGTTAGTCATTTCCCGAATCAAATCATCAATATCCACCACTCGTTCTTGCCTGCTTTCATCGGGGCAAAGCCTTACGAAAGAGCATTCGGTCGTGGTGTAAAACTTATTGGAGCAACTTCTCATTATGTTACAAATGATTTAGATGAAGGTCCAATCATCGAGCAAGACATCGAGCGTGTCGATCACCGTGACGATGTCATTCAGTTAAAGAAAATCGGCCGTACGATTGAGCGTCGCGTTCTTGCGCGTGCAGTGAAATGGCATATCGAAGACCGCATTATTGTAGAAAACAATAAAACAATCGTCTTCCATTAATAATAGGAAAGATCCCGCCTCTATTCAGTGGCGGGATCTTTTTAATGAATAGGAGACTTAAATGTAGCACCGTGTGTTTCTTGTGTGTTCATAATCGTTAAAAATGCCGATGGATCGATGTCGGTGGCGATTTGTTTGAGCTTGGAGATCTCGAGTCGAGTGACTACAACATAGATTACATCCTTCTCATTATCGGTAAAGCCACCACGACCATGTAATTTTGTAATGCTTCGGCCGAGTCGCAAACGAATCGCTTCACCCATCTCTTCATATTCATCCGAAATGATAATGACAGCTTTTGTCTCGTCTAATCCTTGAATGACGATATCAATCGCTTTGGATGCGATGTAATAGGTAATGATGGAATACATTGCTTTCTCTGGACCGAGTACAAAACCTGCCCAACCGAAGATGAAGAGGTTGAAGAACATTACAAACTCTCCGACGCTATATGGTATCTTACGCGTCAACAAAATGCCGAGAATTTCTGTTCCGTCTAATGCACCCCCGTTACGAATGATCGTTCCAACACCCGCGCCGAGTAATAAACCACCGAATACAGTCGCAAGTAATGGATCCGTCACGAAAGGTCCCAATTTTTTAAGTGGAAATTCAACAATCGCAAGTAAAGTGATCGCATATGAGGAAGAGATAAAGAAATTCTTCCCTATATGTTTATAGCCGAAAAATAGGAATGGAAGATTGAATAGTAAGATTAGGATTCCAAAAGGTACGCCTGTTATGAAATTCAGTATAAGTGCTATACCAATAATACCGCCATCAATGACCGAATTCGGTATAAGAAATAAATCCAATGCAATCGCTGTGACGACTACCCCGATAGAAATGAATAGATAGCGTCTAAGCAAATGTCCTATAGTTTCCTTTTTATGTTGTTTACTCATAAAACTCCCCTTTTCCACACCTCGTACTTTCTATTTTAACGGAATGCAAACCAAGAACCTAGTAGGAATTAAAAGTAATTCATTTTCTTCTGAAAATCATTACGAATCATTTTTCTTTTATGGGCATAAGATGACATATCACAGCCTACTTGGAGGAGATACGTTGGATATTATAAATCAGCTGCATAACTATCGTAGAGAAGAAAATGAATTGAAGTGGGAAGGAACATTTAAAGAGTATTTGGATTTACTGAAAGAACGTAAAGAAGTTGCACAAACGGCTCATTCACGAATCTATGAAATGATTGAGAGTGCGGGTGTAGAAAAGCAAGATGGACGCAAAGTGTATAATTTCTTTAATAAAGAGTTGTTTGGTTTGGAAGAGTCCATTGAACGTTTAGTGGAAGAATATTTTCATCCAGCAGCGAAGCGTCTAGATGTTAAAAAGCGTGTTCTATTGTTAATGGGACCTGTCAGTGGTGGTAAATCTACAATCGTAACGATGCTAAAAAGAGGTCTAGAGCAGTATTCTCGTACAGATGAAGGTGCAGTGTATGCAATTAAGGGTTGTCCAATGCATGAGGATCCGTTGCATCTAATTCCGACTTCATTGCGGGAATCTTTTTATAAAGAATACGGTATTCGTATTGAAGGCAGTCTATCTCCATTAAATAGCTTACGTCTGGAAGAAGAGTATGATGGGAAGATTGAAGATGTAGTAGTGGAAAGAATTCTATTTTCCGAGGATCGTAGAGTTGGAATTGGTACATTCACACCGTCAGATCCAAAATCTCAAGATATTGCGGATTTAACTGGAAGTATCGACTTTTCTACAATTGCCGAATATGGCTCTGAATCGGATCCGCGTGCGTATCGATTTGATGGAGAGTTGAATAAAGCAAATCGTGGCTTGATGGAATTCCAGGAAATGCTTAAGTTAGATGAAAAGTTTCTTTGGCATTTATTGTCTTTGACGCAAGAAGGAAATTTCAAGGCGGGAAGATTTGCGCTTATCAGTGCCGATGAATTGATTGTCGCACATACGAACGAAACGGAGTACCGCTCATTCATCAGCAATAAAAAGAATGAAGCGCTACACTCCCGACTAATTGTCATTCCAATTCCTTATAATCTAAAAGTGAGCGCGGAAGAAAAGATCTATCAGAAGATGATTCAGGAAAGTGATATTTCTCATGTTCACATTGCACCACATGCGTTACGGGTAGCTGCGATATTCTCGGTCTTGTCACGGTTAAAAGCTTCTAAGAAACAAGGCGTTGACCGCTTGAAAAAGTTACGTCTGTATGATGGCCAAAGTGTGGAAGGCTTTAACGATGCAGATACCGAAGAGTTGAAGAATGAATTTGTAGATGAAGGAATGGATGGTGTCGATCCGCGTTACGTCATCAACCGAATTTCATCTGCCATCATCCGTAAAGAAGTGCCAAGCATCAACGCGCTCGATGTATTGCGGTCATTGAAAGATGGCTTTGATCAGCATGCATCGATTTCTGCTGAAGATCGCGATACGTATATGAATTATATTTCCATGGCACGTAAAGAATATGATGAAATTGCGAAAAAGGAAGTCCAGAAAGCGTTTGTCTATTCATATGAAGAATCCGCCAAAACATTAATGGATAATTATTTAGATAATGTAGAAGCGTTCTGTAATAAAAATAAATTACGCGATCCGTTAACAGGTGAAGAAGTGAGCCCTGATGAAAAGTTGATGCGCTCTTTAGAAGAGCAAATTGGTATTTCAGAGAATGCGAAGAAAGCATTCCGCGAAGAGATTTTAATCCGTATTTCTGCCTACGCGCGGAAAAGCCAGCGTTTTGACTACCGTTCGCATGATCGACTGCGAGAAGCAATTCAGAAGAAACTATTTGCCGATTTGAAGGATGTAGTGAAAATCACGACGACCTCAGCCACGCCAGACGAGACACAACTCAAAAAGATGAACGAGGTCGTCGCACGCCTCGTAGATGAGCATGGCTATAATTCTGTCTCGGCGAATGAACTGCTGCGTTATGTGGGGAGTTTATTGAATAGATAAGACGAGAAAGAGTGTGTGAGAAGGATGCCGTTACTTTGCGCTTCAGGCGGAAGCAGTTCAGGAAGGCCCGCGGTGAGCCAACCGTTTGCAAGCACCCCTTCTGTAGCGAGAGACGTAACGCGGAATGGCTTTGCTCTAAATCCCGGAGCACCCACAGAGTATCCGTTTTGAATAGTCGTATTTACTATGCACAAAACAAAAAAACAAGGTCCCTCACCGGATCTTGTTTTTTTGTTTCTTCACCATTTTGTCAATATTTATATAGCTGTCGCATAGGATAAGGAAACAAATTGTTCGAGAGATAGGCGGGGATTCGAATGGAAGAACAAGAGAACAGTCGATTTGTTGTTACTGAAGAAAATTGGACTCTCCATCGCAAAGGCCACCAGGATCAGCAACGCCATCTGGATAAAATTAAAGAAGTGTTGCAAAGTAACTTACCAGACTTGATTAGTGAGGAAAGTATCGTATTATCTAATGGAAAAGAAGTAATAAAAATCCCAATTCGCTCATTGGATGAATTTAAAATTCGTTACAACCACGATAAGTCCAAGCACGTTGGCCAAGGGCAAGGAGATAGTGCAGTTGGTGATGTAGTTGCGCAAGGAGAGCAACAGGCACAACCAGGGCAAGGCAAAGAAGCCGGGGATCAACCAGGTCAAGACATCTATGAAACGGAAGTATCAATGGAAGAATTGGAAGAAATGTTTTTCAAGGAATTAGAACTTCCAGATTTAGAACAAAAAGAACAATCGGTTACGACGATTGAAGACATTGACTTTACAGACATACGCAAAAAAGGATTGATTGGCAATATAGATAAAAAACGTACGTTGCTTTCGGCTATCAAACGAAATGCGATGAAAGGCAAAGCAGAAATTGCTCCAATTATGGAAGATGATTTGCGATTTAAAACATGGAATCCCGTTGAAAAGCCACAGTCAAAAGCAGTCGTTCTCGCAATGATGGATACAAGTGGTTCGATGGGGAAATTTGAGAAGTATATGGCAAGAAGTTTCTTTTTCTGGATGACGAAGTTCTTGCGTACAAAGTATGAGACAGTGGATATCGAATTTATTGCACACCACACAGAAGCGAAAGTCGTGACGGAAGAGAACTTTTTCAATAAAGGGGAGAGCGGCGGAACGAGGTGCTCCTCGGCTTATGAGAAGGCATTACAAGTGATTAAGGAATCGTATCCGCCAGCTAGTTATAATATTTATCCCGTACACTTTTCAGATGGTGAGAATATGACGAGTGATAATCGTAAATGTTTAGATTACGTTGATGAATTATTGGCAATCTCCAATATGTTTGGTTATGCGGAAGTCAATGAGCACCGAAGAATGTCAACACTCATGTCGGCTTATAAATCAATCGAGCATCCAAAGTTTAATTACTATATTTTGCAGAAAAACCGCGATGTCTACTTTGCGCTGAAGAAGTTTTTTGAAAAGCGAAAGGAGGGATTCCGCTGACTGAACAACTAGCCTTAGAACGTGCGATTGCAGAGATTACGGAAATTGCCAGTGGATTTGGATTGGATTTTTACCCGATGCGCTATGAAATTTGTCCAGCAGATATCCTCTATACATTCGGTGCGTACGGCATGCCAACGCGATTTACACATTGGAGTTTCGGTAAACAGTTCCATAAAATGAAACTCCAATATGACGTTGGATTAAGTAAAATTTATGAGTTAGTCATTAATTCGAATCCTTGCTACGCGTTTTTATTGAATACGAATAGCTTGATCCAAAATAAATTAATCATTGCGCATGTACTCGCGCATTGCGACTTCTTTAAGAATAATATTTACTTCTCCAAAACACGTAAAGATATGGTAGAAAGTATGGCATCGACTGCAGAGCGCATTGCAGACTATGAAATTCGCTATGGCAAGCAACGTGTGGAAACATTTTTAGATGCGGTACTAGCGATTCAAGAGCATGTTGATCCAAGTTTGTCAAGAGATGCAAAGCCGGCCTCTTCTTTATTTGATCAACCGAAGCCTAAACGCGCAGCGTATGATGATTTATGGGACTTGGATCATCGTCCGATCATTGGACAGCAGGTGATTGAAATGAATAAGAAAAATCCACCGCAGCAAGAGAAAGATGTATTGCTATTTATTTTGGAAAACAGCCGAAACATAACAAATTGGCAAGCGGACATTTTGACGATGTTACGCGAGGAAATGCTTTATTTTTGGCCACAGTTAGAAACGAAAATTATGAACGAAGGCTGGGCATCCTACTGGCATCAGCAAATATTACGGCAAATGGACTTAACGCCAGCAGAGACAATTGAATTTGCAAAGCTCAACGCTAACGTTCTACAGCCTTCTAAGACTACGATTAATCCGTATTATCTCGGTGTGAAAATGTTCGAAGATATCGAGAAGCGCTATGATGCGTCGGCTAAAGAAGCAGAGCTTCGTGGAGAACGGACAACAACAGGACGTGAGAAAATTTTTGAAGCACGTGAAATTGAAAATGACACATCGTTCATCCGCAACTATTTGACCGATGACTTGATCAAGCAAGAAGATATGTACGTCTTTCAAAAGCAGGAGAATCTTTACAAAATATCAGACAAGCAAACTGACGCTGTCCGCAACCAGTTAATCGGCATGCGCGTCAATGGAGGCTTTCCTTATATAGTCGTAGAAGATGGGGATTACATGCGTAACGGAGAACTCTACCTCGTTCATCGATACGAAGACACTGAACTAGACCTACCTTACTTGGAGCATGTATTACCTCATATACACCATCTGTGGGGGCGTATCGTGCATATAGAGACTGTGCTAGAAAATAAGGCGCTAGTATTCTCATATGATGGCCATAAAGTGTTTAGACGGTCTAAATAAAATGTTCGACTAAAGAATAGACATCGGTCTATTCTTTTTCTATGCAAAAGTTATATTAATTAATGAGGTAAAGGCTTTTCATTTCTTCCGACTAATGTTATTTTTAAAGTATATTAACTCATTAACGCGATAAAGAGTTAGAAATAGGGGGAAACAAAGTGAAGAAAATAGCCTTTGCATTATTGGTATCTGCAATGCTTTTAGTAATTGCAGGCTGTTCGGACAAGTCTTCTGACGGAGATCAGTCAACGGATGCTGGGAAAGCCAAAGAAATCATCGTCGGCGTTGACGATAAGTTCGCACCAATGGGCTTCCGTGATGACAAGAATGAATTAGTCGGATTCGATATCGAAATGGCAACAGCCGCGGCTGAGCATATGGGTGCTACAGCGAAATTCCAGCCAATCGATTGGAAGACAAAAGAAACAGAACTAAGCAGTGGCCGTATTGATTTGATTTGGAATGGCTACACGATTACAGATGAGCGGAAAGAAAAAGTATTATTCACAAAACCTTATTTGGATAATAATCAAGTTGTTGTTACACTAGCTGACTCAAGCATCAACGCAATTGAAGATCTAGATGGCAAGGAAGTCGGTGTACAAGCACTGTCTTCTGCAGGTCCTGCACTAGAAAGTCACCCAATCCATGAAAAAGTGAAAAAAGTCACGGAGTTCGCGGATAATGTACTTGCATTAACAGATTTGAAAACAGGTCGTTTGGATGCAGTCGTTATTGATGAGGTAGTTATCGATTACTACATTACATCAGAAGAAGGTGTATTTAAGAAGTTAGACGGTTCATTAGCTGTTGAAGAATATGGAATCGGCGTTAAAAAAGGTAACGAACAATTGCTTGAAGATCTTCAAAAAGCATTGGATACAATGAATGAAGACGGAACAGCAGCGGACATCTCCACAAAATGGTTTGGTGAAGATAAAGTCCTTCGTTAAGTTATAAGAAATTATTATATGCCACGGAAGGCTAATGAGAGTTAACTTTCTGTGGCATTATATTATGAAGAAGTATAATGAACCGCAGAAGGTTTTTTGGAGGAATTTAAAATGACTTATGAATATTTCATGTCGATGCTGATCCCAATGCTTGAAGGAGCTAAAGCGACCGTTTTATTGTTCGTGCTCGCCATTGTGCTTTCGATTCCACTTGGTTTCTTGTTGACACTTGCCGTAAGAAGTAGTATTAAACCAATTTCTTTTTTGGCGCAGACCTATATTTATGTGATGCGTGGGACTCCTTTGTTATTGCAGCTATTGTTCTTTGTATTTGGTTTACCACTTCTTCCGGTAATTGGAGAATATTTAGTGTTAGATCGTTTTGTAGCTGCGACGCTCGCGTTTATTTTGAACTACGCAGCATACTTTGCTGAAATCTTTCGTGGTGGGTTACTGTCTATCGATAAAGGTCAATATGAGGCTTCACAAGTACTTGGGTTATCTAAATGGCAGACAACCGTTCGTGTCATTTTACCGCAAATGTTCCGCGTGACTTTGCCCCCGATTGCCAATGAATCAGTTTCATTAGTAAAGGATACGGCTCTGTTATATGCAGTGGCGGTTCCAGAATTGCTTCACTATGCACAGACCGTGGTCAATCGCGATTTCACGATCATTCCGTTTTTCATTGCGGCAGGGATTTATTTGCTAATAGCCTTTGGGTTGACGGTTGTGTTCAAATATTTAGAGAGAAAGCTGCAATACGATTGAGGGGAGAAAACTATGTCTTTCATTGAAGTGCGTAATTTACAAAAATCATTCGGATCACTAGAAGTTTTAAAAGATATTTCGTTTGATGTAGAACAAAATGATGTCTTGGCCATCATCGGACCTTCAGGATCAGGGAAAAGTACGATGCTTCGTAGTTTGATCCAGTTGGAGCAAGTCGGTGGTGGCAGTATTTTAGTTGATGGCGATTATTTGGTGAACAATGGAGTTTACACAAGTCCAGCAGATAGTAAAAAGATCAATGCAAAAATGGGAATGGTATTTCAGCAATTTAATCTATTTCCGCATCTGACTGTCAAACAAAACTTAGAGTTAGCACCAAAACTTGTGAAAAAAGAAAAAGCTAAAGAATACAGTAATCGAGCGATTGAACTGCTTGATAAAGTAGGTCTTGCTTCAAAAGCAGATGAATTTCCATCAAGGTTATCTGGTGGTCAAAAACAGCGTGTGGCGATAGCGCGGGCGTTAATGATGAACCCGGAAATACTATTATTTGATGAGCCAACTTCTGCACTTGATCCGCAGTTGACGAAAGAAGTGCTACACGTTATGAAAAATCTAGCAGAAGAACATATGACAATGATAGTCGTAACACATGAAATGGAATTCGCAAGCAGCGTAGCGAATCGTGTGATTTTTATGGACGACGGAATGATCGTCGAGTCGGGCAGTCCAGATGAAATATTTAAAACACCAAAAGAACAGCGTACGAAACAGTTTTTGAATTATGAAATGAATGAGTAAAATCATAAAAAGTAGCTTGTCGCATAGTAGTTTCTGCGATAGGCTGTTTTTTTTTGAGAATTTATTTGCAATATGGAATATTCCATTGACGGATAGCAAAGTAACGTGTAGGATTACGTATAATTATTGCCTTTTCTGAATATACCGACAGGCGATAGATATTATGTTAGGAGGATTTTGAATGATGAAACGTTGGGTGACTTATGCGACGGCACTTTTTAGTATTGTGCTCATTCTAGCTGCGTGTGGTGGGGAAAAGGAGTCATCAGGTTCAGCAACAGACGACCAAAATGATGATAAAGAGAATGGTAAACAAAAATATACGATTGGTGTTACGCAAATCGTTGAACACCCATCTTTAGATGCTGCGCTAGAAGGTTTCCAAAAAGCGATTGAAGATGCTGGTTTGGAAGTTGAATACGATAAGCAAAATGCGCAAAATGATAACAGTTCGAACGTAACAATTGCAAACAACTTAGCAGGCGCAGGAGTTGACTTGATTTTTGCAAACTCTACACCAAGTGCACAAGCAGCAGTAAGTGCAACACAGGATATTCCGATTATCTTCACTTCAGTAACGGATGCGGTTGCAGCAGAATTAGTAGCTTCTAACGAAGAGCCGGGGGGCAATGTCACAGGAACAATTGATAATCATCCGGATGCAATTTCAAACACAATGAAGTTTTTGAAAGATAGCTTGGGTACAAAAAAAGTGGGTATGATCTTCAATTCTGGAGAGCAAAATTCACGTCTACAAGTCGATTCAGTAAAAGAAATCTTGAAAGATATGGATATGGAAGTAGTTGAGGCGTCTGTTGCAACATCAGCTGATGTAAAACAAGCGGCAGAATCATTGATTGGATCTGTAGACTCATTCTATATCATCACAGACAACACTGTTGTTTCCGCTTTGGAATCTGTGATTTCTGTTGCGAATGACAATAAAATTCCGATGATGGTCGGCGAGTTCGATTCAGTTAAACGTGGTGGACTTGGTGCGTACGGTTTCGAGTATTATGACATCGGTTATGAAGCAGGACAGATGGCAGCGCAGGTTCTTACGGGAGAAGCAAAAACAGAGACATTACCTGTGCAAGTACCTCAAAACTTGAAATTACTGTTGAACCAAAAGACTGCAGAAGCAATCGGTCTTGAAATTCAAGATGATTGGAATGCAGAAATTGTAGAATAAACTAGGAGATGGTCGTGCATGTTTTCAGCTGTATTTGGCTCAGTTGAGCAGGGCATCATCTATGCGATTATGGCACTCGGAGTGTATCTTACATTCCGAGTGCTTGATTTTCCGGATTTAACAGTGGATGGAAGTTTTGTAACAGGTGCAGCTGTAGCCGCTACGATGATCGTTTTTGATTATCATCCGCTTGTTGCAACATTAACCGCTATTGTGGTCGGTTTTTTTGCGGGATGTATAACTGGATTATTACATACCAAAGGAAAAATCAATCCACTTTTATCCGGAATACTTATGATGATAGCTCTTTACTCGATAAACCTTCGGATAATGGGACTGACTACTGAAAGCTCAGTAGGACGTCCGAACATTCCACTTTTAAACGCAGAAACGATTTTTAGTAAGTTTCAAGGATTTTGGAGTAACCTTGGGGTAGACGAAGTGATTAATGGCTTATTGTCTGGGCTAGGAATTGAACATCTTCCTTCCACATGGGGTACATTGTTCTTGATGATTCTTGTAACGATTATTATTAAATTTATTGCGGACTGGTTCTTACAGACTGAATTAGGTCTAGCGATTCGTGCAACAGGTGATAATAAAAAGATGATTCGTAGTTTTTCTGCGAATACAGATACGCTAGTCATTCTTGGTCTAGGAATTTCCAATGCACTCGTCGCATTTTCAGGTTCACTGATTGCTCAGTATGGTAAATTTGCGGATAACGGCATGGGAATCGGTATGATTATTATCGGTTTGGCTTCTGTCATTATCGGAGAAGCAATCTTTGGAACGAAGACGATTTTCCGCACAACGTTGGCTGTCATCATCGGTGCAGTTATTTACCGAATCGTCTTGGGACTATCCTTGCGTGTGAAAATTCTTGACTCAGGGGATATGAAACTGATTACTGCGGTGATTGTAATCGCGGCTTTGATCATTCCACAGATTTTGGACAAGAGACGCGAAAAAGCGAGGAAAGCAAAAAGGCAAGCTGAACGAATGGAAATGAAAGCATCACAAGGAGGTCATCGCGTTGCTGAAACTGGACAACATCAATAAGATTTTCAACGAGGCGACCCCGGATGAAAAAGTGGCGCTAGATCAGATCAATCTTCATTTAAGACCAGGTGACTTCGTAACGGTGATCGGGAGTAATGGTGCAGGAAAGTCAACGATGATGAATATGATTTCGGGTGCATTGACTCCAGATTTCGGTTCTATCTGTATTGATAATAAAGACGTTACTCGTTTAGCAGAGTTCAAACGTTCGAAGATGATTGGACGTGTGTTCCAAGATCCAATGGCTGGAACGGCCCCAACGATGACGATTGAAGAGAATTTGGCGATGGCCTATTCACGCAATAAATTACGTTCACTACGTAGCGGAGTAGATAAGAAGCGCAAAGATTTATTCCGAACATCGCTTGAAACTTTGCACTTGAACTTAGAGAATCGGATGATGGCGAAAGTAGGATTATTGTCAGGTGGAGAACGTCAAGCACTTTCTTTGTTGATGGCGACGTTCACTCAGCCGTCTATTCTCTTGCTAGATGAGCACACGGCTGCACTTGACCCTTCACGTGCGGAGTTGATCACAGATCTGACTAAGCGTCTAGTCGAGCAGGATAAGCTCACGACGTTAATGGTGACGCATAATATGCAACAGGCGCTCGACCTTGGAAATCGTTTGATCATGATGGATAAGGGACAGATCATTTTGGAAGTCGAAGAAGAGCAAAAGAAAGATTTAACCATTGCGAAGTTGATGGCTGAGTTCCAGCGTATTCGCGGTGAACAATTAACGAGCGACGCTGCACTATTGTCGGTATAATACATGAAAGCCCCTGTTCCGTTGTTTAGGAAGAGGGGCTTAGTTTATTATTCAATTCTATTTATGCAAGTTTAGCTACCTGCTTTTTGATTACGTGTACCCAGCCAAAAGGATCTTCTTCTGCACCGGTTTGAATATGTGTCAATGTATTGTAGAGCTGTTGAGAAAGTTTGCCGGTCTCGCCATTGCCGATGACCATTTTATAGCCATCCCAGTTTAATTCGCCAACTGGGGAAATAACAGCGGCTGTGCCGGTGCCGAAAATTTCTTCAAGTTCACCATTTTCATAAGCATTTTTAATTTCTTCCATTGAAATCTTTCGTTCGGCTACTGGTATATTCCAGTGACGCAATAACTGTAGGATGGATTTTCGTGTGATACCTTCTAAAATACTACCGTTGATTGCAGGGGTAACAACTTCACCGTTGATTTTGAAGAAAATATTCATACTTCCAACTTCTTCAACATACTTTCGTTCTACACCGTCAAGCCATAGTACCTGTGAATAGCCTGCCTGAGCGGCCGCTTCTTGTGCTTTTAATGCAGAAGCATAGTTGCCTGCAGTTTTTGCACTACCCGTACCGCCCTTTGTTGCACGGACGAACTCATTTTCTACAAGGATTTTTACGGGGTGAATGCCTTCTTTATAGTAGGATCCAACAGGTGATAGAATCATAAAGAATTGATACTTTTTAGCTGGGGCAACGCCTAGGAAAGCTTCCGTTGCAATTACAAATGGGCGAATATATAATGAAGTCCCGTCTAATGTAGGAATCCAATCTTGCTCGATTTGAAGTAATTGATTGAGTGCGTAGAGCGCGTTTTCTTCATCGATTCTTGGCATGCACAGACGATCGAGTGAATAGTTTAGACGTTTCATATTTTCTTCTGGACGGAACAAACGAATTGTTCCTTCTTCCGAGCGATAAGCTTTCATCCCTTCAAATACGGTTTGACCGTAATGTAAGACGATGGCTGCAGGATCTAGAGTCAGAGGAGCGTATGGAACGATACGATGATTGTGCCAGCTTTTACCTTCTTCGTAATCTATGATGAGCATATGGTCCGTGAATGTCTTTCCGAAAATAAGGGTGGACGGGTCCGGTTTTTCCTTTTTGCTTTGTGTTAGTTGGACTTGCATAGGTAATCTTGTCATAATCATCAGATCTCCTCGGAGTGTAGAATATTCCGAAATCTTTTATTTCGAATAAAATAATTATACAGCTTTTCCCGAAAAAATAAAGTGAAAAGTTTGTTGAACTTGAAATGTATACAGTAAGGAGTGGGGTTTTTTGAAGAAAATTGTCATTATCGGTGCAGGAATTGTCGGAATTTCGACGGCTTATCATCTATCTGCAACAGATACAGAAGTGATTGTTGTAGATAGACAAGAGCCTGGCCAAGCAACGAAAGCAGCTGCGGGTATCATTTGTCCTTGGGCGTCGCAAAGACGTAATAAAGCCTGGTACGCACTGGCGTCAGCTGGGGCCGCATATTATCCTGAGCTGATCCGTTCATTGGAAGAAGAGGGAGAAAAACAGACGGGATATAAAAGAGTAGGTGCGCTAGCGATCCACACCGATGTGGAACGACTTCGTAAAAAGATGAAGTTACTTGAAGAACGAAGAATCTCATCTCCTGAAATTGGGGAAGTCCGCTTACTAGATGCCGGGCAGGCAAGAGAATATATGCCAATACTTTCTGATGAATATTATGCGCTTTGGATTTCGGGTGGAGCGAAAGTAGAAGGTAATAAATTGCGTGATGCATTGGAACGCGTGGCCAACAAGCGTGGTGTTAAGATTTTGAAAGGCACTGCCAAACCTTACATAGAAGAAGGAATCGTTTGTGGTGTTATCGTTGCTGATGAAATCATACGGGCAGATGAATTAATCGTGGCAGCTGGTGCATGGGCTCCTGAATTTATAGCGCCACTAGGTATAAAACTGCAAGTAGCTGGACAGAAGGCGCAAATCCTTCATTTGCAGACGAAACATGCGTCTTCTGGGGAGTGGCCAGTCATTATGCCGCCAAGCACGCAATATCTCGTACCGTTTCAACAGGGGCGCTTTGTAGCGGGGGCTACACATGAAGATACAGATGATTTCGAAATTCAGCCAACTGCAGGTGGTATACTAGAAGTATTGACGAATGCTTTACCGCTTGCGCCTGCTTTAAGTGAAGCGGAAGTTGCAGAAGTCCGCGTAGGGATTCGACCGTATACACCAAACTTTATGCCAGTAATTGGTGCGCTACCTGGTCATTCTAACATTTGGATAGCAAACGGATTAAGTTCATCTGGGTTAACCGTCGGGCCATTACTCGGTAAACTTTTATCCCAGTTGGTACTCGATAAGCCAACAGGATGGGATTTGGAAAACTATCAGATTTTGCAGATAATATAAGCGGACCATTGACTACATCTGTAGAATGATTATTATAAATATATAGATATTGATCGGTTAGGGGGAAGATTGAGTTGAGAAGATATGTTTCGTATTCAGATGAAGTTATTGAAGCGATGAAATATGATAAACCATTAGTCGCGTTGGAATCGACAATTATTACGTACGGTATGCCGTACCCGGAAAACGTTAGGGCGGCGCGTGAAGTCCAGCAAATCGTGCGAGATAATGGGGCGGTACCTGCAACGATTGCTATTATGGATGGTAAAATTAAAATTGGTTTATCAGATGAGGAATTAGAACGCTTTGGCGATAGCAAAGGTGTCGTGAAGGCATCAAGACGAGATATTAGTTATTTAATCGCAACGAAGCAACCAGGTGCGACGACTGTAGCTGCATCGATATTCTTTGCGGACTTGGCGAGAATTCGCGTGTTCACAACTGGTGCAATCGGTGGTGTGCATCGTGGTGTAGAAGAGACGATGGATATTTCGGCAGACTTGGATGAGTTCGCACGTACGAGTGTAGCGGTCGTCTGTTCAGGGGCAAAATCTATTTTAGATTTAGGAAAAACGCTAGAGTACTTAGAAACCAAAGGTGTACCAGTGATGGGTTATCAGACGGATATTTTTCCAGCGTTTTATACGAGAAGTAGTGCGCATCATGTAGATTATCAAGTAGATGACGTGGATATGATGGCGGAAATGTTGCGTGTGAAATGGAATTTAGGACTTGAAGGAAGTGCAATCATTGCCAATCCAATTCCAGAACAATATGCGATGGATGAACAGTATATGGAAAATATTGTTGCTGAGGCATTGGAAGAAGCAAGTCAACTAGGGATCAGTGGGAAAGAACTAACACCGCATATGCTGAAAAAAGTACAGGAACTTACAGGTGGAAAAAGCTTGGAAGCAAATATTGCATTAGTAAAATCTAATGCCGAACTTGCAGCGAAACTTGCAGTTAGTTTTAACGGCAATTAATAGTCGATTATTAGATGTGGATAGGTCGTGTTATGTTGAAAGTAGTTTCTTGGAACGTCAATGGTATTCGGGCGTGTGTGAAAAAGGGGTTTTCAAAGTTTTTTGATGAAATGGATGCGGATATTTTCTGTGTGCAGGAGATCAAATGCCAAGAAGGACAGATTGAATTGCCTTTTGACGGGTATTATCAATATTGGAATTATGCAGAGAAAAAAGGTTATTCAGGTACAGTGGTTTTCACGAAGCAACAGCCGCTGTCGGTGCAATATGGGTTAAATGATCTAAATCACGAACCAGAAGGCCGCGTGCTTACGTTAGAATTCGAACAGTTCTTTCTAGTGAATAGCTATACGCCGAACGCTCAAAGAGATTTAGCGCGTTTACCGTATAGATTGCAGTGGGAAGACGACATGCTTGCTCATTTAACTGCGTTAGATGCGAAAAAGCCTGTTGTCTACTGTGGTGATTTTAACGTTGCGCATGAGGAAATTGATATTTGCAATGTGAAATCAAATATAGGAAATTCAGGCTTTACCAAAGAAGAACGAGGGAAGATGACGCGTTTGCTTGAAAGTGGTTTTGTCGATACTTTCCGTTATTTGAATCCTACGACCGAAGGAGCTTATACGTGGTGGTCCTATATGCGAGATGTACGTGCCCGAAATATCGGCTGGCGCATTGATTATGTAATTGTTTCCAATCGATTGCAGTCGCTACTAAAAAGGGTTTCAATCCATGCAGAAGTACTCGGCAGTGACCATTGCCCTATTTCTGCTGAGTTAGATTGGTAAGTATACAGTTTCGCTTCATTGAACTAGTATGTTTTCCTGAATAGTGAATGAAGTGTTCAGCTATTTACTTGATTTTTGAATGTGAACTTAAAGAAAGCATCGTAAAGTTAATAAGTCATTTGATAACTACAATGAGTTATCAAAGTGCTTGTGGTCAGATCCCGGATCACTCATACGTTTCATATCCAAACGAAAGAGGCTAGGACAAAACCTCGAAAATGCATGAAGGACAATTAAATTGCCTCCATGCATTTTTCTTTTTGACTACGTATTTATAAACGTATCTTTTTTAAGAAACAGGAGCGTAAGGGAAGGGACTATTTTCTAGTAATGTCCCAGTCTGTTTTAGTTATAAAGCTTTTTCATTTGGAAATAGAAGTCGATCTTTTCCTGCACCCAGACCACTGATGAACAGTAATAACGCGATGAATAAAAATACATAAAGTGGAACGGTCCATGAGCCTGTCCAGTCATGCAAGTAACCGAACAGAACAGGGCCAACTGCAGCGAGTAAATAACCAACCGATTGCGCCATACCAGATAACGAAGCGGCTTCTTCTGGTGTTCTTGATCGCAATGTGAAGAACATCATCGATAAACCGAACGCTGCTCCGCCTGCTAGGCCGATAAAAATCATCCATAAAGCAGTTAAGCTCTCACTGCCAAATAAAACCCCACCATAACCAATTACATAACAAGTGAAGACTGTCACGACGAGTCCTTTTTGGTTGCGAACTTTATCCGCAATTACTGGTATGATGAAAACCATAGGTAATTGTGAGAACTGGACGAGCGATAACATCCAGCCTGCTGCTTCATCGGACATGCCACTATCTTGCAACACGACCGGCATCCAAGAGGAAGTCGTGTAAAATAGAAAGGATTGTAAACCCATAAAGAACGTAACGAACCAAGCGACAGGTGATTTCCAAAGTGGAATGGTTACTTGTACTTTCATCGTTTTGTTGATTTCCTTCTCTATTTCTCGCTTCACTCGGATTTGTGGAATCCATACAATGATTGCGATAAACGTAATGATACCCCAAATACCAAGCGCACCTTGCCAACCGTAAGACGTTTCGTTGGCGATTGGCACCGCAATACCTGAAGCGAGCGTTGCGGATATATTCATGGATACGGAGTATAAACCGGTCATCAAGCCGATATGTAGTGGGAAACTTAATTTTAATAAGCTTGGCAATAAAACGTTGGCAAAAGCGATACCGACACCGATTAAAAACGTGCCAAGTAGCAGTAAATTGCTCGAACCTTCAGAGCGTAGTAAAATACCTACCATTAAAATTAAAAGGGAATAAAAGAGCGTAGGCGCTAGTCCGAAACGTTTGGTTAGTCGCGGTGCAAACGGTGAGACAATCGCAAATGCAAGTAATGGAATTGTCGTCAGAAAGCCCGCAAGTGAATTGGATATGTGCAGTTGCTCGCGGATAGATCCGATAATTGGACCGACCGAAGTGAGCGGAGAACGAATGGTAGCAGCGATGAATAAGATGCCCGCTAATAAGATCCACTGACTCTTCGTGAAATGCAGATGTTTCGTAAGTTTCTCTTTTTCTAAATTCACCAAGATGAAGCCTCCTAAATTCTATGAAGATTATTCTGAGAAGCATATAGTTGCAACAGCCGAAAGGAGAGTCCTTTGTGGGGTACTTACTCATAGTCTTTGTAAATGTTATCACACCGATGTTAATTTTATTAGCAATTGGCGTAGTTTTGCAAATGAAATTTACTTTTAACGTCAAAGCATTAGGAAATATATTAACCTATTGCCTCATTCCAGCAGCAGTCTTTATGAATTTATACTATACCGTAATCAATGTCGAAGTTTTTCTCGAAGTGTTGATGTTTGTCGTATTATTTTCGACAACACTGATGTTCATCGGTCATTTATTTAGTAAAATGTTGCGGCTCAACCGTCAACAAACAGCTGTGCTGAAGAATAGTATCGTACTCATCAATTCAGGAAACTATGGATTACCTGTTAGTCAGCTAGTGTTCCATGCGAATCCACTTGGTGTATCGATTCAAATTGTCTTGATCGTTTATCAAAATCTGCTAACGTATTCTTATGGATTATATAATTTAGTTTCTTCTACACGGTCGGGTCCGGACATTTTTAAAGAATTCATCAAAATGCCAATTATTCATGCATTATGGCTAGGTGCGCTATTAAATTTGGCAGATATTCGACTGCCTAATTTTATTGAGTTGCCAATTGGTCATTTATCTGACGCTTTTATCGCCATTGCATTAATTACGCTAGGTGCACAATTAGCACAAATCCGAGTGAAAACGCTTTGGAATCGATTAATATTTTTAAGTGCTTTCGGAAGACTCTTTTTATCACCTGCAATTGCACTTGTTTTGATTGTAGTATTAAAAATCGATGGTGTCACCGCACAGTCATTATGGATTGCAAGTTCGTTCCCGACATCAAGAAATAGTTCTACATTAGCATTGGAGTATGATGTGGAATCGGAATTAGCGGCTCAAATTGTACTATTTAATACGGTAGCTAGTAGTTTCACAGTCGGCTTTATCATCTATCTTTCATCTATTGTATTTGTATGAATGGGGATTGAAAGTACTTCGATATCTGTCGTGATTACTAAAAAGGGGTGGCTGGTAAGGCGGTATTTTCCGCTCTGGTACACTCCGGTATCTTAAAAAAAGATACGTTTATAAATACACAGTCAAAAAGAAAAATGCATGAAGGCGAACTTCATGCATTTTTGAGGTTTTGTCCCAACCACTTGAATTACGGAAGAAAGGGTAAGGAAAGTGAAAAGGATGCCGTTACTCTGCGTTTTAGGAAGTCGCGTGTCTTTTGGGCCCGCGTCGAACCAACTGTCGGGTTGACGCTCCCAAAGTCGCTACCTAACACTTTACTTCGCTAGTGTTTTCTTCTGAAGTCAGTGTGTAAAATTATCAGCTTTGGATTTTCAGTTTTGTTGTAAACTTAAATAGTAGCGAACGTATAGTAAGTTGCTTGATAGCTACAATCTAATCCGGAATCACTACCTACTTTGAATCACAATAGTTACTTCTTACTACACTTTTTAGTTTCCCAGTCGATGTTGTTCATAGCGATGCTGAGTTGTTGCCTGCGTCAGTAATTTGACTAGTTGTGGATCGGTTGCTGTGTGATATGCATCGAGTGATTGTTGTAGTTGTTCAGCTGTGCGTGAGCCAATGAGCGCAGATGCTACGGTAGGCCGTTTGAGTGCGAATGCTAACGTGTATGCGTGTAAGTTGTCCGTTTGCTCCAATAAGGCTTGTACGGTTCGCTGTAGTTCGCTTTGTGCATAGGAAGCAAAGACATCCATCTTGGCTGCGCGTTTATTTCCTTCATTTGTCAACAACCCTTTTGCTAAGGTACCTCGTGTGACGACGGATGCGCCAAGTTTTTCAATCATCGAAAAATACTCTTCCGGACGGCGATCGAGTAAGTTATATTGCATCATTACAGAAACTGCATTGCTGTTTTTCAAAAAGCGTTCGATGACAGTCGGTCGAATGGAAGAAATACCGTACTCCCGTATGACGCCTTCTTTTTTTAATAGTTCAAATGCCTCAATCGTCTCATCTACGGAATCTTCCATCGTGCCACCGTGAAGCTGATACAGATCGATATAGTCTAGTTGTAATCTACGTAGACTTTCTTTCACTGCATGCATAATATGTTCTTTTGAAGGGTCCCATGTCCAGCCATCTTTTCCAGCTATCCATTTATTACCCGCTTTCGTCGCAATGATTAAATCATGTCTTTTTTCTTTTAGCACCTTACCGACAAGTTCCTCGTTTGTGCCTTTGTCGTATAGATCGGCTGTGTCGAAATAATTAATTCCACCTTCTACCGCAGCATCAAGTACAGAACGGGCCGCTTCTAGTTCGGTTGGCAAAGACATACAGCCTAGACCTAGTTCAGAAACATGCAATTTACTAGCCCCAAGTTTTCGCAACTTCATTTGCATCACTCCCTTACCTTTCATGGTACAATGAATAGTAGGTAGAAAACCAACGGAAAGGGTTGAAGATTGTATGAAATTTGAAGAGCGGACCCTCTCGACAGAACAGATATTTACAGGTAAAGTCATTTCCGTGCAAGTAGATGAAGTAGAACTACCAGACGGAAAAATCGCCAAAAGAGAATTAGTGAAACATCCAGGTGCAGTCGCGATTATCGCGCTGACAAGTGAAGGGAAACTGGTTTTAGTTGAGCAGTTTAGAAAGCCCCTTGAACGCACGATGATTGAAATCCCGGCAGGCAAAATTGAGCCAGGTGAAGAGCCTGAACTTACAGCGATTCGTGAATTAGAAGAAGAAACAGGCTACCGTGCCAATTCATTTACATACTTGCAGACCTTCTCGACCTCCCCAGGCTTCGCAGATGAAATCATTCACTTGTATGTAGCGAAGGATTTAGTCAAGGTGGCTCAGCCGGCTATAGGCGATGAAGATGAGTTTATAGAAGTACTGGAAGTATCTGTACAAGAAGCTGACGAATTAATCGCAAATGAACGAATTTATGATGCCAAAACAGTTGTAGCGGTATGGTACGCGAAAAGTCTATGATCTGAAAAAAATTGAGCTATTTCCTTCTGGACAAGCATATGTTGTACAAACGATGCGGAGGTGTCCTATTTATGGCTCGATCATTGTCTTTTATCTATTTATTCGTTATACTCGCAATCAGTTATATCGGAGGCGCTTTATTATTTAGGGAATGGCCAATTACATCACTCGAACAAATCGTTGGTTTATATGATCAACGTGTAGTGAAGGGAGCAGATGCGTCCATTTGGTCACCGATCATTGTAACGTTCAGTTTTATCACGCTGGCCATGATTCTTTCAAAATATAAAAGAGTCCGCTTTATCATTATGTTTATCGGTGCAGCGAAATGCGTATTGTTCGGTCTGTCGTCCACGTACTTTTTGTCGACAGGTATGAAATTGGTGATGTACACGGTTTGGTGGTTCCCATTTCAATTTATGGGGTGCTTAGTATTCCTAATCTTGTGCACCGTATTGAATCCGCCGTTCTTCACTTCACCGGCACATAAAAAAGATCGTCCACTATCTACTGTTCCGCTGTTGATTGGTTTACTTTTGATCATTCAGCTACTCGAATTAACAATCTATCATTTTATTACTTAATCTCTATAACAAGCTGAACGTTTCCTTTCTATTGTCATCTGGAAAGTCAGTTTGGTATACTAGAGACAATTGAGGGGGGCGTCGTATGGAAAGCCGAATTGAACGCATAAAGAAGCAATTGCACGGGGCCAGCTACAAGTTGACGCCTCAGCGTGAAGCGACTGTAGCGGTTCTTCTGGAAAATGAAGAAGATCACTTAAGTGCGGAAGATGTATTCCTTCTCGTAAAGGAAAAAGCGCCAGATATCGGGCTTGCTACTGTCTACCGTACATTGGAATTACTTACAGAATTAAAAGTAGTAGATAAAATTAACTTTGGCGATGGTGTGGCACGCTATGACCTTCGCGAAGAAGGTGCAGCGCGTTTCCACCATCACTTAATCTGTCTTGAATGTGGTATTGTAGACGAAATTCAAGAAGACTTGCTTGGAGAAGTGGAGAAAGTCGTGGAAAGCCGTTATGGATTTACAGTAAAAGACCACTGGCTAACTTTTCACGGGATTTGTAGTCGTTGTAAAGACGCAGAGAAAAAGAAAGAGGACAAGGGGATGGCATAAGTGCTATCCTTTTTTACTTTTCAAAAGAAAGGAGCACGGAGAGATGAAGGAAGCACATTTTGCATTGGAAGATTATTTGCACTTTCTAACAGTGGAGAGGCAGCTGGCACAAAATACAATCAAATCGTATAAGCGAGATCTAACAGCGTATATCCGTTTCATAGATAACCTGCCATTGGATATGCTTAATTCGATTGAACGTCCAACAGTTCTACAATATTTGCAGAAGCTGAAAGATAGCGGGAAATCTAGCAGAACCCTTTCAAGACATATATCCTCAATCCGCTCATTTCATCAGTTTTTAGTGCGGGAACAAGTGACGACACATGATTGTACGATTCACATCGAGCTACCGAAAATCGAACAGAAGTTACCTGATGTGTTGTCGATTCCTGAAATTGAACAGTTGTTGGATTCGATTGATTGCACAAACGCAAGAGGAATTCGTGACGTTGCCTTGCTGGAATTGTTATATGGGACCGGAATGAGGGTAAGTGAATTGATAGCGATCGATTTGGCTGATCTTCATTTGACGATGGGATTTGTCCGTGTGTTCGGAAAAGGAAGTAAAGAGCGGATTGTGCCTTTAGGTCGTTCGGCAGTAGATGCATGCACCCGCTATTTGAATGAATCGCGTTCTGTTTGTATCGGTTCTGGACAGGATACAGATGCATTATTTCTGAATATGCATGGGAGACGGCTAACTCGCCAAGGCTGTTGGAAGATTCTTAAGGATGCGGGACAGGAAGCGGATATTCAAAAGGTGATTACTCCCCACTTACTTCGGCATTCATTTGCTACGCATTTGATTGAAAATGGAGCTGATTTACGAGCGGTACAGGAGATGCTTGGTCATGCCGATATTTCCACTACGCAGCTATATACGCATGTCAGTAAGAAACGTTTAAAAGATGTATACAGCTTGTATCATCCACGAGCGTAAACTATTATTTGGAGGTTTTACTATGAAAAATTTACGTTATAATCGTATTCATTTAATCGTGTTAGACTCTGTAGGAATTGGTGAAGCGCCGGATGCAGCGGCTTTCGGTGATGTTGGATCGAATACACTCGGCCATATCGGTGAAGAGATGAACGGACTTAAACTTCCGAATCTTGAACGCTTAGGACTAGCGAACATTGGTCCGATTAAAGGATTAGCTGCGCAAGAGCAAACGCAAGGTTTCTATACGAAAATGGAAGAAGCATCTGTCGGTAAGGATACGATGACAGGACATTGGGAAATAATGGGTTTACTAATTGATAAGCCGTTTAAAGTGTATCCAAATGGTTTTCCAAAAGAATTAATTGACGAGCTAGAAGAGAAAACAGGTCGCAAAGTGATTGCAAACAAGCCGGCAAGCGGAACGGAAATCATTGAAGAACTAGGCGAAGAACATATGAAAACAGGCGCGCTCATCGTCTATACGTCTGCGGATCCTGTATTACAAATTGCAGCGCATGAAGATATTATTCCTATTCAAGAGCAATACCGTATTTGTGAAATTGCGAGAGAACTGACATTGCGTCCTGAATATTTAGTAGGTCGAGTCATTGCTAGACCGTTCGTTGGTGAACCCGGATCGTTCAAACGTACAACGAATCGCCATGATTATGCATTGAAGCCTTTTGGTAAAACGGTGATGAATGAACTAAAAGATCAAGACTATGACGTCATCGCGATCGGTAAAATTGCTGATATTTATAATGGGGAAGGCGTGACGGAAGCTGTTCGTACGAGTGGTAATATGGACGGTGTCGATAAATTAGTTACAGTAATGCAAAAAGAATTTGAAGGGCTTAGTTTTGTAAATTTGGTCGATTTTGACGCATTGTATGGTCACCGTCGTGATCCGATTGGTTATGGTAAAGCGTTAGAGGAATTCGATGCGCGTATACCGGAAATCATGGCCGCTCTTCAACCAGATGATTTATTGATTATCACAGCAGATCATGGGAACGACCCGGTTCACGAAGGTACGGACCATACGAGAGAATATGTTCCTCTATTGGTCTATTCCCCTTCCCAAAAAAATTCCGGAGCACTTCCAATTCGTAAAACGTTTGCGGACATTGGTGCAACAATTGCAGATAACTTCCAAGTTAATCCACCAGAACATGGCGAAAGTTTCTTATCTTTATTGACTGAGGAGGACTAAGAACTATGCTACGAATGGTAGATATTATTGAGAAGAAACGTGACGGGGGCTTGCTGTCAAAAGAAGAAATTGAATTTTTTGTTACAGGCTATACTGAAGGCTCAATTCCTGATTACCAGGCGAGTGCATTTCTAATGGCGATTTACTTTCAAAAAATGACCTCTGAAGAACAAGGATATTTGACGATGGCGATGGCTGAATCAGGTGATCAAATTGATTTGTCAGCTATTGAGGGTATTAAAGTAGACAAGCACTCCACGGGTGGCGTAGGCGATACGACGACGTTGATTTTGGCTCCACTCGTCGCGGCTTGCGGTGTTCCAGTTGCCAAAATGAGTGGGCGCGGACTGGGCCACACAGGAGGTACACTCGATAAGCTTGAAGCGATTGAAGGCTTCCACGTGGAAATTTCCACTGCGCAATTCATTCAGCAAGTCAATGATTTGAAAATTGCTGTTATCGGGCAAAGTGGTAATTTGACACCTGCGGATAAAAAGTTATACGCGTTACGAGACGTCACAGCAACTGTAGATAGTATTCCGCTTATAGCGAGTTCCATTATGAGCAAAAAGCTAGCTGCAGGTGCAGATGCGATCGTTCTTGACGTTAAAACAGGTGTTGGTGCATTCATGAAAACTTTGGAGGATTCCAAACGACTAGCGGATGCAATGGTTGCAATCGGTAATGAAGTCGGACGCAACACAAGCGCGGTCATTTCGGACATGAGCCAGCCGCTAGGACTAGCAATCGGCAATGCGTTAGAAGTTAAAGAAGCTATTGACACACTACAAGGCAAAGGCCCAGCAGACCTGACTGAACTATGCCTAGTGCTCGGGAGCAAGATGCTACTAGCTGCTGACAAAGCCACTGATGAACAAAACGCGCGTGCTCAGTTACAACAGGTCATGGAAAACGGTGACGCACTTCGCTTATTTGGTGAATTAATTCGTGCGCAAGGCGGCAATGCAGAAGTCATTACCAATCCAAACCTTCTACCACAAGCACCATTCCAAATCGATGTTCCTGCTAAACAAAGCGGTTACATTAGTCAAATTGACGCAGACGAAGTAGGAGTAGCGGCTATGCTCTTAGGAGCAGGACGCGCAACAAAAGAAGACGTAATCGATCTAGCAGTCGGTATCATGCTAAAGAAAAAAATAGGTGACTACGTGGAAGCAGGGGAATCAGTAGCTATTCTCCACTCAAACAAAGAACATGCAGACGACTCCATCAAACTACTACAAGACCATATCCACATTTTAACAGAAAAAACACAAGCACCCCCATTAATCCACATAATCTAATCAATAAACGCCATGTATCTGATGTATTCCAAGCAATTGGAACCTTCCAGACACATGGCTTTTTTTGACCTCCATGTGTAAATCCTACATTCCATGTCCATACTCTTGAATAGCTCCAGCTTTGAAGGTGCCCACGTTTAGAAAATAGTAGTAGTGAGTTTAGTTCCCTAAAGTTACTAAGTGGTTTTATTGTTCGTCAATGAGCAACAAAACTAAACTGTACTCAAAAGTGAAGGCGCAACTGCGGGGGCGGCCGAAGCCTTGAGACAGCTAGCATTTTTTTCTAGTTGGCCCATGGCGGGAGGCAATCCCCCACGCGCCGTAGCGATGAGAGGAAGTCAACTTTATTTAACTTCGGTATCTGCAAAAAAGTCGAGTAACGACAACAATCCAAGCAAGAATTCATTGTCACAAACTAAGAAGCTTTGTGGATAGGTGACTAGTTTTGTCAAACGTAAAGGATTCTGGTTCTAAATGTGCGACAATGCCTTCATGAAGGAGGCGTTTTTAACACATGGCAACTATTAACCAATTGGAAAACGGCATCGTCTTGATCACATTAGCTGGTGAACTAGACAACCACGAAGCCAACCAAATTAGAGCAGAAGTATCTACCGCAATCTTCACAGGACAAACACGCGCAATCATATGGGACCTCTATCAATTAGGATTCATGGACAGCGCGGGTATTGGACTCATCCTAGGAAGAATGCGTGATTTGGCACCCGTCAATGGAGAAACATTGATCCTGAATCCTTCCCCCACAATGGAGAAAATATTTCAATTTTCAGGCCTTGGGGATGCCATAAGACACTGCACAGTCGAAGAGGCAATCGACGAAATCGGAGGGGTTGTACATGAAAAATGAACTGACACTATCCTTTCTAGCGATAGAACAAAACGAAGCACTCGCAAGAATGGCATTGACTTGCTTCATCACACCACTAGATCCGACTCTTGAAGAAATATCTGAATTCAAAACCATCGTCTCGGAAGCTGTAACAAACGCGATTATACATGGCTATGAATGTGATGGCAAAAGCTTAGTTACTATCCATGCGACGATTGATGACCGATCGGTGAAAATGACTGTGACGGACGAAGGCATGGGGATTTTCGATGTTGAGCAAGCGATGGAGCCGATGTTTACAACCAAGCCGCAAATGGAGCGATCGGGTATGGGCTTCACCATTATGGAGAGTTTCTCTGATTGTATCCGTGTAGATTCTACCCTTGGAAACGGGACTATCGTGACATTTGAAAAGAGATTTTCACCTGTCACAGAAGTAAGTAGAATGAGGTGACATATGGAAGCATCTGTTGAGAAGCAACACGCTCTACTGTCACAAGAAAAAATGAGAGAACTCATCAAAGAATCACAAACGGGTGACAAAGAAGCTAGACGAATGATGGTAGAAGGTAATACAAGGCTTGTCTGGTCCATCGTTCAACGATTCGCTTCGCGTGGTGCGGATTTAGAAGATTTATTTCAAATAGGCTGTATCGGCTTGATGAAATCAATAGATAAGTTCGATCTTTCATATGAAGTGAAGTTTTCAACATATGCCGTGCCGATGATTGTTGGAGAAATTCAGCGCTATTTACGGGATGATGGTATGGTGAAAGTAGGACGAACGATTCGCGAGTTGAGCTATAAAATCCGACATGCGACAGATGATTTTATTAAGAATAATGGTCGCTCACCTTCTATTTCTGAAGTGGCGGAAATCTTGGAAGTGTCTGTAGAGGATATTATTTTAGCTACGGATGCGTTGCGGGATCCAGCTTCCTTGCACGAACAATTGTATGAAAGTGAAGGAGATAGCCTAACGCTGATGGATCAGCTTCGCGATGATCGTTCGGAGCGGGTGTTTGATCATATTCCATTGCGGGATATCATTTCACGTTTGAATAAACGTGATCAAACGATTATCTATATGCGCTTTTATTTGGATTACACACAAAGCGATATTGCCAAACGAATTGGCATCTCTCAAGTGCAAGTATCGCGATTAGAGAAGAAGATCCTAGCGCAGATGAAAACATGGATGGGAGTCAATCCGGAAGAGTTATTGGAAAATAGGAGGACATAATGTGACCACTACTCTATTTACGTCTATAAGAGAAGGGGAAAGGTGGTTCATCAACCAATTCGGCAAAGGTGAAACATTTGATGCGACGAGTCGGTTGATCCACCTGTGGGATAAAGAAGTACTTCTTCTCTATATGAATGGACTAGTAGATGGGGAGGTCTTAACAACCTTACTAACTGAAATGCAGTATCGTAATGAATTATTTAAACGAGGAACGTCAGAAGAAACAGATCATGCGATGATGGAGTATTTTCCGTATCATGCACTGGAAATTGTTGAAACCGAAGATCAATTAGCGAAGTTCATTTTAAGTGGATTAGCGGTTTTCATCATGCGAGATGGTTTTACGTTCACGTTAGACGTCCGCTCATATCCAGGAAGGCAACCGGAAGAACCGGATACGGAAAAAGTTATTCGCGGGTCGAGAGACGGTTTCACGGAAAATATTTTAACGAATACGACGCTGATCCGCAGGAGATTACGCACGACTGATTTGCGATTTGAAATGCATGAGACATCTGTAAAAGGAAAAACAGATATAGTCATTGCATTTTTAAAAGGTGCAGTAAATGAAGAACATTTACACTTTGTTCGAGAACGTCTTGACCAACTCAAGACAGACGGCCTGACTATGACGGATAAATCATTGGAAGAGTTTTTGTTCAAACAAGGATTTCATCCGATGCCGTTTGTGCGCTATACCGAGCGAGCCGATATTTGTGCCGCGCATTTGTTAGAAGGTCATATTGCGATTATCGTTGATACGTCACCTTCTGTTATTTTGGTGCCTGTCACACTCTTTCATCACTTACAGCATGCAGAAGAGTATAGACAAGCACCGTTGATCGGAACATTTATACGTGCTGTGCGATTTATTGGGACATCTTTTAGTTTGGTAATGTTACCTTTTTGGTATTTATTATCAACAGAAAAACAATTTGTGCCTAGCGCCATTAAATATATTGGCCCGAATGAGTGGGGGGATGTGCCGCTCTTTGTGCAACTCTTATTGGCTGATGTCGGTATTGAGATATTGCGGATGGCTGCCATTCATACACCGACTCCGCTCTCGACCGCCATGGGTCTTGTCGCTGCCATTGTAATTGGACAAGTGGCCATTGACGTAGGATTGTTCTCGTCGGAAGTTGTACTCTATGTAGCAGTCAGTGCGATATTGACGTTTGCGATCCCGTCATTCGAGCTAAGTATTACGACAAAAGTGTTTCGGGTTTTCTTATTAGTATTGACTGCTTTATTTGGCGCACCTGGATTCTTTATCGGGCTTGCGATCACGTTTTATTACTTAGCCTCTTTAAAACCGATGAATGTGCCTTATTTGTGGCCATTCACTCCGTTTTTCCCTAAAGCAATGTTGCGTGTGCTAATACGTTTCCCTATGACTGTAGACGATCCCCGTCCATTTATTACAAAATCACCAAAGCGTGACAGGATGTCGTAAGGTGTTGATTCATTTCATTCTAACATTGCCTCTCTCACTATTCTTATGATAAAGTTATCAAAGAGAATTCGGGAGGGGTATATAAGATGCATCTTTATGGAACGCAGTCAGTGAATGAAAACGGTCACTTAACAATCGGGGGAGTCGATGTTTCCGAACTAGCTTCGCAGTATGGGACACCTGTCATGGTTTATGATACGGAATTGTTCAAACAGCGTGCACAAGGTTTCAAAGAGACGTTTGAGAAGAAGGGAATGCATGCGCAAGTTGCTTATGCGAGTAAGGCTTTTTCTTCGATCGCAATCTATCAATTGGCAGAGCAACAAGGACTGTCTTTGGATGTCGTGTCTGGAGGAGAATTGTATACGGCAGTAGTAGCGGGATTCCCTCGTGAACGCATTCATTTCCATGGTAACAATAAAAGCAGAGAAGAAATTTTGTATGCGTTTGAAGAACAAATAGGCTGTATCGTAATTGATAACTTTTTGGAGATCGAACTCATCAAGGCTATTGCGACAGAACGAAAGCAGAAAATGAATGTCCTAATCCGTGTAACGCCAGGAATTGAAGCGCATACCCATGATTATATTACAACAGGGCAGGAAGACTCTAAATTTGGTTTTGATTTAAAAAATGGACAAACAGATGAAGCGTTTGAAGCATTGCATACGCATGAATTCATCAATTTCCTCGGTATGCATTGTCATATCGGTTCGCAAATATTCGAAACGGATGCCTTTCGTTTTGCTGCGGAAGTTTTGATGGAGAAAATGGTAGCATGGCGCACGACACATCAGTTTATCTGTCCTGTATTGAATTTAGGTGGCGGCTTTGGTATTCGCTATACAGAAGAGGATCAGCCACTTGAGCCGGCTGTGTATGTAGAAGAAATGGCAGATGTCGTGAAATCGATGGCGGAGGAATGCGAGTATCCAATTCCGGAAATTTGGATTGAGCCTGGTCGCTCACTTGTAGGGGATGCAGGAACAACGATTTATTCATCTGGCAGTACGAAGGAAGTGCCGGGTGTTCGCACGTATGTGGCTGTCGACGGTGGAATGTCGGATAATATTCGTCCCGCTTTATATGATGCGCACTATTCAAGTGCTATTGCCAATCGCATGAACGAGCCTCATGACCAACAATGGACTGTTGCAGGGAAGTGCTGTGAGTCAGGTGATAAGCTGATTGAAAACGCCTCATTACCAAAAGTGGAAACTGGGGACTTACTGGCAGTTTTTTGTACAGGTGCGTATACGTATTCCATGGCCAGCAACTATAATCGTTTGCCACGACCAGCTGTTGTATTTGCGGAAAACGGTCAACATCAACTTGTGGTGAGAAGAGAAACATATGAAGATATCATCAAATTGGATCTCCCGTTACATCAAGAGGAGAAGGAGATTTCCCGATGAAAAAGAAAAATCTCATCCTCTTTTTAGCTATAGTTGTGATGGCGTTAATTTGGGGAGTTGTCTATTGGTATTTAGTCGTACCCATAATTGATCCTCGTTAACGATGATGTGATGAGTTGAAAAAAATGGAATGTTCGTGTAAACTGTACAAAGGATTTCCGAAAAGAAGGGGTTACTATTGAAGCTTATTCGTTTTAAGAAAGCGCAAGAAAAAATTGCTATGGGCTTTTTATCTTATATCCCTAGTGAGAAAATGTTACGAAAACTGCAAGAAACCGTTCAACAATATATATGTGATGAACACTGGCAACTATTTCTCTACAAAGAACTTGAAGATTACATTGGATTGATCGGTGTAGAAGTAAATGACGAAGCACGTACGTACACGGTACAGCATGTATCTCTGAACCCATCATTTCGTGGGGAAGGTATTGGCTTTAAGATGCTGAAGGAATTGCAAAACATTTATCCTGGCTATCGTTGTCAAAGTACGGACTTTACAGAGCCGTTTATAGCTAGTTGTCTACGAAAAGAAGAAGGCGCAGATCGTTAACGACTGCCCTTCTTCTTTTCTTCGCGTTGTAAGAGAATATCTGACCGGTCTCTTTGCATATGTTTATGAATAACGGCTGCACTGTTTTTTGGAAGTAATTGCATAGGTTGTTCATTTTCAGCAGCGTGTTGCAAGGCGGTGGAGATTGGTAGAGGGAATGCAGTGAAGCACTCGCCAGACTCAATGCGATCAAGCGATTTCTCTAGCTGTTGTATCACTTGATCAACCGCAACCTCTTTTTTGTAGTCACTATAGATGGCGGGCATTTGTTGGAATCTACAAAGCGCATTTCGCAATGTTCGTGTTGCACCTTTGATATTGCCGCGTCGCCAGTGATATAATCCGGTTGCCATAAGAATATAGCCAGTCAATGGATGTTCTTTCGAGAAATCCTGTTGTCCTTTCCAATATTCTTCTAGCACTTCATGACATTCGAAATAATCTTGATTGTCATTGAAATACACAATAAAATGTAGAAAATGAGGATGGTAGTACGGATGCATTCTACATCATTCCTTTCAAGTTAGGTAGGTAGTGAAAATGAGTTATAGTGTGAAATTAGAAGTATTTGAAGGGCCGCTTGATTTATTATTACACTTGATCAATCGACTGGAGATTGATATTTACGATATCCCCATGGCGGAATTGACTCAACAATACATAGAGCATCTGCACGCTATGCGCGTCCTGAAGTTGGATGAGTTGAGTGAGTATCTTGTGCTTGCGGCCACCCTTTTAGAAATAAAAAGTAAAATGTTACTGCCTGTCAATGAAGAGGAAACGTTTGATGATGAATTTGATTACGAAGAGGAAGATCCGCGTGAAGAACTCATTGCTCGCTTAATCGAATATCGGAAGTACAAAGAAGCGGCCAACACGCTACGTGAGTCTGCTGCAGATCGCGATGAACACTTCACTAAGAAACCTGAAGATTTATCCGATTATGGGGAGCCGCTTGTACAGGAGACGACAGAGCCGTTAAACGTCTTTGACTTAATTGGTGCGTTCCAAAAGATGCTACAACGAAAAAAGCTGCGCTTACCTCTAACAGCGAGTATAACAAAAAGGGAGCAGTCTGTCGGTGATAAGATGTCAAGTATCATGAGTAGGCTTGAGACGTGTGGAGGCGAATGTGAATTCCACGAGCTATTTGAGATGGTGACCACACCGGAGCTCGTGCTGACTTTCTTATCATTGCTCGAGCTGATGAAATTGCAAGAAGTGAATGTACGCCAACAACGTAATTTTAAAGAGTTACTAATCTCATTGATTTGAAGGGATGTGTGCAATGGATATGGAATCCAGGCTTATAGGAATGACGGAAAGTTTTTTATTCGTGGCGGGTGAAGAAGGTATGACATTAGCTGAATTAGCCGTATTGCTTGAATGCAGCGATGAGCAGGTAATCGAAATAATGAACGCTTTGCATGAACAGTATGAGCAAGATGAAAAGCGTGGAATCACATTAAAAAGCTATGGTGGTAGCTATCGCTTAGTGACGAAAAGTGAATGGGTAGATGATATTAAAAGAATGCTTGAGAATCCAAAACCTTCAACTTTTACACAAGCGGCTCTAGAAGTACTTGCAATCATTGCCTACAAGCAACCGGTGACTCGGGTAGAAGTGGATGATTTGCGCGGTGTAAAGTCTGAACGTGCGCTGTCTTCTTTAACTGGTAAAGGATTCGTTGAGGAAGTTGGACGTATGGATGGACCTGGACGACCTATTTTATATGGGACGACGGATTTCTTCTTGGACCGCTTTGGCTTGGCATCCGTTGCAGATTTACCACCACTTTCACTAGAAGAAGAGTCAGAACCAGAAGATACGGATTTATTTATGACGAAATTTCAGGAAGCCTTTTCAATCCAAGACGAAGGAGGACAAGATGATTGAGAAAGACTTCGGTCATAGCTTCGTTGTTTCTAGCGCTATTGTTAGTAGCACCTGCTACCATCCATGCAGCCGGCTCGTCGTGGGCGGTGATAGATGCGGATACTGGTAGATTATTGAAGGGTGAAAATGAGCACTACCCATTACCTATCGCAAGTTTGACGAAAATGTGGACGGCCTATACATTTTTGGAATTAAAGTCAGAAAGCGAAGAAACGATGATTTCAGCAGAAGCGGCGACCGCTGAAGGTTCGTCTATTTATTTGCAACCTGGTCAAGTGATGCAGACTGATGATTTGCTACATGGGCTAATGCTGCGTTCAGGAAATGATGCTGCGCAAGCGCTAGCAGAACATGCTGGCGGCTCAGTAGAAGGTTTTGTTTATTTGATGAATGAAAAAGCAGAACACCACGGATTGGAGCAAACGTACTTTACGAATCCGTCAGGGTTGCATCATGAGCGCCACTTGTCTTCAGCGTATGACACCGCGAAAATGTTGTATTTTGCAATGAAAAATCCCAAGTTTCGGAAAATTGCTACAACGAAAAATCATTCGTATGAAACGGATAAAGGGAAGAACAGCTGGCAGAATAAGCATCGATTGCTACTGTCGGAGCCTTCTGCAATTGCAGGCAAGACAGGCTTCACAAAAGCAGCGGGTCGCACACTCGCAACCTACTTTGAGAAAGATGGCAAATCAGTCATTGTTGTGACATTGAATAATGGAGACGACTGGAAAGTACACAAGCATTTATCACAGCAAATATTTACAGAGTACAAGCGCTATACCGTCGCAAAAAAGGGACGGTATCAAATCTTTCCTCATATGACAGCAACACTAGAGGATTCTATTACATTGCTCGTAAATAAAAATGAAAAAAAGTCACTATCCAATGTTTTGCAAATACCTCAAACAGAACAAGCACAGAAAAAAGGCTATTGGTCTGTCTACTTAGACACTGAGCCGATCAAGACTGTAGCTGTAGATATCGACACGAAAAAGTAAATAGATTACTCACTATTTCGAAGATTGTCCTCTCTAGGACAGTCTTCTTTTCATTTGACTCAAAGTATGACATAATTTTTTCAGTATGTAACACCAAGGAGGAAGTTATGGAAAGATTACAAAAGGTATTAGCGCAGGCTGGTGTGGCTTCAAGAAGAAAAGCAGAGAAGCTCATCCTAGACGGCTTAGTTAAAGTAAATGGCGAAGTAGTAACAGAACTAGGTACAAAAGTTAGCAGAATGGACACAATTGCTGTAGAAGGCGTTCAATTGACGAAAGAAAAGCCTGTCTATTATTTACTTTATAAACCTAGAGGCTACATCTCGACGGTGGCTGATGATAAAGGACGTAAAACGGTCATCGATTTAGTGCCGGAAATTGAAGAACGGATTTTCCCGGTTGGTAGATTGGACTATGACACGTCAGGTGTCTTGCTTTTGACAAATGACGGGGACTTCTCTTACTTAATGACGCACCCGAAATTTGAAATTCAAAAACGATATGTTGCAAAAGTTAAAGGGATCCCGACGCGGGAGAACTTGAAAAAGCTAGAAACAGGAATTGAGTTAGACGATGGAAGGACGGCGCCAGCTCATGTCAAAATGACTACAGTCGACAAAAAGACAAACTCCGCTATTGTTGAAATTACAATCCATGAAGGTCGTAATCGTCAAGTGCGTAGAATGTTCGATGCGATTGGTTGTCCTGTGACGAAGCTAAAACGTGAACAATTTGCTAATTTAACGACACGTGGTCTCAACGCGGGGGAAGCACGACAATTGACGACACATGAAATAAAGCAATTACGTGTGCTCGCAGAAACGGGTAAAATCGGTTAATAAAGCCTTGAAAGTTCACAAACCTATCACGACTGCGGCATCAACTGATTTTCCCTTTTGGTATAATGAATTAGGAACGAAAATTTGACAGGAGGTTACATGATTGGTCAAAAAGAAAAATAAAAAGACTATCCGGCTAATTAGCAGGACAGCCCTTCTATTAATTTTAGCAGCCATCATTGTTTACGCGATTACTTCAAAAGATAAGGTAAAAGTATTAGCTGAAGGAGATAAAGCTCCTGACTTTGAGCTTGTGGATTTAGAAGGGAATGCACATCGACTGTCTGACTACAAAGGACAAGGTGTGTTCTTGAACTTTTGGGGGACTTGGTGTCCACCGTGTAAAAAGGAAATGCCGTATATGGAAGACCTGTACAAAGACTTCGAAGCGAAGGGCGTACATATTCTAACAGTTAACGTTGGAGAACCGAAAGTGAAAGTGGAACTCTTCCGTGATGATATGAATCTAACGTTTCCTATGTTGTGGGATAAGAATAAAACAGTGATGGACTTGTATAATATTAAGCCATTGCCTACGACTTTTTTGATCAATCCTGAAGGTAAGATCACGAGAGTTATTAAACAAGGAATGACAAAGCAGCAGATTGTGGATTATTTAGAAAGCATTCAACCAAAATAAGGAGTTTGATACTCAATGAGCAAAATAACATGCCAATGTGGTCATGAAAATCCTTATGGCACGGAGCTTTGCGAGCAGTGCGGACGTCCATTATCTGAAAAAGCAAAGGAAAGTGACATTGTTGATATGCGTTACGAGGGATCTTCAAGAAGATCCCAGACGTATAAAAGTTCAATAGTCGATAAAATATGGAACTTTTTCTCCAGTGTCAAAATTGGCGTCGGCATTATTGCGGCTGTGTTAATCGCTTCTGCAATTGGGACTGTTTTTCCACAGAAATTCTATGTACCCGCATCAACTGATGCAGAGTATGCGGAATACTATGAGCGTCTCTATGGTGTCGTAGGGAAAATTTATTATCAATTAGGTTTTTATGATATGTATAATAGTTGGTGGTTTAAAGTACTGATCGGTATGCTCGCGACTTCTATTATTATCGCAAGTATTGACCGAGTCGTACCACTTTATAAATCACTTAAAAAGCAACGTACACGCCGCCACCCATCTTTTATGAAGCGTCAGCGGATTTATGGGGAAGGCACAATTGAAAATACAGCTGAATCTTTTGCGAAAGCAGAAGAAGAACTAAAAAAAATGCATTACAACGTAAAAACAGAAAACGGGGCAATTTTAGCCGAAAAGCATCGTTTCTCTCGTTGGGGCCCGTATGTAAACCATACAGGACTCATTATCTTTTTCGTCGGCGTATTACTTCGCGGTATTCCAGGTTTCTATGTGGATGAAGCGATGTGGATACGTGAAGGTGAAACACGTAATATCGTCGGTGCGCCAGGATATGTACTTGAAAACAAAGGCTTCACATTAGAGAACTATACTAAAGAAGAAGCAGAAGAAGTTTTTGGTGCGGCATTAGATAAAGTGGGTTCCATCGTGAAAACGTATAGGACCGATGTTACATTGTATAAAGAAAAAGAAGGTTCTTTACCTGGTAGTGATAATCTTGAAAAAGTTGAGGATTACGCAATCGTTGTGAATAAACCATTGAAATTTAACGGTTATAACGTCTTCCAAATGGACTACAAACTTGATGAACTAAAAACAATGACGTTCCATTTAGTGGAGAAATCGTCTGAGGAGTCATTAGGTGAATTTACGGTCGATTTAAGTAATCCGGAAAAAAAGTATGATTTAGGTAAGGGTGCGTCTGTAAATATGCTTGGATTTTATCCGGACTATGACGGGATAAAAGATGGTGAACCATATTCGAAGTCGCCGGTTCCAAACAACCCTGCATTCATCTTCCAAATGAACACACCTGAAAAGCCAGAAGGCGAGAAAAGTTTTGTTGCGATTCGCCAAACGCTTGAAGTGGAGCAAAATGATTATGCAATCAAGTTTGCTGCTGCTGAAACACGTAATATTTCGGGTTTAACGATCCGTAAAGATAAAACATTGTATATTTTGCTACTTGGTGGTCTAGTCTTTATGATTGGTGTTATTCAAGGAATGTATTGGCAACATCGTCGAATTTGGATTCAAGAAGGTGCGGATGGTCAAGTATTGATCGCTGCTCACACGAATAAAAACTGGTTCTCTTTACGTAAGGAACTAGATAAACTAAGAGAATCTACCGCCTTGCCTGCTTATAAAGATCGTCAGGATCCTGAGTTGGACAAGCCAGAACAGGAAGGGGACGAAGAAATATGGACTTAGTTACTATCAGCAGTAACTTATTACTAATATCATTTATTGCGTACTTAGTAGCGACTCTATTTTTTGGTGGAGCCATTAAAAAGTCAAAAACAGAAAAAGCCTATCACAATAGTAAATGGGGAACGATTGGTCTTGTCATTACAATCATCGGATTCCTTACACATATAGGTTATTTCGCCACGCGATGGATTGCATCGGGCCACGCACCACTCAGTAATATGTTTGAATTCACAACGGCATTCGGTATGATGCTTGTCGGTGCATTTATTCTGCTGTACATCATGTACCGAACGCCTTCTCTTGGGTTGTTTGCTTTACCGATTGCGATTATTATCATTTCCTATGCAACGATGTTCCCACGGGAAGTTACTCCGTTAATCCCTGCATTGCAAAGTAAATGGTTGTTCATCCACGTAATTACAACGGTAATTGGTGAATCCATTCTTGCTATAAGTGCGGTAGCTGGATTAGTGTTTTTAGTGAAAAACATTGATATGACGAAAAAATCTAAACAACGTTTTTGGATTGAAGCCGTCATGTTTACGCTCGTCCTTGTTCTAGGTTTTGTCGTAACATCTACAACTTTCAAGACGATGGGCTATGAAGCGGAATTCACGTATATCGATAAAAACGAAGCGCCTGCAGAAATTACTTATCATATTCCGCCACTATTCGGAATGAACGAATACGAAGCGATGACACCAGGTGCAATGAAGCCTTGGGTAGAATTGCCGCCAATTATTAACGCGCAAAGATTAACATCTCTAACCTGGTCCGTTGCAGTAGGGGCTGTACTTTATTTACTATTGCGCCTCATAGCGCGCAAGCCGATCGCTGCCGTGTTCCAGCCGCTAGCGAAAAAAGCAAATTCTCAGTTGATGGATGAGATCGGATATCGTTCCGTATTAATCGGATTCCCGGTGTTTACTCTCGGCGCGTTGATATTCGCTATGATTTGGGCGCATGAAGCTTGGTCGCGGTTCTGGGGTTGGGATCCTAAAGAAGTATGGGCGCTCATCACGTGGTTATTCTACGCTGCGTTCCTTCACCTGCGTCTATCTAGAGGTTGGGAAGGTCAGAAGTCTGCTTGGCTAGCTGTGATAGGTTTTGTAATTATTATGTTTAACTTAATTGCAGTTAACTTGATTATTGCAGGCTTGCACTCCTATGCGTAAATTTTGACTGCATGGCAACTATTGTCATGCAGTCTTTTTATTTCTTTTTATACTGCATAATAGGTACAATAGAGATAGAAGATTGTCGAAAGGGGTAATTTTATATGGAAGAGACTGTGAAGCTATTAGTAGTGGATGACGAGGATCGGATTCGCCGATTGTTAAATATGTATTTATCACGTGAAGGTTATGAAATCGATGAGGCTATTGATGGGGTGGAGGCTTTAGAGAAAGCGTTCGCTGAGCAGTACGATTGTATCTTGCTCGATGTCATGATGCCTGAAAAAGATGGGCTAGAAGTACTCGCAGAACTTCGTGAGAATAAGCAAATGACACCTGTTATTTTGTTGACAGCTAAAGGTGAAGAAGCGGACCGTGTAGGAGGCTTTGAAAGTGGTGCGGATGATTATATCGTTAAGCCATTCAGTCCGAGAGAAGTCGTGTTGCGAGTCAAGGCGATGCTTAGAAGATCTGTGTCATTCCCAAATGTTTCATCGAATACATCATCAAAAGATTTGGTTGTGTTCCCTCAACTGACGATCGATCACGATGCACATCGTGTGACAGCGGAAGGGAAAGAGGTCAACTTAACACCGAAGGAATATGAACTACTATATTTCTTAGCAAAGTCCCCTGACAAAGTGTTCGATCGAGAGCAATTATTGAAAGAAGTATGGCATTATGAGTTTTTCGGTGATTTACGTACTGTCGATACGCACGTTAAACGGCTTCGTGAGAAATTAAGCCGCGTTTCAGATAGGGCAGCGAAAATGATCGTTACGGTATGGGGTGTCGGCTACAAGTTCGAGGTTCCGAACGAATGATCAGAATATGGAATTCAATTGTCGGGAAGCTATGGGCCACCATATTGCTTCTCGTTTCATTTGTACTGTTTATCGTGACATTGCTACTGCTAGAGTTCCTAGATAATTTCCATACGAAACAAGCGGAAGAATCATTGCAGAGGGAAGCTGCCACCATCAGCAAAATTGTCAATGATACCGAAGAACAAAGTAGGAATTCCATGTATGTGATTATAGATGATATTTTGGATAAGGAAACAAATGCCATAGTCGTTGATCAACAAGGGACGATACTTTATTCGTTCCATACGGCCGATAGTAAGGAAGAAATTGAGAAAAAGTTACTCTCTGAAACTAGTTTGTTTGAATCACCGGAAGTTGGAAAGCAGAAAGTGAAAGAAATGATCTTGCCCTCATTAACTATAAATGAAGTGATGGAGCAATATTTACTTTTTTCCTATCCGTTTGAGCCGGCGCCTGGGGAAATCGCCAGCGTGTTGATGTATCAGAGTTTGGATGCTATACATCGGACGACGAAAAGTACGACGAACATCGTGTTCTTATCAGCATTTATTGCGTTTATTTTAACTACATTTTTCGCCTTTTTCTTATCGACACGTATTACATTACCACTGCGGAAGATGAAACAGGCGGCTTTTGAGTTGTCTAAAGGAAATTTTAATACGCATTTACCTGTTGCGCAAAAAGACGAAATCGGGCAGCTAGCAACAGCTTTCAATCAAATGGGCCGACAGCTGAAATATAATATTGAATTGATTAAACAAGAGAAAGAACAATTATCAAGCATTCTAACATCGATGACAGATGCAGTTATTACATTCAATCAAGATTACTCGATTTTATTGAAAAACCCGCAAGCTGAATTATTGTTGAAGAAATGGTATGGCTATAACGCGAAAAAGAATCATCCGTTACCAAAAGAAGTGTTTCATATGCTTGAGCATGCGATTTCATTTTCTGAGCAAGTAGAAGATGAGTTGGAGCTAGGTGGACAATTTTATGTTATTTCAATCAGTCCGTTGTACAGTGAAAACAGTATTCGTGGAGCGGTTGCTGTATTCCGTGATATGACCGAACAACATAAGCTTGATAAATTGCGTTCGGACTTCATCGCCAACGTCTCCCATGAGCTACGAACACCTATTTCAATGCTCCAAGGCTATAGTGAAGCGATCATTGATGATGTTGTGAGCAGTGAAGAAGAACGTATGGAAATGGTGCAAATTATTCATGATGAATCGAAGCGAATGAGCCGATTAGTGACGGATTTGCTGAATCTAGCACGAATGGAATCTGGGCATATTCAATTAAACCAAGAGCCATTGCCTGTCGTAGACTTCCTTAATCGCCTGGTTACTAAATTTTCACAAGTCGCGAAGGATGCGGAAGTGGATTTATCGTTGAAGACGGATGAATCAACGGGTCTTCTTGTGAATGCGGATGAAGACCGTTTGGAACAAGTATTTACGAATCTAATTGATAATGCCATTCGCCATACTCCTAACGGTGGAGCGGTGACATTAGGTGTTTACCGATCAAAGGGTATGCTAGATATAACCGTTGCTGACACGGGAGTCGGAATACTAGAAAAAGATTTGCCGTTTGTCTTTGAGCGTTTTTATAAGGCGGATAAAGCACGAACGAGAGGGAAAGGTGGTACTGGGCTTGGCTTAGCAATCGCAAAAAATATTATGGAAGCACATCGTGGATCTATCCTTGCAACACGCGGAGAAGTTGCAGGTACAATCTTTATATGTTCACTTCCATTTGATCAGTCAATAAACTGAAACTTTTTTTGATATGAATCGACTACTTAATAGAGCGAGGGGATTGAATGGAGGAATCCGTATTTCTGCGTTTATACGAAGACTATAACCGAGATGTATTTAGTTTTTTGATCTATCTCACTCGCAATCGGGATATAGCAGAAGATTTAATGCATGAAGTGTACGTTCGTGTACTTAAATCATATGGGAATTTCGAAGGTAAAAGCTCGGAAAAAACATGGTTATTCGCTATTGCAAAAAATGTTTCCATTGATTACTTTCGTAAACAAGCAACGATTAAAAAACATACGAATTTCCACTTTGATTGGGAAACGACAGAATTAGTTGCGACAGATCGCCTTCCTGAACAGTTAATCGAAGTGGATGAAGAAAAACGAGTCATGTTAGAAGCGTTGCATAGTTGTACTGGTGATCAGAAAATGGTCATTCTTATGCGGTTTTTCCAAGACCTAACGATTGCTGAAACAGCGGACGCGTTAGAGTGGACAGAGAGCAAAGTGAAAACAACACAGCATCGTGCGATCAAAGCACTGCAAGCAAAGGTAAGAGAGGGGGATAGGGCATGAGTAAAAAGAAGTGGGATGAAGAAAAAATTGACAAGACTTTACGTGAAATGCCAACAATTGAGGATCGACGCTCGAAGGAAGACGTGTTGCAAAGGCTGAAAAATGATTCGAGACTAGTTGCAAAGCAATCGAAGAAAAAAGCGTCTAAAGTAAACTGGATGCCAATTATTGTGGCTGCTGCAGCGGTTCTTTTGCTCACAATCTTAGTGCCTACATTCCTTAATCAAACCGAACAAACAGCAATGGATAAAATAACTTCACAAGACGCATCAGAATCCATGAAAATAGAAAGTCGCTCCATAATAAGTGAGGAAAGTGCAGAAAGTACAGAAAGTACAGAAAGTACAGAAAGTACAGAAAGTACAGAAAGTACAGATAAGGTAATGTTTTCGAATGCTACAGAAATACATTACGCAGCTTATGCTGACAGTACGCAGATACCTTTTCATATAGGTCTTGCTACTGATCAGGCGACGATTATACCTGTTACATTCTTATTGCCTAAAAAACAGGTAATAAGTGATCTTCATTCGAGTGAACCGGATGCTGTAGCTTTATACAATATGTACGCAGAGAAGATAGACGAGGAAGCACTTGGCTTCACAGCATATCACCCATATGACGCGGAAGTTTCATCCGAAAACGATCAAGTGGTAATGAAGTTTCCTGCGCATCACTCGTATGATCTAGCAAGTGCTACACTTGAAATGTTGAATCTTTCTGTTCAAGCGACGTTTCACGGCATGGATGAAGTGGTATTTTTTCAAGAAGACGGCTCACCTATTACGTTTGATCAAGTAGGTGAAGTAGATGAACCACTAGTGCTATCTAGTAATATAACGCATCAAGCATATTATCGATTTACGCAAAAAAATGCAGAACAGCTTCTTTCCTCGAATTTCGGACAGTCTTATGCAGCAGTAGAAGAAGCGTTAAAGGCAATGAAAGAAACGCCGAATGATATCTATTCTAGCGTTGTGCCTGAAGACGTAGATTTTGCGGTGACTGAAGAGCAAGGAATTATACATGTGAAATTCACACAACAACTAGATCTTGACAGTTTGCAACAGGAAGATGCTATGCAGTTGATTGAAGGCATCTTACTAACAGCTGCAAGTTTTGATCAACAAGTTCAGTTTGGTCATATAGTACAAGAGAACTGGATGGGTTTTGATTTTACACAACCGCTAGAAAAGCCAATCGGAGCCAATCCAAAGCAATTGATTATCGAATGAAGCTGTTTTGTAAACTCGTGTAGTTTACAAAACAGTTTTTTTACGCTACAATATGAATATAACTAAATATTGATTCATCTTCGGGGCAGGGTGTAATTCCCGACCGGCGGAAATAAAATAGGTTTCTATTTTTAGCCCGCGAGCGTAACAGCTGATTCTGGTGAGATTCCGGAGCCGACAGTATAGTCTGGATGGGAGAAGGTGAAGGTGCAGCCATCTTTTTTGTGTACGCAAAAATGGTGCTTGTTTACGGCCGGATAAATGTATTTTATTTATCTGTACTTAAAAGTGCATTTAACTCTCCCTAAAGCTTACTCGCTTTAGGGATTTTTTAGCGAAGCAACGGATGTGCGAGCCTTTCCTCTTTTGAAGTGAATCGCAAAAGGAGAGAGGAACAAGTGAATAACAAAAGGTTACACAAGTTGATTTTGGTGGCTATATTAGGTAGTATCTCAACGGTTTTAATGCAGTTCAATTTTCCAATCCCGGCTATGCCTGGGTTTCTGAAAATTGATTTTAGTGAAATTCCGGCGGTCATGGCAATCATGACGATGGGCCCAGTTGCAGGAATTGGCGTAGAGTTTTTGAAGAATGTCATACATTGGTTTTTATCAGGAAGTCCTACTGGTGTTCCAGTGGGCGAGATCGCAAACTTTGTGACGGGTGTATTATTCATCATGCCAATTTACTGGATTTTCATGAAATACCGTTCAGCGAAAGGTTTAGTGGTAGGTTTGATCGCGGGTACAACAGCCATGGCGGTTGGTATGAGTTTGTTGAATTACCTAGTGTTCTTGCCGATGTACACGTATTTTCTAGGTATGCCTCCTGTCACAGGTAATGCATTGTATCAAATGATTATTTTAGGAATTTTGCCATTTAACTTGATCAAAGGTGTCATGTTGTTGGCTATTTCGTTAATGTTATATAAGAGTATGGAAAAGTGGATTTTCCAGCAGCAGAAGAAGTTGTTGTTCTAACAAAAAAGACAGTCTCCTAGTTATAAACTGTACCCTTTGTAAAGGACAATTAAAAAAAGCCTATGCTAGTTGTTGAAGTTGCTGCCTGTATTTTGCAGGCGGCAACTTTTTTAAATTCCATTGCCCACGATAATGATTGTAGTACGTCATATAC